>NZ_LT629772.1:3978540-4284581 GCF_900105385.1 Microlunatus soli | reverse complement strand
GGCGGCATCGGCAGCACGCATGCCCGGGCGCTCGCCTCGTTGGCCGAGGCGGGTGTCGCGGTCCGGCTGATCGCCTACAGCGGAGGATCGGCAGCACTGGCCGCCGACTGCGGCTGGCCGCAGGCTCGCCGACTGGATCCGGCCGAGTTGATCACCGATCCCGATGTCTCGGTGATCGCGATCTGCTCTCCCAGCGGGCTGCACGAGGAGCACGCACTCGCCGCGCTGGCAGCTGGCAAACACGTGGTGGTGGAGAAACCGATGGCAGTCAGCACGGCCGGCGCCACCGCCGTCCGTGATCGGGCCGAACGATCCGGCCTGATCGTCAGCCCGCTGGCCCAACGACGATTCGAACCGCTGAACGTCGCCCTGCGACAGGCGATCTCGTCCGGCAAGCTCGGCCGGATCGTCCTCGGCGAGACCTTTGTCCATTGGTATCGCCACCCCGACTACTACCGCGAGGCCGGCTGGCGCGCCGAAGCAGCCGGCGGTGGCGGCTCCCTGATGAATCAGGGACTGCACAACGTCGATCTGCTCTGCTGGCTGCTCGGCGGCGTGACGAGAGTGACCGGCCTGACCGCGACACTCGGCCACGACATCGCGACCGAGGACACCGCGGTCGCGGCGCTGCAGTTCACCGGTGGCGCCCTCGGAGTGGTCGCGACCACGACGGCGACGCCGCCGGGCACGCCGTCGGAGCTGTCGATCTGGACCTCGACCGGCTCGGCCCGGATCGATCAGAACGGCATCCGTGCCTGGGATTTCGCCGCCGTGCCGCGGCCGGCCGAACCGGACCTGGCCGTCACCGGAGCGTCCGACCCGGCGGCGATCGGGATCTCCGGACACCTGGCCCAGTGGTCCGACGTGCTGGACGCGGTGATCACCGGTCGACGCCCGATGATCACCGCCGACGACGGTGTGGCCACGGTGTCCGTCCTGGACGGGATCTACCGAGCCGCGGCCGACGGCCGGACGGTCAGCGGGACCGCCGGCCTGGAGGTCGGCCGATGACTCGGCCGCCGACGATCTACTCGCTGGCTGCCGATCTCGGTGTCCACGCATCCACGGTGTCCCGGGCTTTCTCCCGGCCCGAGTTGATCACTCCGGAGATCCGGGACCGGGTGCTGGCTCGGGCAGCCGAAGTGGGCTATCGCCCCAATCAGGCGGCCCGTAGCCTGGTCACCGGCCGTAACGCCGCCATCGGCCTGGTGCTGCCCGACATCGAGAACCCGTTCTTCCCACCGCTGGTCCGAGCGACCCAGGCCGCTTCCTCCGGGGCCGGCCGGCGAGTGATCCTGTCGGACGGCGAGATGCGGCCGGATCGTGAGCTGGAGCTTTCGGCGGAGCTGGCCGAGCACGTGGACGGGCTGCTGATCGCGTCGCCGCTGAACACGCCGGCCGCGTTGCGGGAAGCGACCGGCGGCACTCCGGTGGTGTTGATCAATCGCCGCAGCAGCGGGTTCAGTTCGGTGATCGTCGACAACTCCGCGGCACTCCGTGATGCCGCCCAGGAGTTGACCGCCCGCGGACACCGGCGGATCGCCTTCCTCGGTGGCCCGGACGACTCCTGGACCGCCGCCCGACGGGCCACCGCGATCCGCCGCTGGTCGTCGTCGGACGCCGACGTCGTCCAGGTGGGCGGGTTCGACGCCTCCTACGACGGCGGCCGACGAGCGGCCGAGGCCTTGGCACACAGCGGTGCAACGGCCGGCATCGCCTTCGACGACCTGATGGCCTGCGGTGTGCTCGCCGGACTCGCCGAACACGGGATCTCGGTCCCCCGCGACTTCAGCCTGATCGGCTGCGATGACGTGTTGATCAGTCGCGTCCTGACGCCGCCGCTGACGACCATCGCCGCGCCGATCGAGGAGTTGGGGCGGCTCGCCGTCGAAACCCTCGACGAGTTGATCACGACGCCCGATCGGCCATCGCGGAGCCGGACCCTGCGGGGAGCCCTGGTGGTCCGTGCCAGCATCGGCCCTCCACCCCGGCGGCTCCGCACCTTCCTGAGCTGACCACCGACCCGGCCCATTATCCGTACCAGGCAAGGAAAGTACGCATCATGTCGAACCGTCAGCCCACCGTCCGTGTCGCCGACAGCGCCGCCGAGGCAGGTACCGCCGCCGGTCTGGCCGCGGCCGAGGCCATCCGGGCCGCGATCAGTGACTCCGGCCACGCTCGCGTGATCTTCGCCTCTGCCCCGTCCCAGCAGGACATGATCAGCACCCTGGCCGATCAGCAGCTGGACTGGTCGGCGGTGCAGGCCTTCCACATGGACGAATACATCGGGCTGGCCCCGGATCATCCTCAGTCCTTCGGACAGTGGCTTGCCGACCGGCTGCCGGCCGGGCTGGGCTCGTTCGATCGGATCCTTCCCGGCAGCGATCCGGAGTCCGAACGACGCCGCTACGCCGCCGCCCTGCAGGCGCCGGTCGACCTTGTCTGCATGGGGATCGGAGTGAACGGCCACATCGCGTTCAACGAGCCCGGCAGCGATTTCGACGACCTCGAGCTGGTCCGGCAGATCGAGCTCGACCAGCTGTCGCGACAGCAGCAGGTCGACGACGGCTGCTTCGCCGCCCTGACCGACGTCCCGACCGCTGCGCTGACGGTGACGATCCCACCGTTGGTCGCCGCCCGGACGATCGTCTGCACCGTGGTCGGGCCACGGAAGGCATCCGCGGTGGCCGCAGCGCTGACCGGTGCGGTGGATCCGTCCTGTCCGGCAAGCATCCTGCAGCACCGCGACCGGGCCGGCATCTACCTCGATCGATCGGCAGCGGCGGATCTTCCTGTCTGACAACGCGATCCGGATCTGTGATCAAGGAGCGGTTCATGATCGACACCATCGTCCTCGGCGCCGCGCACCCGCACGTCGACTACCTGCTGACCGAGGCAGCCGCGACGGCCGACGTCCGGGTCGTCGCAGCGGCCGAGCCGGATCCGGTTGCGCGTGAGCGATTCCTCCGCGCCGTCCAGGCACCGGTGTACGCCGACCCGGATCGGGCGCTGGCCGAGCACCCGGCAGCCGTCGGCGTCGTCTGCGGCGTCTACAGCCGGCGCGCCGAGCTGGTGATCGACTGCCTGCAACGCGGGATGTCGGTCCTGGTCGACAAACCGATGTGCACCGGCCTTGATCAACTCCGAGCGATCGAACGGGCCGCCGCAGAGTCAGCGGGATCGTTGGCGATCATGTTCGACAAGCGGTTCTATCCCGAGACCCTGGCGCTGACCGAGGTGGTGCACTCCGGGGAACTCGGCGACCTGGTCCAGCTGAGCAGCACCGGACCGCACAAGCTGCTGCAACCGACTCGACCGGACTGGTTCTTCAGCCGGCACGGCTACGGCGGGATCGCCAATGACCTGCCGGTGCACGACATCGACATCCTGCTCCGACTGACCGACGCGACGTCTGGCCGGGTCGCCGCGATCACCGGCAACCACAGCGTCACTGACCATCCGGAGTTCGCGGATCAGGTCGGGCTGATCATCGACACCGGCGGCCTACTGGCCATGATCGACGCCAACTGGCTGCAGCCCGATGCCGCAGCGGTGCACGGCGATTACCGGATGCGGATCGTCGGCACCGAAGGCACCGCCGATGTCGACTGGCCGCGACACCGGGTCACCGTGACCACCCGCAACACACCGGAACGGACCCTCGAGCTCGCGACGCCGACCCGACCGGTGCAGTTCTACTTCGACGCGCTGCGGACCGGCGAGCAGCCGGCCGTCACGACCGCACAGTCGATCCTGGCCACCCGCATCGCGCTGACCGCCCAACTCAGCGCCGACAACGACGGAGCCTGGAAGACCTTCTGAGACCCTCCGCCGAGAAACCTCGCTACTCGGTGTTGCTAAATACCGGTACTCGTGCTTACTATGTACTGGTAGTCATCAACGCTGAGTAGTGAGGAGGGGGTCGTGGGCAAACAGGCGACCGAGATGCTCAAGGGCACCCTGGAGGGCATCGTGGTGGCGATCCTGGCCGGCCGGTCCGCGTACGGGTACGAGATCACGGCCTGGCTGCGCGAGCAGGGTTTCACCGACATCGCCGAGGGCACGATCTACGCCCTGCTGGTCCGCATCGAACAGCGCGGACTGGTGGACGTGGAGAAGGTGCCGTCGGAGAAGGGCCCCCCGCGCAAGGTGTATTCGCTGAACACCCGCGGCGAGGCCTATCTGGAGGAGTTCTGGGCGACCTGGAGCTTCCTCGCCGAACGCATCGAACAACTCCGCAACCAACACGCACATCCGCAGAAAGAAGGAAAGTGATCATGGCAGCACCCCGTTGGATCGAAGCACTCACCGGATCCCTGGAGGACAAGAAGCGCTGGCGGGCCTACAAGGCCCGGGTACGCGAGCTGCCGGCCGGCTACCGCACCGCGGTCGAGGGCATCGAACGGTATCTGATGTACACCGGCCCGGCCGACGGTGAGTACCTGATCCAGATGATCGAGGACCTCGGCGACCTGTTCGAACGCGCAGCGGCCGACGGCACGCCGATCAAACAGATCGTCGGCGACGACCCGGTCGAATTCGTCGAGACGTTCAAGAGCAACTACGGAATCAGCGCCTGGATCAGCAAGGAACAGCGTCGGCTCAACGACGCGATCCAGCACGCCGAGAGTCAGGAGCAACCGCAATGACGACCGCCGTCAACGCACCGAACGGACCCGCGATCCGGGTCCAGGGCATCGAGAAGTCCTTCAAGGACGTGCAGGTGCTGCGCGGCGTCGACTTCGACGTCGCACCCGGCAGCATCTTCGCCCTGCTCGGCTCCAACGGAGCCGGCAAGACGACGCTGGTCCGGATCCTGTCCACGTTGCTCAAGGCAGACGCCGGCACGGCGACCGTCGAGACCTTCGACGTGGCAACGCAGCCGCAACAGGTCCGGGAAGCGATCAGTCTGACCGGCCAGTTCGCCGCGGTGGATGAGATCCTCACCGGTCGGGAGAATCTCGTCCTGGTCGCCCGGCTGCGCCATCTGTCGGACCCCGGTGCCGTTGCCGACGACCTGCTCGAGCGGTTCTCCCTCACCGACGCCGGCGGCCGCAAGGCATCGACCTATTCCGGCGGCATGCGGCGCCGGCTGGACATCGCGATGAGTCTGATCGGCGACCCGTCGGTGATCTTCCTCGACGAGCCGACCACCGGCCTCGACCCGCAGGCCCGCAACGAGGTCTGGCAGACCGTCAGGCACCTGGCCGACAACGGCACCACCGTGCTGCTGACCACCCAGTACCTCGACGAGGCCGAGCAACTCGCCGACCGGATCGCGATCCTGCACCGGGGAACGATCATCTCCAACGGCACCCTGGCCGAACTCAAACAACTGCTGCCGCCGGCCGAGGTCAGCTACGTCGAGAAGCAGCCGTCGCTGGAGGACGTGTTCCTCACGCTGATCGGTGACACCGAGGACCCCGACCTGACAGCTCCTACCGGAAAGGAAGTCCGATGACCAGTCACGTCATCGCCGACACCGGTGTCCTCACCGGCCGCTCGCTGCGCCACATCCTGCGCAGCCCGGACACGATCATCACCACCGCGATCACACCGATCGCCCTGATGCTGCTGTTCACCTTCGTCTTCGGCGGAGCGATCAACATCGGCAGCGATCAGTCCTACATCGACTACATGTTGCCCGGGATCCTGCTGATCACCGTCGCCTCCGGCATCTCCTACACCGCCTACCGGCTCTTCCTCGATCTGAAGGGTGGCATCGTCGAACGCTTCCAGTCGATGCCGATCGCCAGGTCGAGTGTGCTGTGGGGACACGTCCTGACCTCGTTGGTGTCCAACCTGGTCTCGGTCGCGCTCGTCATCGGAGTCGCGTTGATCATGGGCTTCCGGAGCGGGGCCGGTATCGGCGGCTGGCTGGCAGTCGCCGGCATCCTGGTCCTGTTCACCCTCGCCCTGACCTGGGTCGCGATGATCGCCGGGCTGTCGGCGAAGAGCATCGACGGCGCTACCGCGTTCAGCTACCCGCTGATCTTCCTGCCGTTCATCAGTTCGGCCTTCGTGCCCACCGATTCGATGCCCGGGCCGGTCGCCTGGTTCGCCGAGAACCAGCCGGTGACCTCGATCGTGAACACGCTGCGAGCGCTCTTCAGCCAACAGCCGGTCGGCAACGACATCTGGATCGCCCTGGTCTGGCTGGTCGTCATCCTGATCGCCGCCTACGCGGCCGCGGCCGCGGTCTACCGCCGCCGGATCAGCTGAACCTCACCGCGGCTGATCATCGCGGCCGAGCCGCCGGCCGCCGATGATCACCTCCCGAACCGTCAGGTCCGGATTCCACAGCACCAGGTCGGCGCAGGCTCCGGGGCTGATCACTCCGAGATCACTGCGACCGAGCACCGCTGCCGGGGTCGAGGTCATCATCGCCAACACCTCGTGCAGCGGCCACCCGAGGTCCTGGACAAGAAGACGCAACATCTCGTCCAGCAGGGTGGTACTGCCGCCGAACACCTGCTGACCGTCGACCATCCCGACACCGTCCTGCACCCGGCAGTGCACGGTGCCCAGCGGATAGCGGTACCCCTCGGGCATGCCGGCGCCGGGTGTCGCGTCGGAGACGACGACGAGCCGGTCGGCGACGCTCCGTCGGGCCAGCTCCAGCAACGTCGGCGGCAGATGTTTGCCGTCGGCGATGATCTCGGCCGTCAGACCGGATGCCAGGGAGGCCTCCAGGATCCCCGGCACCCGCCAGGGCCCCCTCCTGGTGAAGGTCGACTGCCCGCTCCACAGGTGGGTGACGTGGCTGGCGCCGGCGGCGACGCCGGCATCGAAATCGTCCTGATCGCCGTTGCTGTGCCCGATCGCGGCTACGATGCCGAGTTCGCTGCAGCGGCTGATCAACTCGGGCACTCCCGGCAGCTCCGGGGCGAGGGTGATCATGGTCAGCGGGTCGGCCTCGGCAGCGATCAGCTCCAGGTCGGCGGCTGTCGGGCTGCGGAGCGCGGCCGGGTCGTGGGCGCCGGCCTGGTCCTGGGACAGGAAGGGCCCCTCCAGATGGATCCCTGCGATCGTCGCTCGGCCGGGCCTCGATCCGACCGCACCGGAGATGGCGGTGATCATGGCGTCCAGTTGCTCGGTGGTCGCCGACACCAGGGATGCCTGAACGGTACTGATGCCTCGTCGCGCCAGGTTCTCGGTCAGTACGGCGATCCCGTCCGGATCGCCGTCACCGAAGGAGGTTCCGAAGCCGCCGTGCAGATGCAGATCGATCAGCCCCGGACTGATCACCGCCCCATCGGCCTCGATCACCGGCACGCCGGCCTCGATCACCGGCGCATCGGCCGCCTGCAGCTGGTTTCCGGTGCGTTGGACCGCGACGATCCGACCGGCGGCGATGGCCACGTCGACCTGCTCCGGTCCGTCGGGTCGCGGGATGCTCGCCGCACGGATCACGAGATCGGGGCGGTGTCGGGGCGTCGAGGACGTCACCGGACGACCTTAGCCGTCCGAGCCGCGGACCGATCAGCCGGTCAGCCCCGCCTTCCGGAGGGCGTCGGCCATCGCACTGTTGGCCGGCATCCGATCCCGTGCCGGCCGGCCGGGCTTCTTCCCGCCACGACGATCACCGCCGTTGCCGGCGCGCTTGCTCTTGTTCGGCCCGCCAGCGGGCTGCTTGTCCGACGCAGCACCCGACGGTGCTGCGGGCAGCTCGTCGTCCAGTCGCAGGGTGAGGGAGATCCGCTGCCGCAAGGTGTCGACGTCCAGCACCTTGACCTTGACCAGGTCACCGGGCTTGACCACGTCCCGCGGATCGGAGACGAAGCTCTTGGACAGTGCGGAGACGTGAGCCAGCCCGTCCTGATGCACTCCGACGTCGATGAAGGCGCCGAAGGCGGCGACGTTGGTGACCTGGCCTTCCAAGATCATTCCAGGAACCAGATCGGTGAGCTTCTCCACGCCGTCGGCGAACGAGGCGGTGACAAAGGCCGGACGTGGGTCGCGTCCCGGCTTCTCCAACTCGGCGAAGATGTCGGTGACCGTCGGCAGCCCGACCTGATCGTCGGTGAAATCCTTCGGTTTCAGCCCGGTCAGTACGCCGGGCTTGCCGATCAGGGAATCATGATCAACGCCGGCGGCGGCCTGGATCCGCCGGACCACCGGATAGGACTCCGGGTGGACGGCGGAGGCGTCGAGTGGTTCGTCGCCGTCGATGATCCGCAGGAAGCCGGCGGCCTGTTCGTAGGCCTTCGGTCCAAGGCGGGGAACCTGCTGCAACGCGGTCCGAGATCGGAACGGGCCGCATTGATCACGATGCCGGACGATCCCGGCAGCCAGCGAGGCGGTGATCCCCGACACCCGGGTCAGCAGCGGTGCCGATGCGGTGTTGACGTCGACACCGACCGCGTTCACACAGTCCTCGACGACCGCATCCAGCGACCGCGACAGGCCGACCTCGGACAGGTCGTGCTGATACTGACCGACGCCGATCGACTTCGGATCGATCTTGACCAACTCGGCCAGCGGATCCTGCAATCGACGAGCGATCGACACTGCTCCGCGCAACGACACGTCGAGCTCGGGCAGCTCGTCGGAGGCGTAGGCCGATGCCGAGTAGACCGAGGCGCCGGCCTCCGACACCACGGCCTTGGTCAGCTCGAGCTCGGGGTGCTTGATGATCAACTCCGCAGCCAGCTTCTCGGTCTCCCGGGAGGCGGTGCCGTTGCCGATGGCGATCAGCTCGACCCGATGCGCGGCGCACAGTTCTGCCAACCTGGCCAGCGATGCGTCCCACTGGTTCTTCGGAACGTGCGGATAGATCACGCCGGTGTCGACGACTTTGCCGGTGGCGTCCACGACGGCCACCTTGACGCCGGTCCGGAAGCCGGGGTCCAGCCCGAGGGTCGGCCGGGTGCCGGCCGGCGCTGCCATCAGGACGTCCTTGACGCCGGTGGCGAAGACACTGATCGCCTTCTCCTCGGCCAGTTGCCGCAGCCGGATCCGGATGTCGACTCCGAGCGTGATCAGGATCTTGGTCCGCCAGGCCCAGCCGACGACACCCTGCAGCCAGCGATCGGCGGCCCGGCCGAGGTTTTCGACGCCGAACCGTCGGGCGATCAGCTGCTCGTAACCGGTCGGGCCGAGCGTGCTGGCTGCGGCAGCTTCCTCGTCGGTCGCCGTCGGTGAGATCGACAGGGTCAGCACGTCCTCCTTCTCACCGCGGTTGAGGGCGAGGATCCGATGCGACGGCAGGCTGCTGAAGGACTCGGCGAAGTCGAAGTAGTCGGAGAACTTCGCGCCGTCGGTCTCCTTGCCCTCGCGCACCTTCGACACCAGTCGGCCGGTCTTCCACAGGCGTTCGCGGAGTTCACCGATCAGGTCGGCGTCCTCGGCGAAGCGTTCGATCAGGATCGCTCGGGCACCGTCCAGCGCAGCCGTGATGTCGGCGACGCCGCGGTCGGCGTCGACGTAGCCGGCGGCGGTCTGCTGCGGATCGAGCGTCGGATCGCCGAGCAGTGCGTCGGCCAACGGCTCCAGGCCGGCCTCCCTGGCGATCATCGCCTTGGTCCGCCGCTTCGGCTTGTACGGCAGGTAGATGTCCTCCAGCCGGGCCTTGGTGTCGGCGCCGACGATCTGGGCGCGCAGGTCGTCGGTCAGCTTTCCCTGACTCTCGATCGACTCCAGGATCGCCTGCTTGCGTTCGTCCAACTCACGCAGATAGCGCAGCCGCTCCTCCAGGGTGCGCAGCTGGGCGTCATCCAGACCGCCGGTCACCTCCTTGCGGTAGCGGGCGATGAACGGCACCGTCGACCCGTCGTCGAGCAGCGCCACCGCCGCGATGACCTGCCCTGTTCCGACACCCAGTTCTTCGGCGATCCGGCTCTCGACCGTCTGCAGCTGCACCTGTGAATCCTCCCGAGCAATCGCACCGCCGCAGATCCGGCGGCGGGTGTTGAGGGAAGCATTCTGCCTGGTGTCGGGCTGAATCACCGAGTCCGGCCCCGGCCGGAGCGTCGGCTCGGCGGCCGGTGATACTGGCGGCATGATCAACACGCGCGAGATCCGACTGGTTTCTCGTCCCGAGGGCGAACCGTCGGCGGAGAATTTCGCCCTGGTGGAGACCACGCTGCCCGACCCGGGTCCGGGCGAGGTCGCGGTGCACAACCTGGCGATGTCGGTCGACCCGTACATGCGGGGACGGATGAACGACACCCCGTCGTACGCGCCGCCCTGGGAGCTGGACCAGGCAGCGCTCGGCGCTGCGGTCGGCGAGGTGACGGCTTCCGGCAGCGACCGGGTCGGAGTCGGCAGCCTGGTGTTGCACGGCCTCGGCTGGCGGGAGGACGCGGTGCTGGCGGCCGATCAGGTCGTGCTGCTGCCCCGCCGCGAGGATGTCGCACCGTCCCGCTATCTGGGCGCTCTCGGGATGCCCGGTCGGACCGCGTACGCCGGTCTGTTCCGGGTCGCGGCGTTCCGGCCCGGTGACACCGTCTTCGTCTCGGCGGCCGCGGGAGCGGTCGGCAGCATGGTCGGGCAGCTGGCCAGGCTGGCCGGCGCGTCCCGGGTGATCGGCAGCGCCGGCAGCAAGGCCAAGGTCGACCACCTGATCAACGACCTCGGCTTCGATGCCGCCTTCGACTATCACGACGGTCCGGCTGCGGAGTTGCTGGCTCGGGCGGCGCCGGACGGCATCGACGTCTATTTCGACAATGTCGGCGGCGACCAACTGCAGGCTGCGATCGGCGCGATGAAGCTGCACGGCCGGATCGCCGTCTGCGGGATGATCTCGCAGTACAACGCGACCGCCCCGACCCCCGGCCCCAGCAATCTGGCCCTGTTCATCGGGCGACGGATCACGATGACCGGTTTCCTGGTCGCCGACCACGATGATCTTGCCGACGAGTTCGCCAGCAAGGTCGGCGGCTGGCTCGCCGACGGCAGCATCGTCGCCGAGGAGACGGTGGTGGACGGGCTCGATCACGCGGTGCAGGCGTTCATCGGGCTGCTACGTGGTCAGAACACCGGGAAGATGATCATCAGCCTGTAGTGGCCGTCAGCGTCAGGTCGACGACCACCGGAACATGGTCGGAGGCCCGACCGATCAGCTCGGGTGACAGTCCCAGCGCCGTCAGGTCGACCGGGACACTCGACACGTCCGGGGTTGCCCAGACGACGTCGATGCGATGCTGCGGCGCGGCTGCCGGGAAGGTCGGCCGGGCCCGTTCTGCTGCGGCGTGCTGATCGATCAGTCCGGTGTCGGCCGCCAGCTTCCAGACCGGGCCGCCGAGCCGTTCGTTGATGTCGCCGACCACCAGGTACGGACCGCTGAGCGGCGCAAGCTCGAGGACTTGATTGAGCTCGCCGATCCGGCCCTGGTTGTGCAGGCCGAGATGGCAGCCGATCACCGTCAGCGTCCGCCGATCGACCGTGGTCCGGGCAGCGACGGCTCCGTTGAGCACCTGCAGCGTCCGGTGCTTGCGGCCCCTTCGGATCAGCGGCCGACGGATCCACCGGGTCCGGAACTCCCAACGTCCGGGATCCTTGACGAAGGCACCCGATCGACCGCGACCTGCGATGTAGTGCAACCCCACCTCGCGGGCGAACGCCAGCCGGCGCCGGCGCGTCCCCCACCAGGTCGGCGCCTCCTGGATCATCGCCAGATCCGGCGAGCAGGCCCGGATCACCGTGGCCAGGGCAGCACGATCGTCACGCCACCGATGGACGTTGTAGGTCATCAGCCTCACGGAGGAACGGTAACCCGCCGGAGCTCTATAGGGTGCTGCTGTGCGGGAGCTGCGGCGGTCGGTGCTGAGCCTGATCTGCTGTGCCGTGCTGGTCGGCTGCGCCGACGCCGGGCCGAACCCGACCGGATCCGCGAACCGGACACCCGCACTCACCGAGTCACCGGCTGCCGCCTCTCCGACCGGCCCGATCTCGCCGACCGATGCGACCTCGCCGACCGATGCGACCTCGCCGACCAGGGCGCCCGCTACCGCATCAGCCCGGTCCGGCACACCGACGCACCCGTCCGCTGCTCCGACCCGTTCGTCTGCTGCACCGGTGATCATCATCGACCCGGGGCACAGCGGACGGTCGATCCGCAGGACCGAGCCGACTACCGGACTGACCGACTTCGACTACCCCAATGCCCCGGAGATGCACGAGGTGTACGAGGTCAGCACCTGTGTCGCCGACGGGCTGCGTGACCTCGGCTACCGGGTGATCATGACCAAGAAGGACGCCGACGACACCGTCGGCCTGGCCGAGCGGGCCCGGATCGCGAACAAGGCGAAAGCCGATCTGGCGATCAGTGTGCACAACGATCACGGCCAGAACCCCGCCTTCCAGGCGGTCTACAGCCAGCGCGGCATCAGGCACGGCGACCGCTACCGGCCGATGTGGCGCGGCAGCGGCAGCAACCGGACGGTCTTCGATCACCCGGCCGTCGCCCGGGCGAGCGCGCGGTATGCGCGGGTGATCGCCCGCGAGCGCGGTGCGGTACTTGCTGCCGAGGTCGACGTTGCCGAGGAGAACTTCTCCGGCCGGGCCGGGCTCGAGCCGGGCAACCTGGCTCTGGTCCAACTGCTGGCCGAGGTTCCCTGGGTCTACAACGAGGCCGGTGCGCTGACGGGTGGGTCGACCACCCGGAGGATGACGAGGGCCGCTCAGACCGCGTACGCCGAAGGTCTGCTGCAGGGTGTGGTCTCGGCCGTACCGGGCCCGGACGCCGGCACCGAACCGGCATCGCCCCGTGAGCTGCGGAGCTGCATCGACAGGCAGCACAAGTTGTAGGGTCGGCTGCATGGCCACCGCCACCCGATCTCGTACCAAGCGCAGGTCCGCAACGGGCACCGCAGCTCCCTTCGCCGACGTCGTCGCCGACGAAGGCTCGCTGCGTCGTTTCCTGGACGGTCTGCCGGGCGTCGACCCGGTCGCGTTGGAGCAACGCGCCGCCGCACTGGCGACCCGCTCGATCAAGAAGGAATCCAAACAGGCCGCCATCGATCTGGCGATCTCGATGGTCGACCTGACCACGCTGGAGGGCGCGGACACCGCCGGCAAGGTTCGCAACCTGGTCCGCAAGGCTCTGCAGCCCGACCCGGAACTGGCCGACACCCCGCGGGTGGCGGCTGTCTGCATCTACCCCGATCTGGTGCCGATCGCCGCCGAGGCCCTGGCCGGCTCCGAGCAGACCGGGACCAAGATCAACATCGCGTCGGTGGCGACCGCGTTCCCGTCCGGCCGGGCGGCGACCGAGGTCAAGATCGCCGATGTCGGCACCGCGGTCGACGCCGGCGCCGACGAGATCGACATGGTGATCGACCGGGGCGCCTTCCTGGCCGGCAACTACGGCAAGGTGTTCGACGAGATCGTGGCGGTCAAACAGGCCGCCGGGAGCGCCCGGCTGAAGGTGATCCTGGAGACCGGTGAGCTGGCAACCTACGACAATGTCCGCAGGGCGTCCTGGCTGGCGCTGCTGGCCGGCGGCGACTTCATCAAGACCTCCACCGGCAAGGTCAGCCCGGCCGCGACGTTGCCGGTCACCCACGTGATGCTGCAGGCGGTCAAGGACTGGAAGCGGATCACCGGCGAACAGCGGGCAGTCAAACCGGCCGGCGGGATCCGGACCGCCAAGGACGCGATCCGTTACCTGGTTGCGGTCCGCGAGGTGGCCGGCCCGGAGTGGCTGGACCCGCACTGGTTC
Organism: Microlunatus soli; assembly: GCF_900105385.1. Classification (NCBI taxonomy): domain Bacteria; kingdom Bacillati; phylum Actinomycetota; class Actinomycetes; order Propionibacteriales; family Propionibacteriaceae; genus Microlunatus; species Microlunatus soli. The sequence goes on along the minus strand of NZ_LT629772.1, from coordinate 4,270,918 downwards.
CGATTCGGCGCATCGTCGGTGCTGAACGATCTGATCATGCAACGTCGCAAGATGCTCTCCGGGCACTACTGGGGCGCCGACTACGTGACCGTTGACTGAGACGAACCGAATTGATCACGGCGGAACGGAATTGATCATGGCCACAGGTATCGACTGGGAATACGCACCGGCCCCGGAGTCGGAGGCGATCGCGCGGGTCAAGAAGCGCTATCTGCCCTTCATCGACGGCAAGTTCATCGAGGGCGGGGGCGACGACCTGATCACCGTCAATCCCGGCCGGGCGGTCGATCTGGCGACGGTCTCGACGGTGAACAGGGCCGACCTGGACACCGCGGTCGCCGCGGCGCGGCGGGCCTACGACGGCCCGTGGTCGGCGCTGTCCGGTGCCGAGCGTGGCAAATACCTGTTCCGGATCGCCCGGGGTATCGCCGAGCGGGCCCGTGAGCTGGCAGTGTTGGAGAGCTTGGACAACGGCAAGCCGATCAAGGAGACACGGGATTTCGACGTCCCGACCGCGGCCCAGCACTTCTTCTACCACGCCGGCTGGGCCGACAAGCTCCCCTACCTCGGCCACGGTCCGGCGCCCCGCCCGCTGGGCGTCGCCGGTCAGGTGATCCCGTGGAACTTCCCGCTGTTGATGGCGGCCTGGAAGATCGCGCCGGCGCTGGCCGCCGGTAACACGGTGGTGATCAAGCCGGCCGAGACGACCCCGTTGTCGATCTTGGTGCTGGCCGAGATCATTGCCGACGCCGACCTGCCTCCGGGCGTGGTCAACGTGGTCCCGGGAGCCGGCGACATCGGGGCGGAGTTGGTCAACCACTCCGGCATCGACAAGGTCGCCTTCACCGGTTCAACCGCTGTCGGCAAGCAGATCCAGCAGTCGCTGGCCGGCACCGGACGCAAGCTGACACTGGAACTGGGCGGCAAGGGCGCCAACATCGTGTTCGCCGATGCCGCCCTCGATCAGGCAGTCGAGGGCATCGTGAACGGGATCTTCTTCAACGCCGGCCAGGTCTGTTGTGCCGGTTCCCGGCTGCTGGTGCAGGAGTCGGTCGCCGAGGAGCTGATGGTCCGGCTGCAGGAGCGGGCCGAGACGCTGCGGGTCGGCGATCCGCTGGACAAGAACACCGATGTCGGGGCGATCAACTCCTCGGCCCAGCTGTCCAAGATCACCGAGCTGACCGAGGCCGGGATCGCCGAGGGTGCTCAGGTCTGGCGGTCGTCCTGCCCGCTGCCCGACCGTGGCTGGTTCGTCTCCCCCACCATCCTCACCGAGGCGACCGCGTCGATGCGGATCAGCCGGGAGGAGATCTTCGGTCCGGTGCTGTCGGTGATCACCTTCCGTACCCCGGACGAGGCGTTGGCCAAGGCGAACAACTCACCGTACGGGCTGTCCGCCGGTGTCTGGACCGAGAAGGGATCGAGGGCGATGGCGATGGCAGCCCGGCTGCAGGCCGGGGTGATCTGGGACAACACCTTCAACCGTTTCGATCCGGCGGCCGCGTTCGGCGGCTACCAGGAGTCCGGTTTCGGACGCGAGGGCGGACCGTCCGGGCTGGCGGCCTACCTGGCCACCGATGACGAGCCGATCCTCGCCGGCGAGACCAAGGAGGCCTGATCGTGGGTGTCGCAGTGAGCAAGACCTACAAGCTGTACGTCGGTGGGGCCTTTCCGCGTTCGGAATCGGGCCGCACCTATCAGGTCAGCGATGCGGGAGGGAGCTTCATGGCCAACGCAGTGCTGGCCTCACGCAAGGACGCCCGGGATGCGGTCGCCGCCGCGCGCAAGGGCTTCGGCGGCTGGGCCAAGGCCACCCCGTACAACCGCGGTCAGGTGATCTATCGGATCGCCGAGATGCTGCAGGGGCGAGCGGCCGAATTCGTCGAACTGTTGATCACCAGTCGCGGTGTTGATCATGAAACGGCCGCGGCCGAGGTGGACGCGGCGATCGACCGGCTGGTGCACTATGCGGGGTGGACCGACAAGTTGACAGCGGTGTTCGGTTCGGCCAATCCGGTGTCGGCGCCGTACTTCTCCTATTCCGCACCGGAACCGACCGGTGTGGTCGCGATCGTCGCGCCGACCGACGCGCCACTGCTGGGCCTGGTGTCGGTGATCGCGCCGGTGATCGCCGGAGGGAATGCCTGCGTGGTGATTGCCGCCGAGGCCGACCCGTGCGTTGCGGTGACCTTCGGTGAGGTGCTGGCGACCTCGGACGTGCCCGGTGGCGTGGTGAACATCCTGACCGGACAGCCGGCCGAGATCGCGCCGCATCTGGCGACTCATGCAGACGTGAATGCGTTGGACCTGACCGGCGCCGCCGGTGAGCTGGCGACCGCACTGGCCCGGGACGCTGCCGGCACCGTCAAGCGGGTCTATCGACCGAGCGGGCGACCGGATTTCGCGGCGGCGCCCGGGACCGCTCGGCTGCGGGCCTTCCTGGAGATCAAGACGGTGTGGCATCCGACCGGTTCGCCGTCACTGGCCGGCGGGAGCAGCTACTGAGTCGCAGGGTCGTCCTGCTGGCGGGCCCTTCCGGCAGTGGCAAGTCGCGGGTGGCGCGACTGGCCGGTTGCCCGAGCCTCAATCTGGACGACTTCTACTACGACGCCGATCATCCTGATCTTCCGCTGCTGACAAAGTCAGATCGGGGGTTCGAGGGGGGCGCGCCCCTTGCCGTGCAGATCGATTGGGACGATCCTGGCAGCTGGAACGCTGCCGAAGCGGTGGCTGCGGTCGATCAACTGCTGCAGTCCGGCACTGCCGAGGTCCCGCGCTACGACATCTCCCGCAGCGCCCGGGTCGGCAGCCACCGGGTCGACCTCGGTGACGCGACCTGCTTCGTCGCCGAGGGAGTGTTCGGGATGGAGATGGCCGAGCACTGCCGGTCGGCCGGGGTGACAGTCGAGCGCCTCTTCCTCGATCGGCCCCGGATCCTGGTGATGATCTTGCGGTTCGTCCGCGATCTCCGCGAGCATCGCAAGCCGCTGCCGATGCTGGTCCGGCGAGGTCTGGCGCTCTATCGGGCCGACGCCGGGCTGCGACGCCGAGCGCTGGCCGCGGACTTCCGGATGGTCGGTCTGCGACAAGCGCTCTCGGTGATCAGCGGTTCCTGATCATGGAACTCCAGCAGGATCAGGAGTCCGCTGCGGTCAGGATCTCCGCCTCGTCCTCGGCACCCAGATCCTCTTCCCGGTCAATGTGCGCAATCGCCTTCCGGCCGATGGTGAGCACGATCAGACCGACCGCGAACGCGCCGGCGCCGAAGACGAACGGGATCCCCGCACCGAGGTGAGTGGAAATCGGCCCGGCGACGGCCGGGGCGACGGCGCCGCCGAGGAACCGAATCCCGCTGTAGGTGGACGATGCGACCGCCCGTGGCAGATCGGTGGCCTCCATCACCGCCTCGGTCATCACCGTGTTCATCACGCCCAGGAAGAGGCCACCGACGATCACGCAGATGGTCACCACGGCGAAGGTGTGCACACCGAAGGCCATCACCAGCTCGATGATCGCCAGGCAGCCCATCGCCAGGTAGATGCTGTTCCGGCGGCCGATGCCGTGGGCCAGCCGTTGAGCGACGAAGACCGAGGTGAAGGCCAGGCAGATCCCCCAGCCGAAGAACACCAGACCGAGCTGGATGGCTCCGAAGGCCTCCGGACCCCACAGTTGCTTGGCCGCATCATCGAGTGGGAACGGGCTGTAGGCCAGCAGGGTGAAGAAGCCGAAGTTGTAGAACAGTGCGACCAGTCCGAGGGTGAGCAGCGCCTTGTTCCGCAGTGCCGCCAGTGGTGCGCCGATGCTGATCCGGGGCACGTTCTGCGTCGTCTTGCCGAGCAACACCAGGATCGCGATCAGGCCGATCGCCATCAGCACCGCGGTGCCGAAGAACGGTCCGCGCCAGCTGATGGTGCCGAGCAGACCGCCGACCAGCGGACCGATCGCGATGCCGACACCGAGCGCGCTCTCGTACAGGATGATCGCTCGATCGACACCACCGCTGGCGGCGCCGACGATGGTGGCCAGCGCGGTGGAGATGAACAGCGCGTTGCCCAATCCCCAGCCGGCACGGAAGCCGATGATCATGTCGACGGTGCTGGATGATCCGGCCAGCGCGGCGAAGATCACGATCAGTACCAATCCGATCAGCAGCGTCTTCTTCGCGCCGATCCGACTGGAGACGAAGCTGGTGAAGAACATCGCCAGCCCGGTGATGATCAGATAGCTGGTGAACAGCAGCATCGCCTGGGAGGGTGTTGCGTTCAGTTCCGAGCTGATGGCGGGCAGGATCGGATCGACCAGTCCGATGCCCATGAAGGCGATCACAGAGGCGAACGCGACAGCCCAGACGGCCTTGCTCTGATGGAGAATCGACGGTTGGGCCGACGACTTTGCTGGTGCACTCACGCGCTGATGTCCTCCTCGTGGACGGTCCTGCTGTCGGCATCCCGCGGATCACGCGGTCCGCTCAGGCTGCTGGTCAATCTGTTGATGACGGCGATCGCGGACCGCAGTTCGTCGGGGTCCACCGGTGACTGTTCACCCAGCCGGTCGTGGATCAGCCGGGCGGTCCGACCACGGGTCGCGGCCAAGCGCCGGCGGCCGCTGTCGGTGAGATTGACCAGCCAGGCCCGCCCGTCGGCCGGATCGGCGACCCGAGCGGCGAGCCCGTCGGTCTCCAGACGCTTGATCATCGCGGTCGCGGTGGGCTGGGAACAGTGGTCGAGTTCGGCGAACTCGCTGACCCGTAACGGACCGGCCTCCTCCAGCGTTGCCATAGCTCGCCAGATCGCCGACGGATCGGCCGTGCGATTGAGCCGGGACGCGGTCCGGGTGAACCGGGCACAGGCCAACAGCAGCTCGCCGGGTTCGGCGGCTGCCGCTTGCCGGTCGCCCGGGTCCACCGTCGATTGCATCGTCACACTATGGAATATTACATAGCCTTTCTAAGCAATGCAAGCGTCGACCCCGCAACACTAGAATCGGTTTCGTCGGCGGTCGTTCGCATGGATAACCGGCCGTCGACGAACGGTCCGAACCATGCCCGGCCATCCGACGACGAGCGGTGGCACCACGACTGCTCGGCCGTTGGTTCGGGAGGTGTGGCAACGGTGGACTCGATCGCGCGGGTCGTGGTCAACGGCGAATTGCGGTCACTCGACGGCCCGGCACACCAACATGCGCTGGACTTCCTCCGCGGTTGCGGGTGGACCGGGTGCAAGGAAGGGTGCGCGGAGGGCGAGTGCGGAGCGTGTGCCGTGCTGGTGGCGCGACCGGACGGAGATCGGAGCCGCTGGACCGCGGTCAACGCCTGCCTGCTGCCTGCTGCCGCCCTCGACGGCCAGGAAGTGATCACCGCCGAAGGTCTCGGCACGGTCGACGATCTCCACCCGGTGCAGCGCGAACTGGCCGTCCGCGGCGGGTCCCAATGCGGCTACTGCACGCCCGGCTTCGTCTGCAGCATGGCGGCGGAGTACTACCGCCCCGATCGGATCGCCGCCGATGCAGCGACCGACCCAGAGCACGGCCCGAACGGCTTCGACCTGCACGCGCTGTCGGGCAACCTGTGTCGCTGCACCGGTTATCGACCGATCCGCGACGCCGCCTACGCCCTCGGTGTACCGCCGGCCGACGACCTGATCGGCAACCGGCAGCGGCGGCCGGCGGCGGGACCGGCAGCCACCGATCTGACCGGCCCGTACGGTCGGTTCCGTCGGCCGCACGATCTCGCCGAGACATTGCAGATCCTGCACGACGAGCCGGACACTGTGCCGGTCGCCGGCTCGACCGACTGGGGTGTCGAGGTGAACCTGCGGGGCCGGCGGGCCGCGTCGGTGGTCGCGATCGACCGGCTCGAGGAGCTCCGCCGGATCGACTGGACGACCGATCACGTACGGCTCGGTGCGGCACTCACCCTCTCCGAGCTGGAACGCTCGCTGGCCAGCCGCATCCCGCTGCTGGATCAGCTGTTTGGGCAGTTCGCCTCGCGGCTGGTCCGCAACACCGCGACCCTCGGCGGCAATCTCGGCACCGGGTCACCGATCGGCGATGCGGCGCCGGCCCTGCTCGCGCTGGACGCGACCCTGCTGCTCGCCTCGACCGACGGCGAACGCGCGGTCCGACTGGCCGAATACTTCACCGGCTATCGGACGTCGGTGCGCCACCCGGACGAGTTGATCACGGCGGTCCGGATCCCGCTCCCGATGCCCGGGCTGACCGCGTTCCACAAGATCGCCAAGCGCCGCTTCGACGACATCTCCAGTGTCGCGATCGGCTCCGCGTTCATGATCACCGACGGCATCATCGCCGACGCCCGGATCGGTCTCGGCGGCGTGGCCGCCACCCCGTTGCGGGCGACCGCGACCGAGGACGTCCTGCGGGGACGGCCGTGGGCGCCGTCCACCATCACCGAGGCCGCGGAGATGCTCGGCAGCGAAGGCAGTCCGCTGGATGATCATCGGGCCAGCGCCCGCTACCGCAGGGCGATGCTGGGCACTGCACTGCATCGCCTGTGGCACGAGCATTCCGCGGAGGCGGCGCGATGACCACCGTGGCCCAACGGCCCGCCGACGCCGTCGTCGGCACCCCGATCCCGCACGAGAGCGCTGCCCTGCACGTCACCGGCACCGCGCTCTACACCGACGATCTGATCAACGCCACGCCGCACCCGTTGCACGGATATCCGGTCCAGTCGTCGCACGCGCACGCCCGGATCATCGGGCTGCGGACGGCGCCGGCCACCGCAGTGCCCGGCGTGGTCCGGGTGCTCACCGCAGCCGATGTGCCCGGGATCAACGATTCCGGCAGCAAGCACGACGAGCCGCTGTTCCCGACCGACGAGGTGATGTATCACGGCCAGCCGGTCTGTTGGGTGCTCGGCGAGACCCTCGAGTCGGCTCGGCTCGGGGCCGCCGCGGTGCAGGTCGACTACGAACCGTTGCCGGCATTGGTCACCGTGGCCGACGCGATCACGGCGGAGAGCTTCCACGGGGATCGGCCGACGATGTCTCGCGGCGACCTCGGCATCGGCTTCGACTCGGCGGCGCAGGTGATCGACGGGGTGACCGAGTGCGCCGGTCAGGAGCACTTCTATCTGGAGACCCAGGCCGCACTGGCCATGATCGACGACGGCGGCCAGGTCTTCGTCCAGGCCAGCACCCAGCATCCGACGGAGACCCAGGACATCGTCGCCCACGTGCTGGGACTGTCTGCCCACCGGGTCACCGTCCAGTGCCTGCGGATGGGCGGCGGGTTCGGCGGCAAGGAGATGCAGCCGCACGGCTTCGCCGCGGTGGCCGCGCTCGGAGCCACGCTCACCGGCCGCCCGACCCGGATCCGGTTGCCGCGCCATCTGGACATCACCATCACCGGCAAGCGGCACGGGTTCCACGCCGCCTGGCGGGCCGGTTTCGACGAGGACGGCCGGATCGTGGCACTGGACGTCACACTGACCGCCGACGGCGGCTGGAGCCTCGACCTGTCCGAGCCGGTGCTGGCTCGGGCGATGTGTCATGTCGACAACGCCTACTGGATCCCGAACATCGTGATCCGCGGCCGGATCGCCAAGTGTCACAAGACCTCGCAGACCGCGTTCCGCGGATTCGGTGGCCCACAAGGGATGTTGGTGATCGAGGACATCCTCGGTCGGATCGCACCCCGGCTGCGGATCAGCGCTCGCGAGCTCCGTCGCCGCAACTTCTACCGGCCGGGCCAGCCGACCCCGTACGGGCAGCAGGTCCGGCATGCCGAGCGACTGTCGACGGCCTGGCAGCAACTCACCGACATCGCCGAGGTCGAACGCCGGGAGTCCGAGATCGCCGCCTTCAACGCCGATCATGATCAGCGCAAACGCGGGCTGGCGATGACACCGGTGAAGTTCGGCATCTCGTTCAACCTGACGGCCTTCAACCAGGCCGGTGCACTGGTGATCGTCTACAAGGACGGTTCGGTGTTGATCAACCACGGCGGCACCGAAATGGGTCAGGGGCTGCACACCAAGATGTTGCAGGTCGCCGCGACCGCGCTCGGGGTGCCGCTGGACGCCGTACGGCTGGCACCGACCCGGACCGACAAGGTGCCGAACACCTCGGCCACCGCCGCCAGCTCCGGCTCCGACCTGAACGGCGCCGCGGTCCAGAACGCCTGTCGGCAGATCATCGACCGGCTGGCCGCGGTCGCTGCGCCGCTGCTCGATGTGCCTGCCGATGAGGTCCGCTTCGACCACGGCATCGTCACCGCGGCCGGCGCCGAGCGGCAGCTGGCCTGGTCCGAGCTGGTCGGCGCCGCCTACCGGCAACGGGTCCAGCTGTCGGCGGCCGGCTTCTACCGGACCGAGGGGCTGCACTGGGATGCGTCGGTGATGCAGGGCGAACCGTTCAAGTATTTCGCCTACGGTGTGGCCGCCTCCGAGGTCGAGGTCAGTCGGTTCGACGGCTCCTATCGATTGCGCCGGGTGGACATCGTGCACGACGTCGGCGACTCACTGTCGCCGCTGGTCGATCTCGGCCAGATCGAGGGCGGCTTCGTCCAGGGCGTCGGCTGGCTGACCATCGAGGACCTGCGCTGGGACACCGGCAACGGCCCGGACCGCGGCCGGCTCACGACGCGGGCCGCCAGCACCTACAAGCTGCCGAGCTTTTCCGAACTACCGCCGATCTTCAACGTCAGCCTGCTGGACAACGCCCACGAGGACGGCGCGGTCTACGGTTCCAAGGCGGTGGGTGAGCCGCCGCTGATGCTGGCCTTCTCGGTACGAGAGGCGCTGCGGCAGGCGGTCGCCGCCTTCGGTCCGCCGGATCGGCCGGTCGAACTCGCCTCACCGGCCACCCCGGAACAGGTGTACTGGGCGATCGAGCGGTGCCGATCATGACCTGGCTGTCCGACGTCGCCAAGGCCAGGGAACGCCGCCAACCGGCTGTCCTGGTCACGCAGATCGCCCGCCGCGGACACGCACCGCGGGAGGCCGGTGCCAAGATGCTGGTCACCGCCGACGACGTCCGCGGCACCATCGGAGGCGGCAATCTGGAACAGACCGCCGTCGTCCGGGCCCGGGAACTGATCCGTGACCGAGCAGCCACCCCGGAACTGCTCGGGCTGCGCTTGAACGACAAGGTCCGCACCGAGCACGGCCGGCAGTGTTGTGGAGGTGAGGTGACCATCCTGCTCGAACCGCTGCCGGTCCCGTTGGCGATCGCGATCTTCGGGCTCGGACATGTCGGGATCGAGCTGGCCAGAATCCTGTCCCGGCAGGACTGCGACCTGTATCTGACCGACTCCCGGCCGGAACAGCTTGATCAACTCGACATGCTGCAGCCGGCCGAGGCGACGATCCACGCCCGCCAGCGGCTGCTGGGTGAACAGGTGCTGTCCGAGCTGCCGGCCGACAGTCACGTGTTGATCATGACCCATGATCATGCCGAGGACGCGCATCTGTGCGATGCGGCGCTACGGCGCACCGACCTGGCCTCGATCGGGATGATCGGATCGGTGGCCAAGTGGTCACGGATCAGGTCGGCGTTGATCGCCGACGGCCATCCGCCGGCTCTGGTCGAGACGATCCGGTGCCCGATCGGACTGACCGAACTGCCCGGCAAGTCCCCGGCGATGATCGCGGTCAGTGTCGCGGCGGAGCTGCTGCTGCAGACCCAGCAGCAGGAGACCACTTCATGATCATCTACCGCGCGCGGATCTTCGACACCCCGCGGGATCCGTTCGACGGTGGGGAGCTGCGGGTCGAGACCGACGGTGGGCTGCTGGTCGAGGACGGCAAGATCATCGAGCGCGGTGACTTCACCGGTCTGCGGGCGCGGCACCGTGAGGTCGAGGTGGTGACGCTGACCGACGGCGTGTTGCTGCCAGGCCTGGTCGACACCCATGTGCACTATCCGCAGGTGCGGGTGATCGGTCAGCTCGGCAAACCGTTGCTGTCCTGGCTGGAGGAGGACATCCTGCCCGAGGAGGTGCGGCTCGGCGCCGACGGCTATGCCAGCGAGGTCGCCGAGGAGTTCCTCACCGGTCTGATCGGCAGCGGGACCACCAGTGCGCTGGTCTTCGGCTCCCATTTCGCTGCGGCGACCGACATCCTGTTCGCCGCCGCTGCCCGGCGCGGGCTGCGGATGACGGCCGGCCTGGTGACCAGCGACCGCCACCTGCCCGAGCCGCTGCTGACAACGCCCGAACGGTGCTACGCCGACGCCTCGGCGTTGATCGAACGGTGGCACGGTGTCGGACGGCTGCGCTACGCCGTCACCCCGCGGTTCGCCTACTCCGCCGGCGAGTCGATGTTGGAAGCCGCGACCCAGTTGATCAAGGAGGATGACGGGGTCTGGTGCACCTCGCACCTGAACGAGAACGTCGACGAGATCGCCGCGGTCGCCAAGCTGTTCGGTGCGGCACGGGACTATCTCGACTGCTATGACCGAGCCGGACTCCTCGGCGGGAGGACTGTGCTCGCACACAACGTCCATCCCACCGATCGTGAGCTGGATCGGCTGGCCGCGACGCGGACGGTGATCGCCCACTGCCCCACCTCGAACGCGTCGCTGGCCAGCGGTTCGTTCCCCTGGCGCCGGCATCGTGATCATGGTGTCCGGGTCGCGCTCGGCACCGACGTCGGAGGTGGCACCGGCTTCTCGTTGTTCAAGGAGGCGCTGCAGGCCTACTTCACCCAGCGGCTCCGCCCCGACGGGCTGCCGCTCGGATCGGCGCACCTGTTACACCTGGCCACCGCCGCCGGGGCCGATGCCCTCGGCCTGGCCGACCAGGTCGGTGACCTGTCGGTCGGCAAGCAGTTCGATGCCGTCTGGTTGCGGCCGCCCGCCGGTCAGCCGCTCGCCGTCGGCCTCCGGCATGCGCGCGATGATCATGACGCGCTGGCCAGGATCTTTGCCCTCGGCACCCCCGCCGACATCGCCGGTGTCTGGATCGGCGGAACCCTCGTCCACCCGATCACCGGATCCTGACCCCGTCGAAGGGACCGCAGCACAGGGTCCTGAGCCCCGTCGAAGGACCGGTTTCCGCCCTTCGACAAGCTCAGCGGCCTTCAGTCGAGCTTGGCCCAGTCCGGTCCGGTCTCGCCCAGGCTTTCGTCCAGCTTGGGAAACAACGGGGTCGGCTTGGTCAGCGGGGTGCCCGGGGTGATCGGCGTCGACTCCCAGCGAGCCTGCTCGCCGGCGTAGTCCCCCATCAGCACCGGATAGTCCGGGCCGTCGGCCTCGCTGACCGTACGGATCTCGGGCTGTGCGGCCCAGACGCCGTCCCGGCCGATCGCCTCGTGCACCTTCTGGGCGGCGTGCGGCAGGAACGGGGTCAGCAGGGTGTTGGCATCGGAGACCACCTGCAGAGCGGTGTGCAGCACGGTGTCCCGACGTTCGGGCTGATCCTTCAGCTTCCACGGTTCGGTGTTGCTGATGTAGGCGTTGGCGGCCGAGACCACCTTCATCGCCTCACCCATCGCTTGCTTGAACCGACTGCGCTGCAGCAGCTTGCCGACCCGGGAGAAGGCGTTCCGGGACAGGCTCAGCAGTTCATGATCAACATCACGCTGGTCGTTCGCCTCCGGCACCGCACCGACCTGCTTGTGCGCCATCGACACCGAACGGTTGACCAGATTGCCCCACTCGTTGGCCAACTCGAAGTTGGTGCGCCGGACGAACTCCGACCAGGTGAAGTCGGTGTCCTGGTTCTCCGGGCCCGCGACGGCGATGAAGTAGCGCAGCGCGTCCGGTCCGAAATCGCGCAGGAAGTCGCCGACGTAGATCACCTGTCCGCGACTGGTGGAGAATTTCGATCCGCTCATGGTCAGGAACTCACTCGACACCACTTCGTCGGGCAGGTTCAGCTTGCCGAACGGTCCAACCTGGCCACCGAGATCACCTTCGCCGTTCTGGCCGAGCAGGATCGCCGGCCAGATCACCGAATGGAAGACGATGTTGTCCTTGCCCATGAAGTAGTAGCCCTTGGCGTCGGGATCCAGCCACCACTGCTTCCAGGCGTCCGGGTCACCGATCCGCTGTGCCCATTCGATCGATGCCGACAGGTAGCCGATCACGGCGTCGAACCAGACGTAGATCCGCTTCATCGGCTGGTCACGCCAACCGTCCAACGGCACCGGCACACCCCAGTCCAGATCACGGGTGATCGCCCGCGGCTTGAGGTCGGCCAGCAGGTTGTGCGAGAACCGCAGCACGTTGGGCCGCCACTCGGTCTTGGTGCCCAGCCACTTCTCCATCGCACCGGCCAACGACGGCAGGTCGAGGAAGAAGTGCTCGGTCTCGACGAACTTCGGCGTCTCGCCGTTGATCTTGGAGCGCGGGTTGATCAGATCGATCGGGTCGAGCTGGTTGCCGCAGTTGTCGCACTGGTCGCCGCGGGCGCTGTCGTAGCCGCAGATCGGACAGGTGCCCTCGATGTAGCGGTCCGGCAGGGTCCGACCGGTGGACGGGCTGATCGCACCCATCGCCTTCTTCGGCACCACGTAGCCGTTCTTGAACAGCGCGGTGAACAGGTCCTGCACCACACGATAGTGATTGCGGGTGGTGGTTCGGGTGAACAGGTCGTAGGACAGCCCCAGTCCCTGCAGATCTTTGGTGATCACGCCGTTGTACTTGTCGGCCAACTCGCGCGCGGTCATCCCCTCGGCCTCGGCCTGGACCGAGATCGGCGTCCCGTGCTCGTCGGTCCCGGAAACCATCAGCACGTCATGGCCGGACATCCTCATGTAGCGGGAGAAGACGTCGGAGGGGACCCCGAAACCCGAGACGTGACCGATATGCCGCGGCCCGTTGGCATAGGGCCAGGCCACCGACGTCAACACACGAGAACTCATGGGTTCACCCTAACCGCCAGCCGAACCGAGCCGAACCGAGGAGGCGACCACGCTGTCCATCCGCCTCAAAGCACCGTTTTGGCGACCGGGGTGACCGGCCCGGGGGTGCGGGGGTCGCCCCCCGCCTCAAAGCAACGGCGTGATGAGCCGGCTGGCGCCTTCCTTGATCCGCCCGACCAGCGGGCGGCGATAGAGCTGATCATGGTGGAAGTCGCGGCACTTCAGCAGGTCCTCGGCGTAGATCCCGGCCAGCGTACGGCCGAGTTCGGCGTCGTAGATGAAGGCGTTCACCTCGAAGTTCAGCCGGAAGCTGCGGTGGTCGAAGTTGGCGGTGCCGACCGAGGCCAGTTCGTCGTCGATCAGCAACGTCTTGGCGTGCAGGAAGCCGCCCGCGTAGATGTGCACGTGGGCGCCGAGGGCGGCCAGCTCGTCGGCGTAGGAAAGGGTCGCCGGATAGACCAGCGGATGGTCCGGCTTGTCCGGGATCATCAGGTGCACCTCGACGCCGGACAGTGCCGCGATCTTCAGCGCGTCGAACATCGCGGCGTCCGGCATGAAGTACGGCGTCTGGATCTTGATCGAGGTGTTCGCCTCACTGATCGCCTTCAGATAGCCGTACTTGATCCATTCCCAGTCCGAGTCCGGACCGCTGGAGACGATCTGCATCGCCACGCTGCCGGCCGGCTCGGTCCGGGCCGGGAAGTAGCGCGGCTCGTGGCCGACCCGCCGACTCTCCGGTGCGGCCACGTTCCAGTCCATCAGGAACCTGGTCTGCAGCGAATCGACCGCGCTGCCCTCGATCCGCAGATGGGTGTCGCGCCACGGGCCGAACCGCTTGGTCGGCATCACGTACTCGTCGCCCACGTTGTAGCCGCCGACATAGCCGACCCGGCCGTCGATCACGGCGATCTTGCGGTGAGTGCGGAAATTGACCCGGAAGTTGATCGGCCCGAAGTTGTTGGGGAAGAAGGAGTAGACCTCGCCGCCGGCGGCGAGCAGCCGTTTGACGGCCCGCCCCCTGGTCTTGCGTCCGCCGTAGGCATCGAAGCAGAGCCGTACGGTGACGCCGGCCTCGGCGCGTTCGACCAGGGCGTCCAGCACCCGCTGCCCGATCGCGTCCGGCCGGAAGATGTAGTAGAGGATGTGGATGTGATCGGTGGCGGCCCGGATGTCACTGATCAGGTCGCTGAACTTGTCCGGCCCGTTCTGGTAGACCTGCACGGCGTTGTCGTCGCTGAGGGAGGCGATGTCGTCGTTCATCAGCAGGGTGATCAGCTCGATGTTGCGGCGGGTCACCTCGTTGGCGAATTCGAATCGATCGCGGGCGATCTGGGCCCGTTGTCGCGGTCCCTGCGGGCGCATCCCCACCTCGGAACCGTCCAGCAGCTTGAAGATCCGACGATGTGAGATCCGGCGTCCGATGAACAGATACAACACGAAGCCGATCACCGGGATCAGGGTGAGGACGAGGATCCAGGCCCACAGTGATGCCGAGTCGCGGCGTTCCAGGAACAGGGTGATGATCGCGACCACGATGTTGATCAACAGGATGATCGCGATGACCAGCCCGCCGATGTTCAACACACTGTCGGCCGTCACGCCGTTACCCCTCCACGATCATCTCGACGGTGGAATCTCCCCGACCACCACCGGCGGTCATCGTCTCACGGTCACCCTGCCCCGAGCGCGGCATACCCGGGCTTGATCACGTCCTCGATCAATCGGAGCCGATCGGGATGGGGGTAGAACGCGCTCTTCGCGGCGTTGATGGTGAGCCATCTCACGTAGTCCAGGTCGTAGTCGAAGGCCGCCGCCAGCGCCGCGAACTCCTTGGTCATCGTGGTGTCGCTCATCAGCCGGTTGTCGGTGTTCACCGTGACCCGGAAGCCGAGTCTGGCCAGGGTGCCGATCGGGTGCTCGGCCACCGACCGAGCGGCACCGGTCTGCACGTTGGACGACGGGCACATCTCCAACGGGACCCGCAGGTTGCGGATGTAGCCGGCCAGATCACCGACCGTGGCACCGTCGGCGGTCACCTCGATGTCGTCGATCAGCCGGACGCCGTGGCCGAGACGGTTGGCGCCGCACAGCTGCACCGCCTCCCAGATCGAGGGCAGCCCGAACGCCTCGCCGGCGTGGATGGTGATGTAGCCGTTGTTCCGCTTGATGTGGTCGAAGGCAGCCAGCTGACGGGTGGGTGGGTAGCCGGCCTCGGCACCGGCGATGTCGAAGCCGGCGACGCCGTCCTTGCGATGCCGGACGGCGAGTTCGGCGATCTCGGTGGCGCTGGATGCATGCCGCATCGCGATCAACAGCTGCCGCGCAATGATCGGGTGCCCGTCGTCGGCCGCCTCGGCCATCCCGTCGGCCAAACCTTCGGTGACCGCGTCCACGGCTTCGTCCAGCGTCAGCCCGGCCCGCAGATGCTGCTCCGGCGCCCACCGCGACTCGACGTAGACCACGCCGTCGGCAGCCAGATCGAGCACCATCTCCGCCGCCACCCGGCGCAGTGCTGACGGTGTCTGCATCACCGCGGTGGTGTGATCGAAGGTCTCCAGATAACGCACCAGTGAACCGGAATCGGCCGACTCGGCGAACCAGTGCCGCAGCGACTCCGCGTCGGCGGCCGGCAGCTGGTGCCCGACCTCCGCGGCCAGCTCGACGATCGTCTGCGGCCGCAGCCCGCCATCCAGATGATCATGAAGGAGGACTTTCGGTGCCTGCCGGAGGATCTCGGTCGCGATAGCCACGTCAGTGATCCTACGCAACCGCGAAGAACGCGACAGCACTTGACGGTGCCGGCCGCCTGTCGCCCGGGTAGGCCTCAGTGCTGCTGCGTTCTTCGCGCTTCGAGCGCCAGCCGGATCCACCCGATGACCCATGCAGGATCATCCCGCACGTGCGCCCAGGTGAAATTGAGCACGAGGTAGCCCGCGAGCTCCAACTCGTTGCGTCGGCGGCGGTCGAGCTCGAACGCGTCGTGATCGCTGTGGAAGTCGTAGCCGTCGAACTCCACGATCACCCGCTGCCGTCGAAACAACACATCGACAGACCAACTCCGCGTCCGGGTCGATACTGGGCTGTTGGTCGTCCAGCCGGTGAGGTGGTGTTTGCGGAACAGTCGGTGACCAGCACGCTCCAGCTCCGACCACGGCCTGTCCCGCGAATCCTGCAGCAGCCGCCGTCGCTCGTTGTTCCCGGCTCGTTGGGGCATGGTTGCGAACGCGTCCCACATCTCCTGCAGTGACGCCATCCGCGATCGGAGCGCGCGGTCGATGACGTCGCCGCCGACGTCGGGGATGAGCTCGACGGCCGTGTAGGCCGGGCAGGTTTTCGGCACCCCACCGGCCCGAGCCAGGAATTCCGGCGGAACGCGGGCACGCATGACCGGCCAGTTCTTCTGGGGTCGCGGGCACCCGCCTGGCCGGACGAGGCTGATCTGATCATTGATGCACTCCGGCCAGAAGGTCAGTCGCGCCGCCGCATAGCGTGTCAGGGAGGCGTCGGGACCGGCCCAGGACAGACCTGCCAGCACCCGAACATTCCAATCCTTCTCCTGCTCCGGCCGACACAAGTGGCCGGGGAGCAGGCTGACGAGTCGGCCGCTGCCGCGCAGCCGGTCGAGCTGATGGATCAGTTGTGGATGGTCTCGTCGACGGACCACTCCGCCACCGGCGCGGATCGCTTCCTCGATGTCTGCGTTCACACCTTCACACTGGGAAGATTGCTCACCACCTGTTCGAGCTGTGGACAGCGCCGAGAACGCACCAGCGCTGTGGACAACCTCCCCCGTTTCCGGCGGGGTGGGTGTCAGTGATGCTGCATAATCAGCGGTCGCGCAGGTCGGTGGCGTCGAAGGCGTCGGGGAGCACCTCGGTCATCGGTTTGATGCCGGACGGGGTGGCGAGCAGGCAGTCCGGGCCGCCGTTCTCCCAGAGCAGTTGGCGGCAGCGGCCGCAGGGCATCAGCGGCGCACCCGCACGATCCACGCAGGCGACGGCGACCAGGCGGCCGCCGCCGGTGGCGTGCAGCGATGAGACCAGCCCGCATTCGGCGCAGAGGGTCACGCCGTAGCCGGCGTTCTCGACGTTGCAGCCGACCAGCAGCCGGCCGTCGTCGACCAGGCCGGCCACGCCGACCGGGAAGTGCGAGTAGGGCACGTAGGCCCGCCGGCTCACCTGATGAGCCGCCGTGCGCAGCGCGTCCCAGTCGATCGTCACGGCACCGTCAGTCATCCGGGCTCTCCTACTTCTCGTACGGTTGACCGTCGGCGGCCGGCGCTCGGACCCGACCGATCAGACCGGCCACCGCGATCACGGTCGCGACGTAGGGCAGGATCAGCAGGAACTGACTCGGCACCGGTGTGCTGAGGGTCTGCAGCTGGGACGACATCTGGGTGACGAAACCGAACAAGAGCGCCATGATCGCCGCCCAGCCCGGATGCCAGCGGCCCATGATCACCGCCGCCAGCGCGACGAAGCCGTTGCCGACGGTGAGTTCCTTGGAGAAGGAGCCGGTGGCGCCGAGGGTGAAGAACGCCCCGCCGAGTCCGGCGAAGACGCCGCCGGCCAGGACGGCCGACCAGCGGATCCCGATCACCCCGATGCCCACGGTGTCGGCGGCCTTGGGATGTTCGCCGACCGCACGGACCCGCAGCCCCCAGGTCGTCTTGTAGAGCAGGATCCAGACCAGCAGCACACTGATCCCGGCCAGATAGGCCAGGATGCTTTGATTGAACAGGATCGGGCCCAGGAACGGAATCTTGGACAGCCCCGGGATCGCGATCGCCTGGAACACCGGCGCGCTGTTCAGGGTGGCGTTCTGCGGCTTCACCAACTGATCGAAGACGAAGCCGGTGACACCGGTCGCGAGCAGGTTGAGGACGACACCGAGCACCACCTGGTTGACCAGGTACTTGATCGAGAACACGGCCAGCAGCGCGGCCATCGCCACGCCGGCGACGATTGCGGCGATCAGCGCGGCGGGAATCGACTGGGTGACCGATCCGACCACCACGGCGGCCAGCGCGGCGGTCAGGAACTGGCCCTCGATCGCGACGTTGATCACGCCGGCCCGCTCACACAGCACACCGGCCAGCGCGCCGAGCACCAACGGAGTGGCGAGTTCCAGGCTGCCGGCGAACTGGTTCGACACCGGGAACGGCAGGTCCCGGCCCGCTGCGGCCCAGGTCAGGAAGCCGAGCACGAAGGCGACGCCGCCGACGGCGCCGGCCACGCCTTCCCAGCGGCGGGGCAACCGGCCGGAGAAGAAGCCGACCGCGGCCGCCAGGCAGAGGATCGTGCAGATGATCACCGTGGCCGGTCCCGGGACGGCCACCGTCGGCAACTGGACCGCGGCGAAGGCGTCGGACAGCGCGAACCGTGCACTGCCGCTGGTGCTGAAGGTCAGCGCGAAGAGCAGCACCGCGACCAGGGCGATCAGCGCACCGGTGGTCAGCCGCTGGCGCCGGACGGCAGCAGGTTCGAGCTCGACGCTGGTCTCCACCCGGGTCGTCTCGGGTGCGGGAGCGGTCATGACAGCGATCCTGTCGAGGTCGGGACGCCGGTCCGCAACCGGCGTTCGCGGAGGAACGGAAGCAGCCGGCCGACCAGCGCCGGTGCCGCGACGAACAGCACGATCAACGCCTGCAGCACGGTGGTCAGGGTGAGCGGGGTCTGGGCCTGGCTCTGCATCGCCAGCCCGCCGGTGTGCAGCGCGCCGAACAGCAGCCCGGCGAGCACCACACCGACCGGCCGGGACCGGCCGAGCAGGGCGACGGTCACCGCGTCGAAGCCGACGGTGCCGACGATGCCGGCCGACAGCGGCACCGGCGTGCCGCTGACGCTGGGTGACAGGGCGGCGTCGACACCCGCAAGACCGGCCAACGCACCGGCCAGCGTCATCGCGATCACCGTCGACCAACTGACGCTCATCCCGGCGGTCGCGGCGGCGTTCGGGTTGCTGCCGACGGCCTTCAGTGCGAAGCCGATGGTGGACTTCTCCAGGATCCACCAGACCGCCACCGCCGCCAGCAGCGCGATCACGAATCCCAGATGGAGTTGGGAACCGGCCAGTCGCGGGAAGGTGGCGTTCCAGTCCACGACCGGAGAGATCGGGTCGGCCCGTCCCGGCCGTCGGAAGGCCGTCGTGGTCAGCAAGTAGGCCAGCATCCCGGAAGCGACGTAGTTGAGCATGATCGTCACGATCACCTCGTGCGCACCCGTCCGAGCCTTCAGGAAGCCGACGATGCCGCCCCAGATGCCACCGGCCAACACCCCGGCGAGGATGGCCAGGATCAGGTGCAGCCCGGGCGGCAGGTGCAGCGCGAAGCCGATGTAGGCCGCGAACACCGCGCCCCAGATCGCCTGACCCTGGGCACCGATGTTGATCAAGCCGGTCCGGAAGGCCAGCGCGACGCCGAGCCCGGCCAGGATCAACGGCGCCGCCTGCGAGGTCGATTCGGTGATCGCCTGCCAACCACCGAAAGCGCCCTTCAACAAGGCGAAGTAGGCTCCTCCGACCTTGTCCGCCGACGCTTGCAGCGCGTCGCCCGGACGGCCGAAGAAGTAGCTGAACTTCGCCATCACGTCCGGGTCGGAGACGATCATCAGGATCGCGCCGATCAGCAGCGCCAGCACGAACGCTGCGATGGTGGTCCAGATGTCGGCCCAGGGCAGCCGCCGCCACCAGTTGAATCGACCGCGCCCGGTCCGCTTCGGGAGCTCGGCGCTGCCGTCCCGATCCGGCTGCGTCACGTGACCACTCCTTCGGACTCACCGCTCTGTTCGATGGTCAACGTCTCGGCGCTCTGCCGTGCCTCGTCTGCCGATACCCCGGCCATCATCAGGCCGAGCACCTCGCGGGAGGTGTTCGGTGGCACGATGCCGACGATCTTGCCGCGATACATCACAGCCACCCGGTCGGCCAGCGCGGCGACCTCGTCGAGTTCTGTGGAGATGATCACCACCGCAGTCCCCCGGTCCCGCTCCTCCACCAGTCGCTGATGCAGGAACTCGATCGCGCCCACGTCGACCCCGCGGGTCGGCTGGCTGGCGATCAACACCGCCAGCGGTCGGGACATCTCCCGGGCCAGCACGACCTTCTGCTGGTTGCCGCCGGACAGCGACGACACCGGGGTGTCGATGGACTGGGTCCTGATGTCGAACTCGGCCGTACGTTCCCGGGCGCTGTCGGCGATCACCTGCGACTGCAGCGCCAGGCCGCGGGCGTACGGCGCACTGTGGTAGCTGTTCAGCACCAGGTTCTCCGCCACCGAGTAGCTGCCGACGAAGCCGTCGTGCTGCCGGTCCTCCGGCACGTAGCCGAGGCCGAGCTCGATCCGTCTGCTGGTCGGCAACCGGTTCAGCGGCCGGTCGTCCAGATAGGCCCGGCCACGGCTGATCGGCTCGGTGCCGACCAGTGCCTCGGCCAGCTCGGACTGCCCGTTACCTTGCACACCGGCGATGCAGACGATCTCTCCGCCGGCGACCTCCAGGTCGAGATCATCGACGACGACCGAACCGTTCGGCGCGGCGACGGTCAGTCCCTCCAGCCGGAGCCGGACGTCGCCGACCTCCCTCTGTTCCTTGGACACCAGCAGGCTGACCTCGTGGCCGACCATCATCTCGGCCAGTTTGGCCTCGCTGTCGGATGGGTCGGCCTGACCGACCACCGCGCCACGCCGGATCACGGTGATCTTGTCCGCGATCGCCTTCACCTCCCGCAGCTTGTGGGTGATGAAGACGATCGCCTTGCCCTCGTCCCGCAGCGCCCGCATCACCGCGATCAGCTCGTCGATCTCCTGCGGCGTCAATACGGCGGTCGGCTCGTCGAAGATCAGATACTCCGCGTCGTTGGCCAGGGCCTTCAGGATCTCCACCCGCTGCTGCACCCCGACCGGCAGATCCTCCACCTTGGCGTCCGGGTCGACCCGCAGGCCGTAGCGTTCGGAAAGCTCGCGGACCCGGCGCCGAGCCCTTGCCAGGTTGAGGAAACCGCCGCGGGAGGTCTCCCGGCCCAAGATCATGTTCTCCGCGACGGAGAACACGTCGACCAGCATGAAGTGCTGATGCACCATCCCGATGCCGGCCTCGATCGCCTGCTTCGGGCCGGCGAACTGACGCGGCACCCCGTCCACCACGATCTCACCCTCGTCGGGCTGCAGCAGCCCGTACAGGATGTTCATCAGGGTGGACTTGCCGGCACCGTTCTCGCCCAGCAGACAGTGGATCTCACCGGGTCGGACAGCCAGGTCGACGGCGTCGTTCGCGACCAGGCTGCCGAACCGCTTGGTGACTCCGCGCAGTTCCAGACCGACCGGGTCGGTTGCGGGATCGGACATCAGTTTCGTCACCCGTCGGTCAGGACTCCGGCTGGGACTTCGACGTGATCTTGATCTTGCCCGAGATGATGTCGCCCTTGATCGTGTCCAGCTCGGACTTGGTGTCGGCCGACACCTTGCCGTCGAACTGGTGGAACGGCGCCAGCCCGGTGCCGTCGTCCTCCAGCGTGCCCAGGTACGGTTCCTGGCTGAACTTCTTGTCGTGCGACGCGACGATCGCGTTCTGCACCGCCAGGTCCATCGCCTTGTAGACGCTGCTGATGATGTTCGAGCAGTAGTTGGCGGCACTGACACAACCGTCGGTGTCGACCCAGATCGTGTTCACCTTGCCGCCACTGGCCTTGGCCGCCTGCAACGCGCCCTCACCGGACGGCCCGGCCACCGGCAGCACGATGTCGGCACCCTGGCTGATCAGGTTGGTGGCCACCTGCTTGCCACCGGAGATGTTGTCGAAGCCGTCCTCGCCGGGCACGAACTGACCGTCCTGCTTGGCGGCGTTCCAGCCCAGCACCTGGACCTTCTTGCCCTTCTGCTTGTTGTAGTAGTCCACACCTTGGGCGAACCCGTCCATGAAGATCGTCACGGTCGGGATCTTGGCCCCACCGAAGGTGCCGACCTTGCCGGTCTTGGTCATCGACGCCGCCAGGTAACCGCCCATGAAGGAGGATTCGGCGGTGTTGAACACCAGCGGCTTGAGGTTCTTGGCTGCGGCGAAGTCGGGCCGGTTGTCATCGACGATGGCGAAGTCGATGTCCGGGTTGGCCTTGGCCGACGCCAGGATCGCGTCACTCAGTTTGAACCCGACACCAACGATGATCGAACACTTCGCGCTCACCATCGACTGCACGTTCTTGGCGTAGTCGGCGTCGGAGTGCGACTCGACCTGGGCGGTCTCGATGCCGAGCTTCTTCTTGGCGTCGGTCATGCCCTTGTACGAGGTCTGGTTGAAGGACTTGTCGTCGAAGCCGCCGGAGTCCGACACCATGCAGGCCTTGAACGAGGAGGCCTCGCCGCCCGCCGCGCTGGAGGCGCCGCCCGACGCCGCGGCACTGGAGTTCGAGCCCGGCTCGGTGCCCGGCGGCTTCGCGCAGCCTGCCAGTCCGAAGACCAGCGCGCTCGCGGCGG
Source organism: Microlunatus soli (assembly GCF_900105385.1). Classification (NCBI taxonomy): domain Bacteria; kingdom Bacillati; phylum Actinomycetota; class Actinomycetes; order Propionibacteriales; family Propionibacteriaceae; genus Microlunatus; species Microlunatus soli. Next base: position 4,248,626 of record NZ_LT629772.1, on the reverse strand, counting down.
CCAGCACGGCCATTCCGCTCTTCGCGCCGACCGACCTGTTCACTCCGCCGACAAACAGGGACTTCTTCACTGATCCTCCTCAGGACCCCGGGATCTTCCGGGCTGCACCGACTCCCGGACCAACTTTTCATGGTGTGTTACCTCCGGGCAAGCGGAACTGTAACCCGATCCGGCGTCCTTCGTCGCAGTCCCGGTGGGGTCGGCGACCGCCGACACGCGTTCGTTACGCGATGGTGTCCGGAGCCCCCGGGCGAAGGTCGCCGCTGCAGAGCCGGCCGAACACCGACACCCCTGCGCTGATGGCTCGTTCGTCGGGATCGAAGCGTGGCTGGTGGATGTCGAAGACCTCGGCCGGGTCGGCGTCGGCGGGGCGGACGCCGAGCCGGGCCATCGCGCCGGGCACCTGCTGCAGCATCCAGGAGAAGTCCTCACCGCCGAGCGACTGCTCGGTCACTCCGACGGCATCGCGGCCGAGCACCGCGCTGGCCGCTTCGGTGAGCCGGCGGACACCGTCGGCGTGGTTGACCGTCGGCGGCACGCCGGGTGTGACGGTGACGTCGGCGGTGGCGCCGAACGGCTCGGCGATCTGGGCGATCAAGCTCGGCAACTGCCGTTGGGCGTCGGTCCAGCCGCTGACCTGCAGCGACCGGACGGTGCCCTCCAGTTCGCCGAATTCGGGGATCGCATTGGCCGCTGTTCCGGCGTTGATCCGTCCCCAGACCAGCGAGCTGCCACCACGCGGATCGATCCGCCGGGACAGCAGCATCGGCGCCTCGACGGCGATCTGAGCCAGCGCGCCGACCAGGTCGACGGTCAGGTGCGGTCGCGACGTGTGCCCGCCGGCGCCGCTGAGCCGGACCAGGATCCGGTCGGTGGCGGAGGTGATCGGCCCGGTCCGCAACGCGATCCGGCCGACCTCGGTGCGCGGATCGCAGTGCAGCGCGTAGACCTCGTCCAGGCCGTCCAGGGCGCCGGCCTCGATGGTCATCGGGGCGCCACCGGGGTTGGCCTCCTCGGCGGGTTGGAAGATCAGCCGAACGCCCTTGGTCAGCAGGTCCGGCCGGCGGGCGAACAGCAGGCCGGTGCCGAGCAGGACCGTGGTGTGCACGTCGTGGCCGCAGGCGTGACAGACGCCCGGGTTCACCGACCGGTACGGCACGTCCTTGCCGTCGGCGATCGGCAGCGCGTCGATGTCGGCCCGGAGTCCGATCATCGGCCGATCGGTTCCGCCGTCGTCACCGCCGGGGACGATGTCGCAGAGCACGCCGGTGCCGGACGGCAGCCGTCGTGGCTGCAGCCCGGCCGCGGACAACGCGTCGATGATCTTGCCGGTGGTCCGGTGTTCGGCATAGCCGAGCTCGGGGTGACTGTGCAGGTCTCGCCGGAAGGCGATCAACTCTGCTTCGAGCGCGGCCACCTCGGAGTTGATCATGGCGGTCGGATCGGCAGCAGTTGACACCTGCTCAGTCTGACACGTCCTCAGAACCGGTCGGTCGGCTGGTAACTGCCCCAGACGCCGCGCAGCACGTCGCACACCTCACCGACGGTCGCCAGCGCGCGCAGAGCCTCCTTCATCGGATACAGCACGTTGGCCTCGGTGCGGGCCGCCTGCCGGAGTTGATCAAGAGACGAATCGACCGCGGACTGATCACGACGGGCACGGAGTGCGGCCAGCCGATCGACCTGCTGCTGCTCGATCCGCGGATCGACCCGCAACGGCTCGTAGTCGTCCTCGGTGTCCAGGCCGAACTTGTTCACGCCGACCACGATCCGTTCACCGGAGTCGATCTGCTGGGCGTTGGCGTACGCGGTCTGCTCGATCTCGCTCTTCTGGAAGTTCTCCTCGATCGCGGCCACCGCGCCGCCGCGTTCGTCGACGGCCTGCATCAGCCGCAGCACCTCGGCTTCAAGATCATCGGTGAGCGATTCGATCACGTACGAGCCGGCGAACGGGTCGACGGTCTTGGTGACGTCGGACTCGTAGGCGATCACCTGCTGGGTCCGCAGCGCGAGCCGGGCCGCCTTCTGGGTCGGCAACGCGATCGCCTCGTCGAAGGAGTTGGTGTGCAGCGACTGGGTGCCGCCGAGGACCGCCGCCAACGCCTGCACCGCGACCCGGACCATGTTCACCTCCGGCTGCTGCGCGGTCAGCTGGACACCGGCGGTCTGGGTGTGGAATCGCAGCATCATCGACTTCGGATCCCTTGCTCCGAAGCGATCCCGCATCACCGACGCCCAGATCCGGCGGGCCGCCCGGAACTTCGCCACCTCCTCCAGCAATGTGGTACGGGAGACGAAGAAGAACGAGAGCCGGGGCGCGAAGTCGTCCACCGCCAGCCCGGCGGCGATCGCCGCTTCGACGTAGGCGATCCCGTCGGCCAGGGTGAAGGCGATCTCCTGTGCGGGATGGGCGCCGGCCTCGGCCATGTGATAGCCGGAGATCGAGATGGTGTTCCACTTCGGCAGCTCGGAACGGCAGTAACCGAAGGTGTCGCTGACCAGCCGCAGACTCGGCTCCGGCGGGAAGATGTAGGTGCCGCGGGCGATGTACTCCTTGAGCACATCGTTCTGGATGGTGCCGGTCAGCCGGGCCGGGTCGACACCTTGTTCCTCGGCGACCAGCTGGTAGAGCAGCAACAACACCGCAGCCGGTGCGTTGATCGTCATCGAGGTGGACACCTCGCCCAACGGGATCCGGTCGAACAGCACCCGCATGTCGTCCAGGCTGTCGATCGCCACGCCGACCTTGCCGACCTCACCGTGTGCCAGTGGTGCGTCGGAGTCGAAGCCCATCTGGGTCGGCAGATCGAAGGCGACCGACAGACCCATCGTGCCGTTGTCGATCAACTCGCGGTAGCGCTGGTTGGATTCCTTGGCGGTGCCGAAACCGGCGTACTGCCGCATCGTCCACGGCCGCGAGGTGTACATCCCGGGGTAGACACCGCGGGTGTAGGGGAACTCGCCCGGCTCACCGATCCGTTCCGGCTCACCGGCGATGTCGGATGCTCGGTAGAGGTGTTTGAACGGCGTACCGGACTCGGTCTCGCTCACGGGCTCCTCCTCACCTGATGTCCGGCCAGCCACACTACCGGTGTCCGGAAATGGAAAAGTCCGCACAACACGGAGGATGCGCGGACCTTCCCAACCGGCCCTCGGGGGTTTGGCCGGTGTTCTGGGATCCGGGACAGGGCGGCGTTCGACGGTGCCCTGACCGAGACGCCCTGACCAAGACGTCGACGATCGTATCGTGCGGACCCCTGTTCGAGCACATCGGGCAGTTGGGCAGATCGGGCGTTTTCGCTGTCCCTGAACGGCTCCGGCGATGATCACGAGACGCTGCGGATGAGCTGTTCGGCGGATCGGAGGATCTGCCAGGTCTCGCCCTGCCAGTCCGGTTCCTGGCCGCGGTAGGGACCGGTGGCCAACGAGATCGCGATCGCTGCGGCCCGCAGTCTGAGCTCGACCGGATCAACCCGGCGGTCGAAGACCGGCAGCCACTCGGTGATCAGATGTTGCACCCGCATCGCCTGGTCCTGGTTCATCCGTTGCACGGTCGCCAGATGCGCGATCAGGCAACCAAGATCATCCGCACGGCGACCGGGCCCGATCGTGTCGATGTCCAGAATGCCGCTGATCCGACCCTGCCGAACGAACAACTGGGCCTCGTAGAAGTCGCCGTGGGTCGGCTCGTCGCCGACCGGGATCCCGGCCAGCCCGGTCCGGATCGCCCCGACCATCTCGTTCAGCATCGGCTGCGCCGACGGCAGCGCCGAGCCGACCATCGTCGCGTACTGCTGCACCGCGTCGGCCCACGGCCGATGCCGTTCCAGGGTGGCCACGGCCGGCGGCATCGCGTCCAGCAGTCCGATCAGATCCTCGGCCGCAACCGGCGGCACCCGGTCGAACAACGCCACTGCCAACGGCCGGCCCGGCAGCTCGCCCAACACCAGCAGATGATCATCGGTCGCCGCCGCGATCGGCGGTGCCGGCAGACCGGCCTGCAGCAGCAGCCGGTGCCGGTCCAGGACGGCGCCGAAATTCTGCCCGCGCAGCACCTTGACGAACAGCACGTCCGCGCCGGGACTGCCACCGGTCGGTGGTCGGGCGACCGTTGCCTTGACGACCGCCCGGCGGCGCGGCCGATAGCCGATCATCTCCAACTCGACCTGGTCGGCACTCACCCGCCGGCCCAAGGTGCCGCGTTCGGTCAGCAACCGCGCGAACCGGTCCGGATACGCCGCGGTCGGCAGACCAGGCAGATCCGGGTCGTCGGGATACAGCCACACCGCGACCTCCCGCGAGCCGTCACCGAAGATCACCGCCCGTTCGTCGGAGCGACTGCGACCCTCGGCCCGCGCGCTGGCGCCGATCAACTCCTGCCGCCGTCCGAACGGCCAGTCCACCACGGCGTGATAGGTGGCAGTGGTGCTGCGCTGCGGATTGGCGTCCACGTGGTCCAGCTGCCAGGACACCAGCGTGCCGCCGCTGTGCCGAACCGCGGCCGCCAGCACCTCGGCGGCCTCGGCCGAGGTGAGCAGTTCGGAACCGTCGCGGTCACCAGAACCGGGAACGGCTCGAACAGGATCGGACATGCTGGCACGATAGCGGCGTGGAAGCTGCCCTGGGCATATCGACGCTGGCCGCGGCCGTGATCGCGGTGACCGCCGTGGCCGGACGACTGCGCTTGCCGGCCCCGCTGGTGCTGATGGTCGTCGGCATCGCGGCGTCGTTCATACCGTGGATCCCTGAGATCCATCTGACCCCGGAACTGGTGCTGCTCGGTCTGCTGCCGCCGCTGCTGTACGCGACCGCGATCCGTTCCTCGGTGGTCGACTTCCGGGCCCAGGCGGCCACCATCGGGTTGTTGTCGGTCGGCATGGTGGTGGTCACCGCACTCGGCGTCGGGCTGCTGGTCTGGCTGTTGCTGCCGATCCCGTTCGCCGCGGCGTTCGCCTTCGGCGCGGTGATCGCGCCGCCGGACGCGGTGGCCGCGACCTCGGTCGCCCGCCGGGTCGGTCTGCCCCGCCGCCTGGTCACCCTGCTGGAGGGCGAGTCGCTGTTCAACGACGCGACCGCGATCACCTGCCTGCGGGTCGGCATCCTCACCCTGGGTGCCGGCGTCAGCGTCGCCGAAGTCGGGCTGGCCTTCCTGGTCGCCGCCGGCGGCGGGGTGCTGATCGGCCTGCTGGTGGCCTGGCTCGCCGGCCTGCTCCGCCGTCGGATCACCTCGCCCGCACTGGACAACGCGATCTCGCTGCTGCTGCCGTTCGTGGCCTATCTGCCGGCCGAGGAACTCGGGGTCGGCCACTTCCACGCCTCGGGTGTGATCGCGGTCGTGACCGCGGGCCTGATCATCGGACACAAGGCTCCGGTCGTCCAGACCGCACAGTCCCGGCTCAGCGAGCGGATGAACTGGACGACGATCCAGTTCGTCCTGGAGAACGCGGTGTTCCTGCTGATCGGCCTGCAGGCACGCTGGATCCTGGCCGACCTGATCGCCACCGATCTCGCCGTCGGGACCGTGATCGCGGTCTGCGCGGCCGCGCTCGGTGGAGCGATCCTGATCAGGATGGCGATGGTCTGGGTGTTCCGACTGACGCTGCTCCGCCGCGACGGCGGTCAGTCCCGCGCCGGAGCGGCCGAAACCATGATCATCGGCTGGGCCGGGATGCGCGGCGTGGTGACGCTGGCGGCGGCGTTCGTGTTGCCGGAGTCGATCCGCTATCGCCCGGTGCTGGTGTTCGCCGCCATGGTGGTGACCGCCGGATCCCTGCTGCTGCAGGGATTGACGCTGCCGGCGTTGGCCCGGCGGACCGGGCTGCGCGGTCCGGACGCCCGGGAGGATGCGCTGCAGGCGGCGTCGGTGCTGCAGAAGAGTTCGCGCGCAGCACTCAGTCGGCTGGACGAGATCACCGAGGACACCGACTCGGCCGAGACGCTGCTGCAACTACGGGAACGGATCAGCCAACGGACCAACGCGATCTGGGAACGCCTCGGCGCCAGCAGCGACGTCGAGACCCCGGCGGAGGAATATCGTCGGCTCCGGCTGGCGACGTTGCAGACCGAACGGGAGACCGTGCTGCGGATCCGCGCGCACGGCAAGATCGACCACGAGGTGATCGACGACGTCCTCTACTCCCTCGATGTCGAGGAATCGATGTTGACGGTGTTGGCCGAGCAGAGTGACGATGTCGCCGTGGACGAACCGCTGACCGCACCGGATCGGATCGCCGCCGGCTGTGAACACCTCGCCGAGGCACCCTCGGTGATCAAGCCCGACGGACCGGGCTACTGCCTGGACTGCGAACGGGAAGGCACCCGGACGGTCCATCTGCGGCTGTGTCTGACCTGCGGCAACGTCGGCTGCTGTGACTCCTCACCGGCGCAGCACTCCCGCCGGCACTGGAAGCAGACCGGTCACGTGGTGATGCGCAGCTTCGAGCAGGGCGAGAGCTGGCGCTGGTGCTTCGTCGACGAGCGGCTCGGCTGAGCTCGGTCGAGCCTCTTCGGTTCAGACGCCGGGCAGCAGGCCGACCCTGGCGTACACGTCGGTGATCGTCTCGGCGGCCACCTCTCGGGCCCGTGCTGCGCCGTCGGCGAGGATCTTCTCCAGCTCGGTGCGCTCGTCGAGCAGTTGCAGGGTGCGTTCCCGGAACGGCGTGGCAAAGCCGGTCACGGCGTCGGCGACGGCACCCTTCAGGTCCCCGTAGCCCTTGCCGGCGAACCCGGCCACCAGGCTGTCGATGTCGTCGCCGGTGAGCGCGGACAGGATGGTCAGCAGATTGGCGACGCCGGCCTTGTTCTCCTCGTCGAAGCGGATCTCCCGTTCCGAGTCGGTGACGGCGGATTTGATCTTCTTGACGTTGACACGCTCTTCGTCCAGCAACTCGATGATGCCGTTCGGCGACGAGGCCGACTTGCTCATCTTGGCCGTCGGCTCCTGCAGGTCCTGGATCTTGCCGACCGACTTGAGGATGTGCGGCTCGGGGACGACGAAGGTCTTGTCGTAGCGGGCGTTGAAGCGCTGGGCCAGGTCCCGGGTCAGCTCCAGATGCTGCCGCTGGTCCTCTCCCACCGGGACCCGGTCGGCGCGGTAGATCAGGATGTCGGCGGCCATCAGGATCGGGTAGCTGAACAGTCCGACGTTGGCCGAGTCGACGCCACCCTTGGCCGACTTGTCCTTGAACTGGGTCATCCGGCCGGCCTGCCCGAAGCCGGTCATGCAGGACAGCACCCACATCAGCTGGGTGTGTTCGGGGACGTGGGACTGGACGAACACCGCGGACCGGTCCGGGTCGATGCCGGCGGCGATCAGCTGCGCGGCCGCCCGCAGGGTCTTCTCCCGCAGCGCCGCCGGATCCTGGTCGACGGTCAGCGCATGCAGGTCGGCGACGCCGTAGAACGCCTCATGATCATCTTGCAGCGGCACCCACTGACGCAGCGCGCCGAGATAGTTGCCCAGGTGCAGGGACTCGGCGGTCGGCTGGATCAGCGACAGGACGCGGGGACGGGCGTGCGACATGGCGGCATTCTTTCATCATCCGGCGGCGTCGGTCTCCGCTACCCCGCCGGGTCGGCCCGGTTGCCGTGCTGCATCCTCGACGGCTGCGGAGGTGATCGGCGTTGCCCGTACCCAGAAGCGGGCCGCTCGGCGGCCGTCGAGCTCGAGCACCCGCATCTCCAGCTGCACGCCGGTCGGCTCGTCGTCCTCGTCGTCGGACGCCCTGTCCTGGTGGCGTTCGGGGCCGTCGGGTCCGGCAGGGATGACGACGTCGATGGTGTCGTCGAGCTCGGGGATCCGGCCGAGACGTGCGACGAAGAAGCCGGCGACGGTGTCGTAATGCCCCTCCGGCAGGGACAGCCCGGTGCGGTCGGCGAAGTCCTCCAGGGTCAGCAGGCCGTCCACCTCGTGATCATGGTCCGGTCCGGGTTCGGCGGCCGGCTCGTCGTACTCGTCGGTGATCTCGCCGATCAGTTCCTCGACCAGATCCTCCATCGTCACGATGCCGGCGGTGCCGCCGTACTCGTCGACCACGATCGCCAGATGGACCGCCTGCCGGCGCAGCTCGGTCAGCGCCAGCAGCACGCGTACGGTGTCGGGCAGCGAGACGACCGGCCGGATCAGCTCACGGACCGGTTCGGAACCGCCGAGCCGCGGATCGAGCAGGTCTCGGATGTGCACGAAGCCGAGGATGTCGTCGGCCGACTCGCCGCGGACCGGATAGCGCGAATGGGAGGCGGTGTTGACCTCCTGGGCGGCCTGCCGGACCGGCAGGTCACCGTCCAGGAAGTCGACCTCGGTGCGCGGCACCATCACCTCACGCAGGCTGCGGGTGCCGGCGGCGAACACGTCGTCGACGATCTGCCGCTCCTCCTCACCCAGGCTCTCCGAACCGCTGACCATCGCCCGCAGTTCCTCGTTGCTGACCTCCTCCCGACTAGCCTTCGGATCTCCGCCGAGCAGTCGGACCAGACCGTCGGTGGAGACACCGAGCAGCCAGATCACCGGACGGGCGATCTTGGCGATGAAGTCGACGATCGGCGCCAGCGCCAACGCGAAGGACTCCGATCGCTGCAGGGCAAGGCGTTTGGCGGTCAGCTCGCCGACCACGATCGAGACGTAGGAGATCACCGCGGTGACGATGATCAGCGCGACCGTGCTGGCGACGTTCGGAGCCAGGTGCAGCTTCTCCAGTTGTCGGCCGAGCGGGCCGGACAGGGTCGCGCCGCCGAACGCCGCGGACAGGAAGCCGGCCAGCGTGACGCCGATCTGCACCGCGGACAGGAATCGGTTCGGATCCGCTGTCAGCCGGACGATGGTCCGGCCGCGGCTGCCGCGGTTGCCGAGTTGTCGGACCTGGCTGTCCCGCAGCGACACCAGCGCCATTTCGGCCGCGGCGAAGACCCCTCCGATGATCACGAAGAGCAAGATCAGCGCGGCGTCGCGCAGGACGGCGCTCATCATCGATCACCGGTGTTGGTGGACCTGGCAGGATTCACGCGATCAAGGGTACGGGGCAAGGCCCAACCCGAGCTATCCGATCACGCGGTCCCGGCCCGGTCCTGTTCGTCATCGGCAGTCGCGCCGGCGAGTCGGGCATAACTCCCGGCCCGCCGCCGCAGGTCGCCGTCGGTGCCGAGCTCGATCACCCGGCCATGATCAAGAACGGCGATCTGATCGGCCCGCTCGATGGTGCTCAGTCGGTGCGCGATGGTGATCGTCGTACGACCGCGGCTGAGGCTGTCCAGCGCGGCCTGCAGCCGCCGTTCGGTGCTGTTGTCCAGGGCGCTGGTCGCCTCGTCCAGGACCAGGATCGGCGGATCCCGCAGCACCACCCGGGCGATCGCCAACCGTTGCTGTTCGCCGCCGGAGAAGCGTTGGCCGCGGGCACCGACGACGGTGTCCAGCCCTCGGGGCAGGGCCGCGACCAGGTCGTCGATCTGGGCGATCTCGAGCGAGCGCCACAGCTGGTCGTCGGTCGCATCGGGGGCTGCGATCCGCAGGTTGTCGGCGATCGTCCCGTGTACCAGGTAGGTCTCCTGGGTGACCACTCCGACCAGGTCGGCGACGGTCTCCGCGGACAGCGTACGCAGATCGTGGCCGTCGATCGTCACCGTGCCCCGACTCGGATCCCGCAGCCGGGCCACCATCGAGGCCAGTGTCGACTTGCCCGAGCCGGTGGCACCGACCAGGGCCAGGCTGCTGCCGGCCGGCACGGTCAGGTCGACGTCGGCCACGGCGTCGGTCTCGCTGCCGGGATAGCGATAATCGACATCGGCGATCCGGACCTCGCCGCGGATCGCGGTCCGATCGACCGACACCGGATCGTTCGGTTCTCCGACATCGGTCTCGGTGTCGAGGTAGCCGAAGATCCGGGAGAACAGTGCCATCGACGCGATCCATTGGGCCGCCACGTTGAGCAGGCCCATCAGCGGGCGGAAGATGCTGCCCTGCAAGGTCGCAAAGGCGATCAGGGTGCCGATGCTGAGCCGGCCGCCGGTGATCGGCAGCCCGGCCACGAGGTAGATCAATGCGGGGATCGCGGCGAAGATGATCGACATCGTCGCCATCCGCCAGCGGCCGGCCAGCTCGGAGCGGAGGGCAAGATCAACCAGCTCTGCCGAGGTGTCGGCGAACCGTCGGGCGCTGGCCCGACCCGCTCCCATCGTCTTGGTCAGCAGGACGCCGCTGACCGACAGACCCTCGTCGATCTGGTTGGTCAGGTCGGCCATCCGGCGTTGCTGCTGCAGCGTCATCTCCCGGCGCATCGTCGCGACCCGGCGGGTCAGCCAGATGGCCGGCGGCAGGACCAGCAGGGTGAACAGACTCAGCTGCCAGCTGAGCGCGATCATCGCGATCGCGGTGGCGATCACGGTGGTGACGTTGGTCGCGATCGAGGTGGCCGTGGTGGTGACGACGGCCTGCATGCCGCCGATGTCGTTGGTCAGCCGGGAGGTCACCTCGCCGGATCTGGTCCGGGTGAAGAACGACATCGACTGTCGTTGCAGGTGTTCGAAGACCCGGGTCCGCAGCGTGTGCATCACCCGCTCGCCCACCGTGCTGGCGATCCAGGTCTGCAGCACGCCGAGCAGCGAGGTGATCACGGTCACCGCGAGCATCAGCGAGACCATGATCACCAACAGTTCGACGTCCTGCCGGGGCAGGGCGACGTCGATGATCTCGCGGAGCAGGAACGGGCTGGCCAGTCCGGCGACCGAGGTGCCGACGATGATCGCGGTGACCGTCAGCAGCGGGCCGCGGTGCGGCCGGAAGAGCTGCAGCACGCGAGCCATCCGGACCGGGCTCTCGGCGAGCTGCGCGCGATCCTCCGGGTCGATCCTGGCCGGCCCGAATCCGCCGCCGCCTCCTCGGCCTCCTCCTCCGCGGGGAGCTCGTTCTCGGCTGTTGTTGTCGGTGCCACCGGCTCTGCTGTCCGGCGGTGAAGATGTGGTTGTGGTGGTCAATCAAAAGTCCCTTCGTCCGGGCCCAGGGCGATCCAGCGCTCCGCAACGTCCACACGGAAGGGACGCAAGCACGACCGGCATCCTGAGCCAACCTGATAATGAGTTTACCTCAGCATCTGTCCGGTCGACAACCCCGCCGGATCGCTACCGATGCCTACTCGGTGTCGATGAGTTTGCGGAGCAGGCCCGCCAGTTGACGGCGTTCCCGCTCGGTCAGCCGACCGAAGAAATCGGTGAGGTCGGTACGACGGGCCTGCTCGGCGTCGTCCAGCAGTTCCCGGCCGGCGTCGGTGGCACGGACGGCGGTGGCGCGGCGATCCCCCGGCACCGCTTCGCGGACGGCGAGCCCGCGGTCGACCAAGGCGTCGACGACGTCGGTCACCGAGCGATTGGCGACCCGCAACCGCTCCGCGAGTTCGGACAGCCGCAGCGGTTCGCTGGAGACGATGGCCCGCAGTGCCCGGGCATGATGCGGCGACAGTTCCCAGGGCTGCAGCACCTGGACCCACCGATGCCGCATCCGATGGGAGGCATTGCGCAGCAACTCGTCCAGATCGTCGGGGACGCGATCCGGCCCGGCCGGGGGCGACTGCCTGGTCATGCCGGTCAGCGTAGTGGCGGACCGTCGGCAAGCCGGCCGGCGATCACCCTGCTCAGCGCCGCGATGCCGGTCTCGATCTCGGCCTCGCTGGAGGTCACATAGCTCAGCCGCATCGTGTTGTTGCCCTCGCCGGAGGCGAAGAACGGCTGTCCGGGGACATAGGCGACGCATTCCTCGACGGCGGCGGCCAGCATCTCCGCGGTGTCGATGCCGGCGTCGGGCAGCGTGACCCAGCAGAACATCCCGCCGTCCGGATCGGTGCAGGTCACACCGGCCGGGAACCGGGCTGCGACGTTGTCGATCATCACCCGGGCCCGGCGGCCGTACGCCTCACTGATGATCTTGATCTGCCGCGGCAACACGTCGTCCAGCAGTTCGGTGATGATCATCTGGTTCAGGGTCGGTGAGTGCAGATCGGCCGCCTGCTTGGCCAGCACCAGCTTGTCGATCACCGCCCGCGGCCCCTGTACCCAGGCATCCCGCAGACCGGGTGCGAGCACCTTGGAGAAGGTGCCGAGCTTGATCACATTCAGCTCGTCGGGATCGGGCGTGTCGGCCAGTGCCAGCTCGAAGAGGGTGGGCAGCCGTTCGCCGCGGAACCGCAACTCGTTGTACGGGCCGTCCTCGATGATCGTGACCCGGTGCCGGCGGGTGACCTCGAGCAACGCCTGCCGGCGTTCGGCGGACAACGTCCGGCCGGTCGGGTTCTGGAAGGTCGGCACGGTGTAGAGCAGCTTGGCCGACAGCGTACGGAGTTGATCATCGAGCGCCTCGGGCACGATGCCGTCGTCGTCGGTGATCAATTCGACGAACCGCGGCCGGTACGGACTGAACGCCTGCAGCGCACCGAGATAGGTCGGCGACTCGACCAGGACCACATCGTCGGGATCGATCAGCACCCGACCGAGCAGGTCGAGACCCTGCTGGCTGCCGCTGGTGATCTGCACCTGATCGGGTGCCAGTCCGTCCTGTTCGGCGATCCAACGACGCAGCGGCAGATGCCCCTCGGTGGTCGAATACTGCAACGCCGCGGCCGGCTGGTCGGTGAGGATCCGGTCGGTGGCCGTCCGGATCTCGTCGGTCGGAAACAGCTCGGGCGCCGGCAGCCCGCCGGCGAAGGAGATGACGTCCGGCCGCTGGGTGATCTTGAGGATCTCCCGGATGGCGCTGGAGGTCATCGACTGCGCCGCCCTGCTGATTGCGATCATGGCCGAAGTCTGCCACTGCCCGGCCGGCCGGCTGCAGGGACCGTTCAGCTGGTGCCGAACAGGTCCCGGGTGTAGACCTTGTCGGCCACGTCGGCCAGGTCGGGATGGTGCCGGTTGGTGACGATCAGATCGGCGCGCGCCTTGAGCTCCTCGACGTCGTGCAGCACCTCGGATCCGAAGAAGGACTCGGCCTCCATCTCGGGCTCGTAGACCAACACCTCGGTCCCCTTGGCCTTCAACCGCTTCATCACCCCCTGCACGCTGGACTCACGGAAGTTGTCCGACCCGGCCTTCATGATCAACCGGAAGATCCCGACCGTCTTCGGCTTCCGTCGCAGGATGTCGTCGGCGATGAAGTCCTTGCGGGTGGAGTTGGCGCTGACGATCGCGTCGATCAAGGTCTGTGGCACGTCGCGATAGTTGGCCAGCAGCTGCTTGGTGTCCTTGGGCAGGCAGTAGCCGCCGTACCCGAAGGACGGGTTGTTGTAGTGCGACCCGATCCGCGGGTCCAGCCCGACGCCTTCGATGATCTGGCGGGAGTTCAGCCCGTGCAGCGCGGCGAAGGTGTCCAGCTCGTTGAAGTAGGCCACCCGCATCGCCAGGTAGGTGTTGGCGAAGAGTTTGATCGCCTCGGCCTCGGTCGGTTCGGTCAGCAGCACCGACACGTCCGGATCGAGCGAGGCCTCCAGCAACAGTCCGGCGAATCGCTTCGCCCGGTCGCTGATCTCACCGACGACGATCCGCGACGGGTACAGGTTGTCCTGCAGCGCACGCCCCTCCCGCAGGAACTCCGGGCTGAAGATCACCTGCGAGGTGCCCAGCCGTTCGGTGACGTCGTTGATGAAACCGACCGGGACGGTCGACTTGACGACCATCACGGCGTCCGGGTTGATCGCGGTGACGTCGCCGATCACGCTCTCCACCGACGAGGTGTCGAAGTAGTTGGCGACCGGGTGGTAGTTGGTCGGGGTGGCGATCACGACGAAGTCGGCGTCGGCGTAGGCCCGGCGGTTGTCGGTGGTGAAGGTCAGGTCGAGCTCGCCGGAGGCCAACTCGGCGGCGATCTCGGCGTCCTCGATCGGGCTCACCCCGCGCTGCAGCGAGGCAATCCGTTCGGCGTCGATGTCGAAGGCGACCACGGGATGCCGTTTGGCCAGCAGTACCGCGATCGACAGTCCGACGTACCCGGTTCCGACAACCCCGATCACACGACCACCCCTCCTCGACCGACCATCTCTCTCAACCTACATTGACCCCGCACCCCACCGAAGTTGTCGGAACGTCGTGGGGCCAGAACGCAACGACGGTCTGACAACTCGGGAAACTCAGAGCAGCCGGCGGACGAGGGGCGTCAGCAGGTCGGTCATCCGGGTGAAGCCGAGGTCGGTGGGATGGGAGCCATCGACGGTGGCTTCGTCGTCGGTGCCGAGCAGTGCGTCGTACGGGAGGTGGTACAGGTGGGCGTCGGCCTCGGCGAGCGTTCGATAGGCCTCCCGGTAGGCGGCGCGGCGGTCCCGGTGCTTGGCCAGCATCCCGTCGACGAGCCAGGCGCTGGTCAGCGTCCGGTCCTCGATCAGCAGGATCGGAGTGTCGGGGCGGTCCCGGCGCAGCCGGCGGACGAAGGGGACGGTCCGCTCGGCGACCTGCTCCGGTGACATGTTCGGCAGGCAGTCGATCAGATAGCCGGCCGCGTCGATCTCGGCCAGCAGCGCAGCCAGTTCGACCTCCATCCTGCCGTTGCCGGAGAAGCCGAGACCGATCACCGGCCTTTCCAGTCGACGGCCGAGCTGGGCCGGCATCGCCATCCCCGGTCGGGAAGCGGCCGCCCCGTGCACGATCGAGGTGCCGTAGTAGACGACCGGTGGCGTCGGATCTGCCGGGCAGACTTCGAACGAGGCCCCGTCCGGGACACCGATCGCGACGTCGTCGACCTCGTTGAACAGCGGCAGGTAGAGCCGATACTCCCGCGGCTCGGCGACCGCACGGATGCCGGTCTGCAGCACCGCCTCGGCGGTACCGCCGGTCTCCGGCGCCGCCCAGCCCGCCCAGCGTGGTCGACCATGATCATCGTCGGCGTACAGATCGAGTCCGCTGACCGAGGCGGCCGGCATGTGCGGCTTGGCGATCGGGCCGTCCGGCAGGGTCCACCGGGCGCTGATCTCGGCGGCGTCGGTACGGAAGCGGTAGTACAGGCCGGACGAATGTCGACTGAGTCCCCACACGACGTCGGGGACGGTTCCCTCGGCCCGGGCCGGTAGTCGGTCGGTGAGCCGTTTGGTGTCCGGGCCGTGCCAGCCACGGCCTTCCGGTTCGGCCAGGTCGTACCACCGTTGGTTGCTCACACTCGTCCTTCCGACGGGTCATGCTGAGCGATCGGATGCGCTGCAGCGTGCCGATCCACCTCGTGTGGGCAGCCTCACGTCACCCACCGAGCACGGCACCGCAACATCTTGCTAGCGTCGGTGTGGGTAGTCCAGTGCCCACGCAGGTATGCGATGAGTTCCGAACAGGAGAAGCAATGAGCCCCGCACCCGTCAAGGTGGCTGTCACCGGCGCCGCCGGTCAGATCTGTTACAGCCTGTTGTTCCGGATCGCCTCCGGTGAACTGCTCGGCCCGGACCAGCCGGTCGAGCTGCGGCTGCTGGAGATCACCCCGGCGCTGAAGGCACTGGAGGGCGTGGTGATGGAGCTCGACGACTGCGCCTACACAACGTTGGCCGGGGTCGAGATCGGCGACGACGCCAACAAGGTCTTCGACGGCGTCAACCTGGCGATGCTGGTCGGCGCCCGTCCGCGCAGCAAGGGCATGGAACGCAGCGACCTGCTGGAGGCCAACGGCGCGATCTTCACCGCGCAGGGCAAGGCACTGAACGATCACGCAGCCGACGACGTCAAGGTGCTGGTTACCGGCAACCCGGCGAACACCAACGCGCTGATCGCCAAGAGCAATGCTCCGGACATCCCGGCCACCCGGTTCAACGCGCTGACCCGACTGGACCACAACCGGGCCAAGGCGCAGCTGGCGGCCAAGGCCGGCGTCGCCGTCAGCGAGGTGACCAACGTCACCATCTGGGGCAATCACTCCGCCACCCAGTACCCGGACGCGTTCAACGCCAGGATCGGCGGCAAGCCGGCCGCGGAGCTGATCAACGACCAGGCCTGGATCGAGAACGACTTCCTGCCCACCGTTCAGAAGCGCGGCGCGGCGATCATCGAGGCCCGCGGTGCCAGTTCGGCGGCCAGCGCGGCCAACGCCACCCTGGAGCACATGCGGACCTGGGTCGGCGGTACGGCCGACGGCGACTGGGCCTCGATGGCGGTGCCCACCGACGGTTCGTACGGCATCGCCGAAGGGGTCATCTCCTCCTACCCGTGCACGGTCAAGGACGGCGAGTACAGCATTGTCCAGGACCTGGAGCTGAACGACTTCTCCCGAGCCAAGATCGACGCCTCGGTCGCCGAGCTGCGCGAGGAGCAGGAAGCGGTCACGTCTCTCGGCCTGATCTGATCCCGGGGTTCGAGGGAGTCCGCCGGAACGCGGCGGCCTGGCCCCGGAGCAGGGACAATGGAGGCATGACCTCTGATCCTGGCAATGACGGCAACCCCGGTGACGGGTTCGGCCGGTCCGACGCGGACGGGTCGTCCTGGGGGCCGGGGTTTGTCCATTCCCAAGATCAACAACCCTTCCCCGGCCAGCAGCCGTATGACCAGCAGCAATATGGGCAGCAGCCGTATGACCAGCAACCGTACGGGCAGCAGCCGTACCCGCAGACCCCCTACGGCCAGAACCCGTACGCGGCGGGTTACGGCCCGCAGGTCTATCCGCAACCGCAATCGGTCGGCTATCCGTCGGCCGTCACGCCGCCGACCAACCCGAAGGCGATCATCGCCCTGATCCTGGGGATCGCGTCGATCGCCCTGGTCTCGCTGTACGGCATCGGCGGTCTCGCTGCCGGTGTCGCGGCGATCATCCTGGGATCCGTTGCCCAGAAGGAGGTCCGGGCCGATCCGCAGCATCAGTCCGGCAGCGGCATGGGGTTGGCGGGCATCATCACCGGCATCATCGGCGGCTTCCTCGGGCTGCTCGTCGTGGTCGGACTGGTGTCGCTCTTCGCCGTCGGCCTCGGGCAGTGATCCGTCGGCGACATACCCTGGAGGTGAGGCAGCAGTAGATAGGGCACGACATTCAGGGGGCCGGATGACCGACGACGACTACCGCGTTCCCCGGGGCTACCCGAGCCCGGCCGATCCCTACCTGACCGCAGCCCCGTACCGACTGGACGATCGCGACCGGACCGCCGAACTCTTGCGGGCCGACGACATCTATCGACCGGTCGATGGTCATCGTGCTGATCCTTACAGCCCAGACCCCTACGGCCATGCCCCGTACGGCGGCTACCGCGGGGTGCCGGATCGACAGCCCTATCCGCCGTATCCCTACCCTGCGCCGGAACATCCGCAGGGGGCGACGGTGCTGATCCTCGGCGTGCTGAGCGTGATCTTCGCCCCGCTCGGCTTCGCGGCCTGGTATCTGGGCAGCCGAGCCCAGCGTGAGATCGCCGAAACCGGTGCGGTCTACTCCAACACCGGCAACATCACCGCCGGCAAGATCATCGGAATGATCACCAGCATCGCGACCATCGTCAGTGCGGCGTTCGTCGTGTTGTACGTCGCGTTCATGATCATCATGGTGATCGGCGCGACCGGCATCGGCTGATCAGGCCGACCGGCGACGCTCCTCGTGGCTCGTCGGCGCTAGCGCGGCACCGCGATCGCCAGTGCGATGATCGCCACCGACATCCCGATCAGGGCGATCACGTCGAAGAACCTGCTCCTGGCCTGCAGCAGCCCGGCACGTTCCTTGGGCAGCAACAGCCGTTCCAGGCCACCGATCCCGACGAAGGCGCCGACGATCAGGCAGCCGACCCGCCAGTGCCCGACGGCCACCACGACCATCCCGCCGACCAGGCCGATCAACACCACCAGCAGCGGGACAACCTGAGCCGGGGTCAGCGCCGGCGGACGGGGTCGCCGGGCTTCGGCGGGAGGGCGGTCGGTCATCGGCCCCAACGAACCCGTCGGCCCTCGACCTGCCAGCTGCGGGTGGCGAGCTTGCCGACGACGTCGACCAACAGCCGGCGCTCCCCGATCTTGATCCGTTCGTGCAGCGATTCCTCGGTGTCGTCCTCGGCCACCTCGACGGCGGTCTGGGCCAGGATGACGCCGCTGTCGACGCCCTCATCGACCAGGAACACGCTGGCTCCGGTGATCTTGACGCCGTAGTCCAGCGCGTCCCGGGCGCCGTGCATTCCGGGGAAGCTCGGCAGCAGAGCGGGATGGGAGTTGATCAGGCGACCGCCGAATCGTTCCAGGAACGCCGGGCCGACCAGCTTCATGAAGCCGGCCAGGACGACGAGGTCGGGGTCGTAGCCGGCGACCAGGTCGCGCAACTCGGTGTCCCAGGCAGCACGATCGGCGCCCTTGGCCAACGGGTGCACGAAGGTCGGCAGGCCGGCCCGCTCGGCCCGTTCGAGGCCGGCGATCTGCGACCGGTCGGCCCCGACCGCGACGATCTCGGCGGCGAACTCCGGATCGGACTGTGCGTCGATCAGCGACTGCAGCAACGTGCCCGATCCGGACACCAGCACGACCACGCGGAATCCCACACCCGGCACCCTATCGCCGATCCGCCGGCCGATTGACAGCGGTGCGATCAGGCGGTGCGACGATCCTGCACCCGGTGCGTCGGTTCGTCGGCCTCGTCGATGCCGTTGACCTCGTCGGTGCTGCTGGCTTCGTCGGTGCTGCTGGGCTCGTCGGTGCTGCTGGGCTCGCGCTGGTCAGCGGACTCGGCGACGACTTCGACAACCTCGGTCGCCTCCTGATCGGCCCCATCCTCGTCAGCAACGTCCTCGTCGGCAACGTCCTCGTCGGCCTCATCCTGGCCGGCAGCCTCAGGATCGCCAGCCACGCCGTCGGCAGCGGCGGCCCCCTCGGCCATCCGCTCGCGGGCGTACCGGATCAGTCCGAGGACCAACCCGCACAGGATTCCGGACAGGCCCAGCAGGGAACCGCTCATCACCAGCAGTTCCAGCATCCGCGGTCCGGCACCGGCGAGTCGGCCGGCACCGAGATCTCCCGCCGTGAACCAGGTCGAGCCGGTGAACAGCAGTGCGGCAAGCACTCCGGCCAGACCACCGACCAGGGCGGTCTCGTCGAATCGTGCCTGCGGCCGACGGCGTACCACCAGCCAAGCGGCGAGCGCGCCGGCCAGCACACCACTGATCAGCCACAGCAGCCCCAGGCCGGAGCCCGGGCCGGTGTCAGGCAGTGCGCCGAAGATCGGGATCGAGGGCATCAGGCCGAGGGTCACGTCGGACGGCGCTACGACCGATCCCTGGCCCAATCGGAAGCCGGCGCCGAGGGCATAGCTGGCACCCCAACCGATCAGGTTCGGCAGGAAGGCGGCCTGTGCCGCCCAGAGTGCGATCCCGCCGACCACACCGGCACCCAACCCGCCGGCCAGCGCACCGATCCGGTCGGCATTGGTCACCACGCCGACAGCCAGTACGGCGCAGCCGGAGACCAGCAGCACGCCGAAGGCGGCGGCGACCGCGGTCGGCACCGGTCGCGCCCAGGCCGGAAGGACGTCGGTCAGCCGCAGGTCCAGGGCCCGGGAGGCACCCCAGGCCGCCCCGACGGCGGCGATCAGGGCGGCACCGACGATGCCTCGACTGATCTGTGCGCCGGTGCCGAGCCCGACGGCCGCGACCACGGCGGCGTACCCGACGGTGATCAGGCCGACGATGCCGAAGAAGATCCGGCCGAGCCCGCCGTCACCGGCGCTCCGAGCAGGATCGGGTACGGCGAAGCGTGCGGCGGCGCGCGCGAACCGGCTCATCATGAAGACGGTCAGCAGGCTCACGCCGAGCGGCACCAGGGTCCAGTGCACCGATCCGAGCTCGGCCGGTGTGCCGTTGGTCAGCAACCACAGCCGGGTGCCGATCCGGACGGCGTCGGCCATGTCGCCGGCCGCTCCCGCCAGGGCCGCGGCGAGCCAGCCGACGACGCTCAACCCGGTGACGATGATCCAACCGGCCAGGGCAGCGGTCAGCGCACCGCCGACCGCTGCCAACTGCCACCCGTACCGCGGCCCGGTCGGCTCCGGCGGGCCGGGTTGTTCGGTCTCGGTCGGTGTGGTCGCGGTGAGGCGTACGTCGGCATCCTGCCGCCCCGTCGGGCGGCCGGAGCGGTGCGGGGAAAGCAGGGAGGCCATGGCTCGTCCATGCTCCCCCGCCGATCGGAGCATTCGGGTCAGACACGCCCTAGCAGGTACAGTTCAAACGGCCTCGCCGCGTCCCGCGTCGGTACGGCCAGCGTCAGGATCCGGTCAGCACCACAGGGAGTTCGTCGAGCATGGCCCGCAAGCAGCGGAAGGACAACCGCCCAAACCGCCCCGGCGGCAAGGACGGCGGTTCGACGACCGGTTCGGTCCGGCGGACCCGACTCAGCACCGCGCAGACCGTCGCCAAGGCCCGCCGGACCGAACGTCTGGAGGAACTGCGTCGGCTGCGGGACTCGACCGATCCGGCAGGCACGCCGGAGAAGTCCGATCGGCCCGACTTCGGACATCGACCCAACGTCGCCGATCTGCAGCCGTCCTCGTCCGGCCGCCGCGCCGGACTGATCGGAGGCGGCATCGCGCTGCTGTTGGTGGTCGGTCTGGTGGTCGGTTTCCTGGCCTTCGGCCCGCAGCGTACGGCGCCCGCCGCGGGTGGTGACCCGTCCGCATCGGCGGCGGCGCCGGCCACCATGATCGGACCGCAGACGATGCTGACCGCAGCCGAGGCCAAGACCATCGACGGGCAGAACTGGTCGGTCCGCAACGACCAGACCCCCGGTGAGCAGAATGTCCCGGTGCCGGCCTGCCTCGGCGCGGTCTCCAAGGACGCACCGAAGCCGGCCGAATCGCTGATCCGTACGCTGTCGGCAGGCGAGGGCGGCTCGACGACGCTGCATCTGGCACAGGCCTACAAGACTCCCGAACAGGCGACCGAGGGCTACGCCCTGCTGGCCAAGGCACTCGGCGAATGCCAACTGAAGGGCAGCTACATCTCCGGTGCCCGGGTGATCACCGGACTCGGCGATCAGGCGACCGGGATCGAGTTGGAGAACCTGATCAAGGACAGCCACCGGGCCGTGACCCTGAACCGCACCGGCCGGATGGTCAACGTCGTCGACGTGGCCGCCACCAAGAAGACCCCGGATCTGGACAAGACCGCGAAGGCGATGGCCAGCGTCACCGACCTGCAGTGCACGATCGCGGTCGGGCTGTGTGCCAGCGGGGTCAAGATCAGCGACGGCCCGCCGCCGATCGGTGGCGATCAGCCCGGCTTCCTGGCGACCGGCGACATCCCGACGCCGACCAACGGCAAGGGCACCTGGGGCGGACTGGAGCCCGGGTCCCCGGAGAATGTGACCACCTCCGGCTGTGAAAATATCGACTTCAACCTGTTGCAGGCCGACAACCGGGCGGCCCGCAGCTACGTGCTGACCGACAAGCCGAAGGGGATGCCGAAGAAGTTCGGCGTCGACGAGATCACCCTGACGATGCGGTCCAAGAAGGCCGCCTCCGAGGCGGTCAAGAACGTCGTCGACAACCTCAAGTCGTGTGAGGACCGGCTGCCGGCGGCAACGGTCAGCGATCTGTCCACCGTGTCGGGCACCGGCGCCTCAGGCGCCGAGATCAGCGGCTCGGCCGCTCTGGTCAATCAGAAGGTCAGCGACAGCGAGACCTCCCGCTACCGGGTCGGCATCGTCTCGGCCGGCAACAAACTGGTCTACACCTTCCTGTACCGCGACGGCGACTGGGACATGACCAAGGATCAGTGGACGATGCTGACCTCCCGCGCCGCCGAGCGAGCCACCCAGATCCGCTGACCTGCTGAGCGGGCGTCAGACCTGTTCGGGGGCGGCGCGACGGAACGAGTGCCGCCGGCGTTCCTCCTCCTGATCGACCATCGCCGGCTCGAGTTCGGCCGTGCACCACTTACAGATCAGCGCGTCGGAGGACACGAACTCCTTGCAGAACGGGCATTCCATCTGACCCTGCGCCCGGAAGTTGCCCAGCCCGATCTTCTTCATCAGCTTGACCATGACGAACAGCACGGCAGCCATCATCAGGAAGTTCAGGAAATCGGTGAGGAAGGCGCCGTAGCGGATCTCGGCGCCGTTCAAGGTCAGCGAGAAGCGGCTGAAGTCCGGCTTGCCGAAGATCGCGGCCACCAACTGCATCAGCAGATTCTTGGCCAGGCTCTGGACGACGGCGGCGAACGCCGTACCCATGATGAAACCGAGCGCCAGGTCGAGCATGTTGCCACCCAGCGCGAACGCCTTGAACTCGATCCACAGCTTCCGCATCTCATCCCCTCCTCGTATCCGCCGCACCGGTGCGCAGGCGCGCGATTCGGGGAGCATCATTCCCGACGACGGCCGATCTTGGCGATTTCTGACGCGTTGCTGCAGGTCCGCCCGTTCCGCCGACCCGTCAGTTTCTCCCCGACATGCCCGGAGTGTCGGGGAGAAACTGACGGGTCAGCGGGGTCGGGGTTTCAGAGGAGGAGTTCGGCGGTGTCCAGGAACCGGCGGCCGCGGTCCGGTTCGCCGAACGAGGTCACGAACAGCCCGCTGCTGACCCGTTCCAGATAGGCCCACTCCCAGATCGCCTGCCGGTCGATGCCGGTGCCGTTGGCTGCCAGCCGGCAGTAGTGCTGCTGCAGCGCGATCGGGTCGCCGGTCAGCAGCTGCGACGACCAGTCCCGCAGCGTGACGCCGACGTCGTAGGCGGGATCGGCGAGGAATCCGTCGGGGTCGATGAAGACGTAGCCGCCGACGGCGCCGGGCCGCTCGGCCAGCACCCGCAGCACATTGCCCGGATGCGGGTCACCGTGGACGACCACCCAGCGGTCCCGCGGCACCGCAGCTCGCTTGGCCGCGTAGTCCAACGCCCGGTCGATGACGGCCGCGGAGCAGGGTCGGCCCAACTTCGGCCAGAGTTCGCCGATCATGCGCGCCAGTTGCTCGGCCTTGTTCCAGTCCTGATCCTGGTACGGCGTCCGGGGCAACTCCCAGGCCACCGGCAGCAGCCGGCCGAGGACGCAGAGCTGCACTTCGGGAGAGGGACCGTTCGCCGAGTCCTCGATCAGTGGGGCGAGCGGTTGGCCGAGTCGTTCCAACAGCGCGGCACCGTGGCCGGGATCGGAGCGCAGGACCCGGACGTAGCCCCGGCCGTCGGCCGACTCCAGCAACCGAAGTTGATCATCGAAGCCGAGGTCGGGAACCGAGATCTTCAACGCCGCCGGCGTCCGGTCGGCCATCGTCACCTCGACGACGAGCGCGGCCGTGCCGCCGTCCAGGACGTCACCGAGCTGCAGGCCCCAGCGGGCAGCGAGTCGGCGGACCTGATCGTCCAGCCCGGCCAGCCAGGACTCGGCGCCCTGACTGACCGCACGGGCCCGGACGATCTCCGGGATCGCCAGCACGGCCGTTGTCGATCGTGCGCTGATCGGTCGGTGGTCCGCGATCAGCCGTTGATGATCTTGCGCATCAGGTCCGCGGTCTCGCTCGGCGTCTTGCCGACCTTGACTCCGGCGGCCTCGAGCGCAGCCTTCTTGGCCTCGGCGGTGCCGGAGGAACCGGACACGATCGCGCCGGCGTGACCCATCGTCTTGCCCTCCGGTGCGGTGAAGCCGGCGACGTAGCCGACGACCGGCTTGGTGACGTTGGCCTTGATGTAGTCGGCGGCCCGCTCCTCGGCGTCGCCGCCGATCTCGCCGATCATCACGATCGCCTTGGTGTCCGGATCGGCCTCGAACGCCTCGAGGGCGTCGATGTGGGTGGTACCGATCACCGGGTCGCCGCCGATCCCGATGGCGGTGGTGAAGCCGAGATCACGCAGCTCGTACATCATCTGGTAGGTCAGCGTGCCGGACTTGCTCACCAGACCGATCGGCCCCTTGCCGGCGATGGTGTGCGGGGTGATCCCGGCCAGTGACTCCTCCGGGGTGATGATGCCCGGGCAGTTCGGACCGATGATCCGGGTCTTCTTGCCGATCGAGTAGTTGTAGAGCTCGGCGGAGTCCTTCACCGGGATGCCCTCGGTGATGATCACCAGCAGTCCGATCTCGGCGTCGATGGCCTCGATCGCGGCGTCCTTGGAGAAGGCCGGCGGGACGAACGCGACCGACACGTCGGCGCCGGTCTCCTTCATCGCCTCGGCGACCGTGCCGAAGACCGGGAGCTCCTTGCCGTCGAAGTCGACGGTGGTGCCCGCCTTGCGGGCGTTCACGCCGCCGACGATGTTCGAGCCGGCCTGGAGCATCAGCTTGGTGTGCTTGGAGCCCATCCCCCCGGTCATGCCCTGGACGATGATCTTGCTGTCAGCGTTCAAAAAGATCGACATGTTGTGTGTTTCCTCTTTCTCTGCTGTCAGCGCGTCACTTGGCGGCCGCGAGCTCGGCGGCCTCGGCCGCGGCTCCGTCCATCGTGTCGACCTGGGTGACCAGCGGGTGGTTCAGTTCGTTCAGGATCGCGCGGCCCTTGTCGACGTTGTTGCCGTCGAGCCGGACCACCAGCGGCTTGGTGGCGTTGTCGCCGAGGATCTCCAGCGCGCCCTTGATGCCGTTGGCGACCTCGTCGCAGGCGGTGATGCCGCCGAAAACGTTGACGAACACCGTACGGACCTGCTCGTCACCCAGGATCACGTCCAGACCGTCGGCCATCACCTGGGCGTTCGCGCCGCCGCCGATGTCGAGGAAGTTGGCCGGCTTCACCCCGTGCTGTTCGCCGGCGTAGGCGACCACGTCCAGCGTGCTCATCACCAGGCCGGCGCCGTTGCCGATGATGCCGACCTCGCCGTCCAGCTTGACGTAGTTGAGGCCCTTCTCCTTGGCCTTGACCTCGAGCGGATCGGTGGCGGCATTGTCGACCAGCGCAGCATGATCGGGATGCCGGAAGTCGGCGTTCTCGTCGATGGTGACCTTGCCGTCCAACGCGATGATGTCGCCGGCGCCGGTCTTCACCAGCGGGTTGACCTCGACCAGGGTCGCGTCCTCGGCGGTGTAGACCCCGTAGAGCTTGATCAACACCGGGGCGATCTTGGCGCCGGTCTCGGCGTCGAAGCCGGCCTGATCGACGATCTCCTTCGCCTTGGCCTCGTCGATGCCGACCAGCGGGTCGACCTCGACCCGGGCCAGCGCCTCGGGCCGCTCGACGGCCAGTTGCTCGATCTCCACGCCGCCCTCTTTGGAGCACATCGCGAGGTAGCGGCGGTTGGCCCGGTCCAGCAGCACCGAGAAGTAGTACTCCTCGGCGATGTCGGCGCCCTCGGCGATCATCAGGGTCTTGACGACGTGGCCCTTGATGTCGAGGCCGAGGATCTCCTCGGCCTTGGCCGCCGCCTCGTCCGGACTCTTGGCGATCTTGACGCCACCGGCCTTGCCGCGGCCGCCGGTCTTCACCTGGGCCTTGACCACGACCACCGGGGTGGCCAGCTCGGCAGCGGCGGACTTCGCCTCGTCCGGCGTGGTCGCGGTGATCCCCCGCAGAACCGGTACTCCGTGTGCCTCGAACAGGTCCCGCGCTTGGTACTCGTACAGATCCACCGCGCCCTACCTTTCACTTCCGTCGTGACTCGTCCGCGGTAGCAGACGAGGCCGAGCCTAACGGCTGACCGGCACGCCGCGCGGCCGACCCCGACCGCCCACCCGCGTTCCCGCGCGCCTTTTGTGTCTCCGCGCAGGTTCGAGCCCGCGCGGGTACGGCAAAGGTGCGCGGGACGGGAGGGGGTGGGGCGTCACACGACGGCGGACGGGGTGATGTTGGCCCGGACCCAGTCGACCACCTCGGCCATCGATGCGCCAGGGGTGAAGATGCCGGTGATGCCGAGCTCGGCCAGCGCCGCCCGGTCCTCCTCGGGGATGATGCCGCCACCGAACACCACGATGTCGGCGGCGTCGTTCTCGGCCAGCAGTTCGGCGACCCGGGCGAACAACGTCATGTGTGCCCCGGACAGCACCGACAAGCCGATCCCGTCGGCGTCCTCGGCGACGGCCGTACTGACGATCTGTTCCGGAGTCTGATGCAGGCCGGTGTAGATGACTTCCATGCCGGCGTCGCGGAGCGCCCGGGCAATCACCTTGGCGCCCCGGTCATGGCCGTCCAGACCTGGCTTGGCGACCACGATCCGCAACTGCCGACCGGCGCTCGACGCAGTATCCATGCCGCGACATTACTCCCGGCCGATTCACTCCGCAGGGTCGCGAAACGACCTAGAATCGGGGCTATTCCCTCAAGGTCGGCGCAGGCTGCGCTGACGAGTGCGCAAGGAGATGCCGGCAAGCCGCCGGATCGTCCACAGATGGCGACCCGAGGTTTGTTCTGCCGTTATTCATCCGTTATGGTCGTGAAGTGCCGACCACTCGGGGGTCGATCGAGAGTGTCCGGCATCCAGTCGATGGTCGGCGACAAGGTCGGCCTGGGCACCTCGTCGAGGTGCGATTGGGATCTGTCGTCGAGCAAGGAGAACGTCCCGCGTGCCATCGCAACTGCCTCAGCGCTTCGGTCCGCTGAAAAGCGTGAAGACCAGCGCCAAGGCCTTCGGGACCACCCAGTCCAAGCGTGCCCGCCGTGCTGCCCGCGAGGTCAGCAAGGACAAGCGTGGCTGGCTCCGGCACGGGATCGCCGCCATGGCGATCGCCGGGCTGGGGCTGGCCGGCGCCGGCGCGGTTGCCGTCACCGGATCCGCCAATGAGTCGGGCGGTTCTGCGCCGGGCGTATCGGTGGCCAGCAAGGCGATCGCGGGCAACGCGATCGGGTCCCGGGACAGCGACACCACCAGCCGCTCCACCCAGCGCCAGGATCTCGGCTCGGAGGAACAGCAGGTGCATCACGGCACCGGCGAGCCGATGGACGGCACGGTCGACATGACGGCCCGCCGCGACGCCCAGAAGAACGCCAAGGTCACCGACACCAGCGCCGGCGACGACGCGGCGACCAAGGCCGCCCAGGAGCGCGCCAAGGAGCTGCAGGCCGACGCCCTGAAAGCCCAGGAACTGTCCGGCAAGCTGAGCAAGGAAGAGCGCGACCGCAAGATGGAGGAGGCCGAGAAGGCCGCCGCCGCTGCCCGAGCCGCTCAGTCCCAATCCGGTGGCCAGGGTGCCGCGACCGGCACCACCGGCGGCGCCGCCAGCACCGATGACTCGACAGGCAGCGCATCGACCGATACCTCGTCCTCGACCGACTCCGCGGCCAGTGACGACAGCGACACCAGCGCAGCAAGCACCTCCAGCAGCGGCAGCGCCACCACACCGGTCGCCAAGGGCGCGTACAGCATCGCCGCGACCTTCGGCCAGTACGGATCCTGGTCGCGCTACCACACCGGCGTCGACTTCTCCGCGCCGATCGGGACCCCGATCCACGCACCGGGCGACGGCACCATCACCAACGCCGGCATGGGCTCGGCGAGTGGTTGGGCCGGCAACTACGTAGTGGTCAAGTTCGCCAACGGCGACCAGATGCTGATGGCCCACATGTCCTCGGTTTCGGTCAGCAACGGCCAGCATGTCTCGGCCGGCCAGGTGATCGGACACGTCGGGATGACCGGCCGCGCCTTCGGTCCGCACACCCACGTCGAGTTCTACCCCAAGGGCATCACCCCGGGCGACGTGTACAGCGCCAAGGACCCGATCTCGAACTACTTCAGCCCGCACGGCGTGAAGGTCTCTTGACCTCGCCGGTCCCGTACGCGTGACCTCGGTTCAGC
Source organism: Microlunatus soli (assembly GCF_900105385.1). Lineage (NCBI taxonomy): Bacteria > Bacillati > Actinomycetota > Actinomycetes > Propionibacteriales > Propionibacteriaceae > Microlunatus > Microlunatus soli. The sequence continues at coordinate 4,221,031 of NZ_LT629772.1, read as the reverse complement.
CGCATCGAATCCGTTCGGTGCGGCTGAATTCGTTCTGCCGGCCGTCGGCTCAGAGCTTTTCGATCGGCGCGTGCCGCAGCGACAGCCGCTTGGTGCCCGCCGATCCGAAGTCGACGTCGGCCTTGGCGGCGTCGCCGTCGCCGGAGACCGCCACCACACTGCCCATCCCGAACACCGAGTGCAGTACCCGGTCACCCGCCTTCAGCGTCGGCACCTCCTTGCGCTGGGGCAGGCTGCTGCCGAAGCCGACGGTGTTGCGCCAGCGAGCGGTCGCCTCCTCCTTCTTGCGCTCTCGCTCGGACCGGTCATAGGTCGCCGAGGTCGACCGCCAACTGGTCATCGCACCTTCGGTGCGGCGCCAGTCGATGAGGTCGACCGGGATCTCGGCGAGGAACCGGCTGGGTGGATTGTGCTGCGGTGCTCCCCAGGCCGAACGGACGATCGCCCGGCTCAGATAGAGCCGCTTGCGGGCCCGGGTCAGACCGACGTAGGCCAGCCGACGTTCCTCCTCCAGCTCCTTACGCTCCCCCAGCGCCCGCTGGTGCGGAAAGATGCCGTCCTCCAGTCCGCCGAGGAAGACGGTGTCGAACTCCAGACCCTTGGCGGTGTGCAGGGTCATCATGGTGACCATCCCGGAACTCTCCTCCGCCGGACCGTCGGGGATCTGGTCGGCATCGGCGACCAGCGCCACCCGCTCCAGGAACGCACCCAGGGTCACGTCCGGCTCCGGTGCGCCCGCACCCAGCTCGAACTCGGCGCCGACCAGTTCGTCGGCGTCCGGGCCGATCTCGATCTGGTCCGGAATGGTGTAGGTCACGGTGGTCGTCGCCGATCCGGAACTCGTTGCCGCCAGGGCACCCGAGTCCTCAGCAGCCATGGGCCCTGAGCTTGTCGAAGGACTGGGCAGTTGATCATCGCTGACCCGTTGATCAGCATTGCCTTCTCGATCGGCACTGCCTTCTCGATCGGCACTGCCTTCTGGATCAGCACTGCCTTCTGGATCAGCAGAGACGACCTCATCCAACTCGAACAAGCCTTCGGCGAAGAGGCTGTCGGGAGGTGCCGGATCGACTCGCGACCCTTCGACAAGCTCAGCGCCCTTCTTCCGGGATCCTGCGCTCTTCTTCCCGGACCCGGCGCTCTTCTTCGATGCATCTGCCCCGTCCTGCTCGGGCTCTGTCACCGGTTGCGGGTCGGCGGTCAGGATCGGCTCGGTACTGAGCGAGGACAGCCCACCGCCGGAGCCGTCGCTGCCGATCGTGGTGGCGCCGCCGGCGGCGACGAACTCGCGGGCGACCGCGACCAGCTCGACCAGGTTCTCCAGGCGGGTCTCGTCCTGCGGATCACTGGACTCGTGCAACTCGGTCAGATAGCCCGAGTCCTGCAGCACGGTGGTCAGCACCTCGTCGGCCGGTGCACCGTCGGCGACCAGTCCCTCGCACTTGTCCATGAACGCAGTGAAGCCGGCGATCTGCTTGGCCGACCGGGTGGCCAGACCCTCGATCTCGTCGGCCTTGCGCAACGCGTCGGCGAAGCTGATCCGATGCTCGGCGGCGTAGGCCTCGACCGCCGCCTCAGCACGGTCACCGATCCCCCGCTTGGGCACATTCAGGATCCGCCGCAGCGACACGTCGTCAGTGCGGTTGGCGATCGCACGGAGGTAGCCGATGGCGTCCCGGATCTCGCGGCGTTCGTAGAACCGGACGCCGCCGACCACCTTGTACGGCAGCCCGACCCGGATGAACACCTCTTCGAAGGCTCGGGACTGGGCGTTGGTCCGATAGAACACCGCGACATCGCCGTACTTGACCGACCCGGCGTCGACCAGCGCATCGATCTCGCCGGCGACGAACTGGGCCTCGTCGTGTTCGGAGTCAGCGACGTAGCCGACCAATTGTTCCCCGGTGCCGGCATCGGACCAGAGCCGCTTGTCCTTGCGCCCCTCGTTGTTGGTGATCACCGCGTTGGCGGCATCGAGGATGTTCTGGGTGGAGCGGTAGTTCTGCTCCAACAAGATCGTTTCCGCGCCCGGGAAGTCGGTTTCGAAGTCCAGGATGTTGCGGATCGTTGCACCCCGGAAGGCATAGATCGACTGGTCGGAGTCACCCACCACCATCAGCTCCGACGGCGACGCCTGGGGCCCGTCCTCGACCGCCGCGGGGCCGTCGTCGACCTCGCCGCAAAGCTGCTGGATCAACGCGTACTGGGCGATGTTGGTGTCCTGGTACTCGTCGACCAGGACATGCCGGAAGCGACGGCGATACTGTTCGCGGACCTCGGGGAAGGCCTGCATCAGGTGCACCGAGGTCATGATCAGATCGTCGAAGTCCAACGCGTTGGCCGCGGTCAGCCGGGACTGATATTCCTTGTAGGCCTCGAGATAACCCTGCTCGATCTCGGTGCTCACCTTCGATCCGGCCGACTCGGTGTCGACCAGTTCGTTCTTGCAGTTGGACACCCAGTTGAGCACCGCCCGCGGCGGGAATCGCTTCTGGTCAAGGGAAAGATCCCGACAGACCAGGGTCATCAACCGCTTGGCGTCGGTGTCGTCGTAGATCGAAAAGGTGCGGGACAGACCGAACCGGCCGACCTCGGCGCGCAGGATCCTGACACACGCGGAGTGGAAGGTGGAGACCCACATCAGCTTCGCCCGGTTGCCGACCAGCTCGGTGACCCGGTCGCGCATCTCGGCGGCAGCCTTGTTGGTGAAGGTGATCGCCAGGATCGAGCCGGGGTGCACGTTGCGTTCGCTGACCAGGTAGGCGATCCGCCGGGTCAGCACCCGGGTCTTACCCGATCCGGCGCCAGCCACCACCAGCACCGGGCCACCCTCGTGGGTGACCGCCTGTCGCTGCTGAGGATTGAGCCCGGCCAGCAGATCCTTCTTGCGGCCCTTCTTCCGCTTCCCTCCTGGCGACCGCTTCGCGGCCGGAGGATCGGGGAACAGCGCGCCGGCCCCGTCCACCTGGTCCGAGGCGTCGGGGGCGGCCGATGTCTCGGAAGGATCTGTGCTCGTCATGACCTGACAAGCCTACTGGTGAGCGCCGACCCTCCCCGGGTACGGGTGGCCGCCCCGGGGCCGCGCCGCAGCGACGTTCCGCGTTCACCCGCAGCGGCTCGAAGTTGAGCAACGCCACTAGGCTGAGCAGCATGTGGCTGCGGAGGGTACCGGTGCGAAAGATCGTCCGACGGACGGTCCTCGCGGTGGCCGCGGTCCAGGGCGTCACTCTCGCGGCGCTGGCCGTCGTCGACTATCGGCGCAAGAAGGTTCGGCGACCGGCGGTCTTCCCCCGCGTGCCACCACGTTCGGTGACCGCCGGCGGCTCCGAGGTCACCGTCTACACCTACGGCGAGGACCTGTTCGCCGACATGCTCGGCGCGATCCGGCAAGCCACCCGGCAGATCTTCTTCGAGACCTTCATCTGGAAGGCCGACCCGGTCGGGCTGGAGTTCAAACAGGCCCTGCTGGATGCCGCCGAACGCGGCGTCCGGGTCTACATCGTCTACGACGAATTCGCCAACCTGGTGGTGCCCCGGACCTTCTTCCACTTCCCCAAGCATCCCAATCTCAAGATCAAACCGCATCGGCTGTTCAGCATGGGCCTGAGCGTCGCCCGGCAGGCCGGCCGGGACCATCGCAAGCTGCTGGTGGTCGACGACGACGTCGCCTTCGTCGGCGGCTACAACATCGGCAGCACCTACGCGACCAACTGGCGCGACACGCACGCCCGACTGACCGGCGACATCGTCTGGGACATGCAGAACGCGTTCATCGACTACTGGAACCTGTTCCCCCGGCGTCGGCTGCCGCAGCTGCCCGACACCGGCGGCCTGGTCTGGCAGCCGAACATCCGGCTCTACCGCAACGTGCCGAAGAACCTCGTCTTCCCGATCCGCGGCATGTATCTGGAAGCGATCGATCGGGCCAGCCATCACATCTACCTGACCCACGCCTATCTGATCCCCGACGACGACATGGTGCGCGCCCTGCTGCAGGCCGCCGAACGCGGTGTCGACGTCCGGATCATCGTCCCCGCCGAGTCCAACCACATCGTCGCCGACTGGTTGTCCCGCGGCTTCTACAGTCAACTGCTGCGCGGCGGCGTACGGCTCTTCCTCTACCAGGGCGCCATGGTGCACGCCAAGACCGCCTGCATCGACGGTCAATGGTCGACGATCGGCACCGCCAACATCGATCGGCTGTCCCTGCAGGGCAACTACGAGATCAACATCGAGGTGTTCTCCGCACCGGTTGCCGCCCAGCTGGAGGAGATCTTCGCGATGGACAGCTCGAACAGTCGCGAGCTGACCCTCGACGAGTGGCACAGCCGGCCGGCGATGGTGAAATTCTCCGAGAGCGTGCTGACCCCGTTCCGCACCTTGTTGTAGCAAGGGGGACGACCCCCTTGGACGCCCGAGTCGGTCGCGTACGGGTGGCCGGTCGCGTCTGCAGCAGGGGACGCCACCTGGGACCCCGCGCGCCCAGGATCCGACGAGGTTATGCACCTATTTCGGCGCGGGAAACGTGCGCAACCTTGATCTATCGAGGTTCGGCTCAGGCGGAGACGGACTCTTGCTCGGTGGCGGCCTCGGTTGCACCTTCGCGGCGGCGGCGGATGATCACGAAGGCCAGGCCGGCCAGGGTGATCAGGAACAGCGCGATGTAGACCGCCCAGCGCGGGCCGGCCGGGACGTCGACGGCCTTCAGCAGGGTCCGGGAATTGGTCAGCAGGATGATGCCGGCGACCGCGATGCCGAGCAGGTGGGCCGGTGCGATCCGGACCAGGTAGGCCGCGATCGGTGCCGCGATCACGCCGCCGATCAACAGCGCCACGGCCAGACCCCAGTGGATGCCCTGGGAGCCCAGCGCCAGGATGAAGCCGAGGCTGGCCGCCGCACTCACCACGAACTCGGCGGTGTCGATCGAGCCGATCACCTTGCGCGGCGCCATCCGCCCGTCGGTCAGCAGCGTCGGGGTGGCGACCGGACCCCAGCCACCGCCACCAGTGGCGTCGACGAATCCGGCGAACAGACCGAGCGGCGCCAACAGCTTCAGGCCGGGATTGCCCTTCAGCCGCGGCTTGATGCCGATCAGGAATCGGATGAAGATGTAGATGCCGAGCGCCAGCAGGATGCCGCACATCACCGGCTCGGCGGCCTCGGTGGACAGCTTGGACAGCACCGTGGCGCCGAGGAACGAGCCGATCGCACCTGGGATCGCGATCCTGGCGACCACCCGCCAGTCGACGTTCTTCAGCCTCCAGTGCGAGATCCCCGAGGCGATGTTGGTGCCCATCTCCGACAGGTGCACCGATGCCGACGCCGCTGCGGGGGTGAGTGAGGCGATCGCGACCAGCAGCGTGCTGGACGTGACGCCGTACCCCATCCCGAGCGCGCCGTCGACGAGCTGTGCGAGCAACCCGACAATCGCGACGACGATGAGTTTGCGCATGAGCTGGCCCCGATCCTTCTGTGTTTCGTGTCTGTCCGGTGCGGCCCGTACGGCAGCGGATGTTCCGCTTGGGAAGTATTCCTGCCGTACGAGGTATTCCTACCGACTCCGTAGGATTTACGGGAGACTATAGCGGAGACCGGACCGGTGTGGTCACATCGTGAGAAGGGCGCCGTGTCGTAGCCCGCTCAGCCGCGGACAGTCAGGTTCAGGGCGCCCCGGTCGGGTTACTCAGATCGGGCCATCAGATCGGGCCTTCCGATCCGGGCACTCAGGACCAGGCGGCGGGCGACTCGATCAGCCGGGCGACCGCGGTCGGCATGCTGCCGGCGGCGATATTGGCCAGCGTGACCTGCTCCAGGATCGAGCGTTCGCTGGCGCGCAGGGCGATCCAGACCTGCTGCAGCGGAACTGCCGCACCGGTGTACTCCAGATGCTCCGGCCGGCTGCCGCGGACGTTGGCCAGTTCGCCGTCGAGCACCCGGATGATGTCGGCGATGCTGATCTCCTCGGCCGGTCGGCTGAGTCGGTAGCCTCCATCCGGTCCACGCTGGCTGCGCAGGATCCCCCCGCGACGCATCTCGCCGAGGATGCTCTCCAGATACTTGGCCGGGATCTCCTGGGCGGCGGCGAGCTGGTCCAACGTCCGGGGACCACCGGCCGCTGCCAGCTCGGCGGCGGCCCGGAGGGCGTAGTCCACGCGCGCTGAAAGTCTCATCAGGGAAGTAGGTTACTGCCAGAGCACCGCGAGTGCGGCGTTGGTGACGGTCAGCAGCCCCAGAAGCCCCCACAACCCCCGCGGAATCGTGGTGAATCGCCGGTTCAGCACCACCAGCACCGTGATGATCAACGCCAGCACCAGTTTGATGCCGATCTTGACGTGGTTGACCGGGTCCGGTCCGACCTCGGCGAACACCACCAGTGCGACGCCCGTCACCAGCATCGTGTACGAGCCGTGCAGCATTGCCGCATTGACCTCCGGCTCGACCTGCTTCATCTGCACCAGGAAGCCGCCGAACAGGGAAGCGAATCCGATCAGATGGAGCAGCAGGACGATGTGTTGGGCGACCTCCATGGCGCTCATCGTAGCGACGGCCGCATCGGAGTCATCCGATGCGGCCGTCGACAGCAGGTTGGTGGGTCGGTCAGGCGCGATCCGTCGCCTTGCCGCGCTTGGTGATCGCGGTGAATGCGAAACTCAGAACGGCTGCCGCCGCAACGCTGATGATCCAACGAATCCAGTCGATACCGGGAGTATCCCGGACGCCGAGCACGCTGGAGAGCCAATAGCCGATCAGTGCGCCGCCGATGCCGAGAACGACTGTCACGATCCAGCCGTACGCCTGCTTTCCGGGTAAGACGATTCGTGCCAGCACTCCGATGACCGCCCCGAAGATGATGGTGCCGATAATCGCGCCCATGCCTCGTTCCTTTCGTACGGACGACACGCGGCGGCGGAATAGCCGTCGCGGTTGAACCTACTTGCGAAACTTCCTCACTCTTACGGAACTGCCGAACTCTTGCAGAACTGCCGAACGCTTGCGGGACAGACGCCCCTTGTCAGCTGTGGTTCCCACAATTGAACTGTAATCGCCGTCAGGTCAGACCAATCGCCGATCGGTGGCCCAACGGGTCAATTGATGCCGATTCGAAAGCTGCAACTTACGTAAGACGCTGCTCACGTGGGTCTCGACGGTTTTGATCGAGATGAACAGTTCCTTGGCGACTTCCTTGTAGGCGTACCCACGCGCAATCAGGCGCATCACCTCCCGCTCTCTGGGCGACAGCCGGTCCAGGTCCTCGTCGACGCTGGCGATGTCGATCGCGCCGGAAAATGCATCGAGGACGAAGCCGGCCAACCGCGGCGAAAAGACGGCGTCACCTTCGGCGACCCGCCGAATGGCGTCGATCAGTTCCGAACCGCTGATCGACTTGGTGACATAACCGCGGGCACCGCCGCGGATCACCCCGATCACGTCCTCGGCGGCGTCGGACACCGACAGCGCGAGGAACTTCTGATCCGGGTCCTGCTCATGCACCCGGCGCAACACCTCGGTGCCGCCGCCGCCCGGCAGATGAACGTCCAGCAACACCACCTCCGGCTTGGTCTCGGAGATCACCCGGACCGCGGTGTCGACGTCCTCGGCCTCCCCCAGCACCCGGCACCGGGTGCCGATCTCGGCCCGGACACCGCTGCGGAACATCGCGTGATCGTCGACGATCACCACGGTCCGCGGGCCCTGCGGCGGAACCGGTTCGGGCCCCGGCTCCGCACTGGGCGTCCCGAGACCGTCCGGCTGTTGCTGATCACTCATCGCTGCATCTCCAGTCGTACTTCGGTTCCTTCGCCAGGAGCACTACGGATCCTGGCCGTTCCCCCGTGGCGGGTCATCCGGCCGATGATGCTGCCGCGGACCCCCATCCGGTCCTCGTCGATGGTCTCGGCGTCGAAACCGCTGCCGCGGTCCCGGACGAAGATCTCCACCAGGTCCTCGGTCGCCTCGGCGAACACGTCGATCTTGTCCGCGCCGGAGTGTTTGGCGGCGTTCACGATTGCCTCCCGGGCGGCCCGGATCATCGCCTGCATCGGTTCGGTCAGCTCGCAGTCGCCGACGGTGATCAATTCGACCGGGATGCCGCGTTCGTCCTCGACCTCGGCCGCCGCGGTGGCCAATGCCGCCTTCAGCGTGGTGTCGGTGACCTCCTCGCCGTAGAGCCAGGTCCGCAGTTCACGTTCCTGGCGGCGGGCCAGCCGCTGCACTTCCTTGGGATCGTCGGACTGTCGCTGGATCAGCGCCAGCGTCTGCAGCACCGAGTCGTGCAGGTGGGCGGCCATGTCGGCCCGGGCGTCGGCCCGCACCTTGGCAGCGCGGGCCTCGTTCAGCGCGGTCCGGGAACGGTGCAGCCACGGTGCGGCGACGATCGCCAACCCGGCCAGCGCCAACACGGTCATCGCCAGCACTTCGGGAAGTTGCTGCAACTGGTTCTGCTGGGCGACCACGATGCCGAAGGCGGCGCCGACCAGGGTCAGGCCGATCACCACCCGGATCACCGCCGGCCAGCCGCCGCGGGCGATCAGCGGGGCGAGCCAGACCCGGCCGCCGGCCTCGGTCTTCCACTCCCGCTGCCGGGCCGTGTCCGCCTGCCGCCAGACCAGTGCGGCGCCGGCGCAGGCGAATGCGACCGGCCAGAACACCTGTTGTTTGATGCCCAGACCGGAGATCTGCACGATCCAGATCAGGCCGGCGCCGAGCACGATCAACGCGAGCAGGGCGCCCCAGTCGGCACGCCGCCGCTTGCTGATCTGCACCCGCATGCCCTGCCGGCTGGCGGCCTCCAGCCCCGGCGCCTTGGCCGCTGTCTCCGGCGGCATCAGCAGCCACAGCGCGCCGTAGGCGATGACACCGACGAACTGGGTCAGCGCAAGGGCGACGAACCCCACCCGGAGCACCATCACCGGCCAGCCGAGATGCCGGGCCAGTCCGGTACAGACACCGCCCAGCAGCGCACCCTCCGAGACCCGGGTGGCCCGCGGCCGCTGTTCCTTGGCCTCCTGCTCGGCCTGTTTCCGGCTGGCGGTCTGCAGCACCTTGTCCCGGACCGTCGGGCCGGCGCTGTTCGCCTCGTCCGCGCCCGCTCGGTCGGCGGTCGTCGGGCTGTCGGCCTCCGGGGCGGCCGGCGTTTCCGGTTTGTCCGGACCGTCGGCCGAGCTGCCGGTCGCACTGTCGGTGGCGTCGGCGGGGCGCAACGGATCCGACCCGGACCGTACGGTGTCGGGTGTTCGGTGGGCGCCCAGAGATGTCATGTTGGTATCAAGGGTTGCACGTTCCGGGCGCGGTGGCAGTAGGGCTAACCCGCAGATCTCCCCTGAACGGCCGATCCGGAGGCCTCCCGAGCAGCCGAACCGGGCGGTTTCACCGCGGTTCCAGCGTTGGGTGGGGGTCGTCCCTGATGGTGTGCTGGCGGGTGGGCGACGAGGATGGTGCCATGAGTTCGATCTGGACGGTCCGCCGCAGCGTCAGCGACCGCAAGCTCAGTGGCCTGGCCGGCGGCATCGCCCGGGTCTGGAACGTCGATCCGGTGCTGGTCCGGATCGCGTTCGGCATCCTCGCTCTGAGTGGCGGTATCGGTGTCGTGCTGTACCTGTCCGGCTGGTTGATGATCCCGGCCGAGGATCGCGAGACCTCGGTGCTGGACGATGCCATCCCGCAGACCCGGGGTTGGGCCCGCGAGCTGCGGATCGGCATCGTGGTGGTGGCCTGTCTGATCGGTGTCGCAGCCCTGTCCTCGGTCGCACCGTTCGGCTTCGCCGCAGCCGTGGTGATGGCTGCCGTCTGGTATTTCGGCTACTACCGCAACCGGCCGCAGCGCTCCGAGCAGCCGGCGCCGATCGACCGACCCGAACCGATGCGGTTCGCCGAATTCTCCGGCGAACCGACGCCGTTCACCGAGGCGGCCAAGGCCTGGCAGCAGCGGATCATGGAGTTCCAGCAGACCCAGATCCGCGAGCAGGACGCCCGAGCCTGGGCCGAGCACGAACGCAGCCGCCGGGCCCCCGGACCGCAGTACGCCTATTCCCCGACCTCGTCGACACCCGCCGGCCCGGTCGCCCCGCCGCCCGACCCGCGACACGAGGCCTTCCTGGCCCACCCGGATCCGGTCGGGTTGTACACCGAGCCGGCTCCGGACGAGAGTGCGATCAAGCTGGCCGCCGAACGCCGGCTGCAGCGCAAGCGGTCGGCTCGCCGGCTCGGGCTGGTGTCGTTGATCGTGCTCGGGCTGACGATCAGCTCGATGGCCGTCGCGTCCTCGGTGTTCGGCATCGCCATCCCGACCGCGACCTATCTCGCCGCCGCGCTGCTGGTGGTCGGAGTCACGCTGTTGGCCGGAGCCCGCTTCGGCAGGCCGCCGGGGATGGCCTTCCTGGCCGTCCTGCTGTCGCTGGCGACCGCACTCGGCGTCGCCGCCCGCTACAGCAACAACCTGTCCGGCGCCGACCTCGGCGTTCGCACGGTGAGCTACGCCGACGCGGCGACGATGAGGGCCTCGGACCACCAGCGTCGCGGCCAGCTGACGGTGGACCTGAGCAAGCTGCGCGGGACCGGTGACCGGCACTACAGCTACACCGCGACCGTCGACCAAGGCATCCTGACGGTGTTGCCACCCGACAACACCAACGCCAGAATCGAATACCGGGTGACCGAGGGCATGGTCGATCTCCCGGGTGAGCGCGCCGATCGATTCGGTAACAACCTCACCGGTGCGGTGACGGCACCGGGCAGCAGTGCCGATAAACCGACCATCACGCTGGACCTGCGGGTCCGGCAGGGACAGCTGGAGGTCCGCTGATGAAAGCCCCCGACGTCAAGCGCCGGCCGGACGCCGTGTCGCTGATCCTCGGCCTGCTGACCACCGCGCTCGCCCTCGCCGCGCTCTGGCTCTCCCTCGGCGGCAGCGTCGAGTGGTCGACGCTGAAGGTCGCCGCCCCGCTGACCCTGGTGGTGATCGGGATCATCGGGCTGGCCGCGTCCCGTTCCCGCTCCGACCAGTGATCGTCATGCCCACACCGTCAGTGCTGCCGACGTCGGTCGTTTCGAAGTTGATCTTGTCCCGTACGAGAGTGAGTTGATCATGAGTTACCCCTATCGGCAGCCGAAGAAGCTGCACCGCAGCCGCAACGATCGCTGGATCGGGGGTGTCTGCGGTGGTCTCGCCGAATACCTCAACATGGATGCCACGCTGGTGCGCATCCTGGTGATCGTGCTGGCGGCCGTCACCGCGGCCTTCCCGGTGGCACTGGTCTACTTCATCCTGATGGCGTTGCTGCCGGAGAGCCAGCAGTTGCCGCCGAGCTCGATCGGACCGCAGCAGCGTCCGTACGGTGCCGATCAGTTCGGACCGAGCCGCTACAGCTGGTCGGGGCAACCGGGATCGGCGTCCCAGCCGAACAGCTCACCGGCAGATCCGGTGTGGGGTGCCGCCGGCGCTCCGTGGCAGCAGCAGTCGGCCGGCAGCACTCCGCCGCCGAAGCAGCGGCCGGAGGACCTGTTCTCCCGGGCCAAGCACCCGAGTCAGCCCAGCACTCCCGATTCGGCCCCGAGCGATTCGGCCCCGAGCGACACCACCAAGGACGAAACGCCCAAGGACTGACCTGCGACGGTCGTTCCCGCGCCGCCGGTCCCTCCCATTCAGCCGGTCACTCCCATTCAATGGTGCCCGGCGGCTTGCTGGTGATGTCCAGCACGACCCGGTTGACCTCGCGGACGCCATTGGTGACCGCCGAGCTCAACCGCTCCAGCAGGTCGTACGGGAGTCGGCCCCAGTCGGCGGTCATCGCGTCCTCGCTGGTCACCGGCCGAAGCACGATCGGATGGCCGTAGGTCCGGCCGTCGCCTTGGACGCCGACCGAACGGACATCGGCCAGCAGCACCACCGGGAACTGCCAGATGTCACCGTCGACGCCGGCGGCGGTGGTCTCCGCGCGGACGATCGCGTCGGCCTCGCGCAGGATGTCGAGCCGTTCGGCGGTGACCTCGCCGATGATCCGAATGCCCAGCCCCGGGCCGGGGAACGGGTGCCGCCAGACCATCGCGTGCGGCAGCCCGAGCTGTTCGCCGACCGCGCGGACCTCGTCCTTGAACAGGGTGCGCAACGGCTCGATCAGCTTGAACTGCAGGTCCTCGGGCAGGCCGCCGACGTTGTGGTGGCTCTTGATGTTGGCCGCGCCCTCACCGCCGCCGGACTCCACGACGTCGGGATAGAGGGTGCCCTGGACCAGGAACTCGACGTCACCGTGCCCGGCCTGCACGATCTCGGCTGCCGCGGCGTCGAAGCAGCTGATGAACTCGGCGCCGATGATCTTGCGCTTGCGCTCCGGATCGGTGACGCCGGCCAGTGCGTCCAGGAACTGTTTGCTGGCATCGACGACCTTCAGGTCGACACCGGTGACGGCGACGAAATCCCGTTCGACCTGCTCGGCCTCGCCCTTGCGCAGCAGGCCGTGATCGACGAACACACAGGTGAGTTGATCACCGATCGCCCGCTGCACCAGGGCGGCGGCGACCGCGGAGTCGACACCGCCGGACAGCGCACAGATCACCCGCTTGTCGCCGACCTGCTCACGGACCAGGGCGACCTGCTCCTCGACGATGTTGGCCGCGGTCCAGGTCGGGGTGCAGCCCGCGACGTCGAACAGGAAGTGTTCCATCACCTGCTGGCCGGACTCGCTGTGCAACACCTCCGGGTGCCACTGCACACCGGCCAGCCCGCGATCCAGATCCTCGAAGGCGGCGATCGGAGCACCGGCGGTCCCGGCCAATGCGGCGAACCCGTCGGGGGCGGCGACCACGGAATCGCCGTGGCTCATCCAGACCTTGAGTTCGTCGGCCAGGCCGGCCAGCAGTCGGCCATGATCATCGACCCGCAGCGCAGTCCGACCGAACTCGCTGCCGCCGGTGTGCGCGACCTCGCCACCGAGCGCCTTGGCCATCGCCTGGAAGCCGTAGCAGATGCCGAACACCGGCACTCCGCCGGCGAACATCGCGGCATCCACCTGCGGCGCCCCGTCGGCGTAGACCGAGGACGGTCCGCCGGACAGGATGATCGCCTTCGGCTTGCGGGCCAGCACCTGCTCCACCGGCGCGGTGTGCGGCATGATCTCGGAGAACACCCGGGCCTCCCGGACCCGCCGGGCGATCAACTGCGCATACTGCGCACCGTAGTCGATCACCACCACCAGATCGTGCTCCGCGGCCGGATCTGATCCGGCGGCCGCCGACGTACTGGTGGTCTGAACCTGTTCGGTCATCGTGTCCCGGTAGCCCTCTGCAGTCCGATGGATGTGGCTACCCGGAGTCTATCGGTGCACCACCCGCACACCCATTCTCCCCGCAGTTGCCGCAACGTCGCTGTGCGATAGCCCCACCACGTTCGGACAACTTCGGGGAGAATGAGGGTCATGGACGCCGACGTTGTCGTGGTGGGTGCCGGGCTGGCCGGGTTGGTCGCCAGCAGTGAGTTGGCCGCGGCGGGACGGCGGGTGATCCTGCTGGACGGTGAGCCGGCGCAATCGCTCGGCGGGCAGGCGCACTGGTCCTTCGGCGGCCTGTTCATGGTCGACACGCCCGAGCAGCGCCGGATGCGGATCCACGATTCGGCCGAGTTGGCGTTGGCCGACTGGCTCGGATCTGCCGGCTTCGACGCGCCCACCGACTACTGGCCGCAGCGCTGGGCCGAGGCGTACGTGCATTTCTCCGCCGGCGAGCTGCGACCGTGGCTGCATGGGCTCGGTGTGCGCTGGTTCCCGGTCGTGCAGTGGGCCGAACGCGGTGGCTCGCAGACGCCGGGACACGGCAACACCGTCCCGCGCTTCCACGTCACCTGGGGCACCGGACCCGGACTGGTGCAGCCGTTCGCCGACCGCTGCCGGTCCGACGATCGAGTACGGATCCTCAACAGACACAAGGTTTCCCGGCTGTCCAGCGGACCGGACGGCGTCCGGGTGGAGGGTCAGGTCCTGACCCCCAGTGAGGCGCCACGCGGTGTGCGTAGTACCACCGATCCGACCGGCGACTTCTCCTTCTCCGCGGCAGCGGTGATCGTCGCCGCCGGCGGGATCGGCGGCAATGTTGATCTTGTCCGGGACAACTGGCCCGGCGACTGGGGCCGGCCACCGGAGAAGATGATCATCGGCGTCCCGGACTTCGTCGACGGTTCGATGCTCGGGGTGACGGAGCGGGCCGGCGGGCGGCTGATCAACAGGACCCGGATGTGGCACTACCCGGAAGGCATCGTCAACCACTCGCCGCTGTGGACCGAGCACGGGATCCGGATCCTGGCCGGCCCGTCCGCCTTGTGGCTGGACGCTCGCGGGCAGCGGCTGCCGGCACCCTACTTCCCCGGTTTCGACTCCCTCGGCGCATTGCGGCAGATCACCGAGCGGGGCGATTCCTACTCCTGGTTCGTGCTGGACCACGAGACGATCGGCAAAGAATTCGCCCTCTCCGGGTCGGAACAGAACGCCGACCTGACCGGCAAGGACCTGCGTCAACTCTCCACCCGGGTCAAACCCGGCCCGACGCCGGAGGTGCAGGCCTTCCTCGACCGTGGCGTGGACTTCGTCCGGGCCGACACCGTCGCCGAGTTGGCCTCGGCGATGAACCGGCTGGCAGCCGAGGACGGCAACCCCGACGCGATCTCGCCGGACGGGCTGCGCGAACTGCTCGAGGCCCGCGATCTCCAGGTCCGGTCCGGCCTGGGCAAGGATCCGCAGGTGGTCGCCACGGTCGCCGCCCGGCGCTATCTCGGCGACCGGTTGATCCGGGTCGCGACACCACACCCCTATCTGGATCCGCGGCGCCCCGGTGAGGGCATCGCCGGTGCCGGCGGGCCGCTGATCGCGGTCCGACTGCACGTGCTGACCCGCAAGACCCTCGGTGGGTTGGAGACCGATCTGGAAGGCCGCGTCCTGACCACGGCCGGCACACCACTACCGGGGGTGTACGCCGCCGGTGAGATCGCCGGTTTCGGGGGCGGCGGCATGCACGGCTACCGGTCGTTGGAAGGGACGTTCCTGGGTGGCTGTCTCTACTCCGGCCGAGTCGCCGGCCGGGCCGCAGCAGCGGCCACCGCCGGCTGATCGGGAGCAGTCGACCGGCAGGTCAGCCCCCGCCGCCACCGCCACCACCGCCCCCGGCGCCACCGCCACCGCCGGCGCCTCCACCGCCCGCGCCGCCGCCGAAGCCGCCACCGCCGGAACCGCCGCCGAACGGCCACGGTCGGCCGACCAGGGCGAAGGCAGACCGGCCGGCGAGATAGCCGAAGAGCAGCCCGAGCCCGGTGAACAGTCCGAAGCCGCCCGCATTGTTGCTGACCCGGTCCCACCAGGTCGTCGGTCGCGGGTCCGGACCGACCGGGAATGCCAGGGCGACGTCCGGGCTGAGGCCGGCAAGATCGACATCGACGGTCACCGCCGCTCCCGGGAGGGTCACGCCGTCGGTGATCATGGCCGACCTGCCGCCGCTGGTGATCTTGTCGCAGATCTTGTCGCTGCCCGGTTCCCCGGCATAGCAGCGAGGTTCCAGCGGACCGGCCGGTCCGTTGATCGTGATCCGGGTGGCGGCGATCGGGATCTTCCAGCCGCTGCCCACGACATCGAAGTACAACCGTGGGCCGTCGCCACCGCGGACCAGTAGGGAGTGGTAGCGGTACCGCAGGACAAACGTGTGATCGCCGTGCAGATCGTCCGAGCCGATCGTCACCGTCGTTCCCCGGGCGGCACGCTGCACCGACACCGGTTCGACACCGTCGCTGTCCAGCACCTCGACGTCGTGCAGCCCGAAGTCGACGCGGCCGTAGCCGGAGATGTCGCCGGCCGCCGGGATCACCCGGTAGGCGCCCCCGTGAGCACCGGCGCCGTGGTGGTAGGTCAGCCGTTCGGTGATCGTGACCGTACCGTCGCGCGCGACGTCGACCGTCGAGGCGAAGGTCGAGACCCGTTTGGCGTACGCGGCCAACTCGTCCTCGTCGTCGGACAGGTCGCGGCCGGTCACGACACCGACGACCAGAACAATCATCGTGACGACCAGGAGGAGCAGGGCCAGCGTCGCCACCGTCAATCCCGTCGACCGCAGGATCCGCACCGGCCACGACCGCCGTGCTGCCGGTTCCGGTCGGGCTCGGGTCGGCAACGAATGCTTCGGTGCTGGCATCGGGTCGAACTCGCCTCCGCAGACCTCGGGTCCGTCCGTCGATGGTCGCACGGATCGCGGGTCACGCCCCGGACGGCTACGGCTCCGCCGACCACCTGTGCCGCCGTAAAAATCCGCCGGGATCGTGCCACCAGCCGTTAGTCTCGTGCTGCATGTCGGGGATCGTCAGCGTGCAGGGGTTGGTCAAAAGGTTCCGGCGGCCGTTGAAGGCTCCGAGGCTGGCCGGCGCCGTACGACATCTGGTCCGACCCCGGCATGAAACGGTCACCGCGGTGGACGGCGTCGATCTCAGCATCGAGGAGGGCGAGTCGGTCGCCTACGTCGGCCCGAACGGCGCCGGCAAGTCCACCACGATCAAACTGCTGACCGGGATCCTGGTCCCGACGGCGGGTTCGATCGACGTCTGCGGCATCCGCCCGCATGTCGATCGGCAGGCCAATGCCCGCAACATCAGTGTCGTGTTCGGTCAACGGACCCAGCTCTGGTGGGACATTCCGGTGATCGAATCGCTGCGGCTGCTGGGCGACATCTACACCGTCCCGGCGGCCGACTACCGCCGTACCATGGACGAACTGGTCGACGTCCTCGATCTTGCACCGTTGCTGGGCGTGCCGGCCCGGCAACTCTCGTTGGGCCAGCGGATGCGATGCGATCTCGGGGCGGCCCTGATCCACTCACCGCGGGTGCTGTTCCTGGACGAGCCGACGATCGGGCTGGACGTTGCGGTGAAGGCCCGGTTGCGCGAGTTCGTCGGCCGGATGCAGACCGGCCGCGGCCTGACCGTGTTGTTGACCTCGCACGATCTCGGCGACATCGAGGAACTGTGCCCCCGGATGATCATGATCGACAAGGGCACGATCGTCTACGACGGACGGTTCGACGAGGTCACCCGGCGGTTCGGCTGGGAGCAGACGGTGGTCGTCACGCTGGCCGAGGACGTCGCTGACGCCGAGCAGCGGGCCCGCTCCGCACTGGCCCGCGTCGAGACCGAGATCGTCTCGTCCGACAGTCGTCTCGACGTCAGCTTCGACAGTCGCATGATCAACTCCGGTGAAGTGATCAAGGAACTCGCCGTCGCGCTGCCCGTTGTTGATCTTGCTCTGGAGCGGACCTCGGCGGAGTCGATCGTGCGCCGACTGTACGAGGGCGATCTGACCTTCCAGCCAGATCCATCCTCCCGGCCCGATCAGCCGGACCGAGCCGGGCCGGCACAGTGACCGTCGTCGACACGACCATCCGGCACAGCCGCGACAAGCCGGTCTGGAGATATCTTTCGCTGGCCCGGACCACGCTGCAGCAGGCGATCGCCTATCGGATCACCACGTTCTTCAACGTCGGGCTGACCTTCATCTGGGTGATCATCCTCTACTACCTGTGGCGAGCGGCGTACGCCGGCCGCGGTTCGATCGCCGGATTGAGCTGGGACGAGATGCGCACCTATGTGGTGATCGCGTACGGCCTGAACGCGCTGGTCGGCTGGCGGACCGGGACCGCGATGATGGCGACGATCCGCACCGGTGACGTCGTCTTCGACATGGTTCGGCCGCTGAACTATTGCGGCACCCAGATCGCCCGCGCGCTCGGCTTCACCGCCGTCGAGGGAGCGATCAGCATGATCTTCACGCTGGTGATCGGGCTGCTCTTCCTGGACATCCGGCCGCCGTCCTCGATCGGCGCCGGGCTGCTGTTCGCGGTCGCGTTGATCATCGGCTTCCTCACCAAGGTGCTGGTGGTCTTCGGTGTCTCGCTGCTGACCTTCTGGACGCTGAACGGGATGGGCCTGATGTGGTCCCAGCAGGCGATCATGCAGATCCTGTCCGGCACTATCGTGCCGCTGGCCCTGATGCCGTCCTGGCTGCAGGTGATCGCCGGTGTGTTGCCGCTGCGTGGCATCGTATCGACACCGCTGCAGCTCTATCTGGGCAAGAGTTCGGGCTGGGACGCGGCCGGGCTGATCGGCCTGCAACTGGTCTGGCTGGTGGTGCTGTGGGCGCTGGCCAACCTGGCCTGGCGGCGGGCCTTCCGGGCCGTCGAGATCCAGGGCGGTTGATCATGGTCCGGCTGATCACGATCTTCTTCCGGCAGCAACTGGTGCGACTGCGGTCGGCGATGGAATACCGGGCCGACTTCTGGATCGCCGCGGTCGGCGCGATCCTGCAGCAGTTGGTCGGGATCGTCTTCCTGGTCACCTTCTTCGGCCACGTGTCCTCCCTCGGCGGCTGGACGCTGTGGCAGATCGCGGTGCTGCACGGCATGGTGATGGCCGCCGACGGGATCCGGGAGATGTTCGCCGACGGCGCCTGGAAGCTGCGCGCCGATGTCAACACCGGCTCCTTCGACCGGGTACTGGTCAGACCGCTGCCGCCGGCCCTGCAACAGGCGACCGCGTTGGCGTCGATCCACGGCATCGGCAATGCCGGCCTGGGTGCCGTCGTGCTGGTCCTCGGGCTGGCCCGATCCGGGCCGGACTGGCATTGGTGGTCGATCCCGGTGGTGATCATGGCAGTGCTCTGCGGGACGGTGTTGAACACCGCGATCAGCTTCCTGACCAACATGATCGCCTTCTGGGAGCCGTCGGCGCAGAGCGCGTTTCCGACCTTCGTCGCCCTGGTCCGGGATTTCGCCAAGTTTCCGCTGGACATCTACGGTGCCGCGGTCCGGCTGGTGGTGACGTTCCTGCTGCCGTACGGGCTGATCAGCTACTTCCCGAGCCGGCTGGTGCTCGGCATCGGGCCGGCTGCCGGCTGGTGGGCGCTCACCCCGCTGATCGCGGCCGGCGCGGCGGCGCTGATCGCTGCCGCGGTCTGGCGACGCGGACTGAACCGATACCAGGGCGTCGGGCACTGAACACGCCGGATCCGGAGGGCGTCGGGTCGGGGCGGGACCGGCGACGTACTCCGAGCCGGCCGGTCGGCGGTCTACGGTTCGCGGGCGATGGCCTCGTGGTGCCGCACGACCTCGGCGACGATGAAGCCGAGGAACTTCTCGGCGAACTCCGGATCCAGATGGGCGTCCTCGGCCAGCGCCCGGAGCCGAGCGATCTGCTGGGTCTCACGGCCGGGGTCGGCGGGCGGCAGACCGTACTGCGCCTTCAACTCCCCCACCCGCTGGGTGATCTTGAACCGTTCGGCGAGCAGATGCACCAACGCCGAGTCCATGTTGTCGATGCTCTGCCGGAGCCGGCGCAGTTCGGGCCACGGGTCTTGGTCGGTCACGGACGCGAGCCTATCCCGCGGCCGGTGTCGCCCCGATCGGCCGGCACCCGATCTTCGCCGCCAGCCAAATCGGTGGGTCGTTGTCAGTGCTATCGGGGATGATGGGTGGGTGCCCACAGATCTCCTCGGCTCGAGCACGCGGCCGGCCCATGCGCTGATCGGCCGACAGTCCGAGCTAGGACGCCTGACGGGTGCCATCGGAGTGGCCGGGCGCGACTCCGGTGACGCCGGTCCGGTCCGTCACGCTGTCGTCGCCGGTGAGGCCGGGATCGGCAAGAGTCGGCTGCTCTCGGCGCTGGCCGAGCCGGCCCGCCGGTCGGGTCGGCGGCTGGTCGTCGGTCACTGTCTGGACTTCGGTGACGCCTCACTGCCCTATCTGCCGTTCACCGAGATCTTCGGTCAGCTGCAGGCCGAGGCTCCGGCCGAGATCGCCGCCATCGCGCAGCGGCATCGAGCGATCCATCGGCTGTTGCCGGCCGAGCGGCGGCTGCCCGAGGACAGTGACGAGGTCTCCGGTCACGTCGCCCGGACCGAGCTGTTCGACGCGGTGGCCCGGGCCTTCGACCGGTTGGCGGCCGGCAGTCCGGAGAGCGGGACCTCGGGTGTGGTGATCGTGATCGAGGACCTGCACTGGGCCGATCCGTCCAGCCGGGACCTGCTCACCTACCTGTTGTCGCGGCGCTTCGAGCATCCGGTGTCGCTGGTGGTGTCCTATCGCAGCGACGATCTGGTCCGCAGCCATCCGCTGCGGGCCGCGCTGGCCAACTGGTCCCGGCTGGATCAGGTCGACCGGATCGATCTGCCGCCGCTCCCCGACCGCGATGTCGGGCGGCTGGTCGCAGGGCTGCGCCCCGATCTGCCGCGCCCGGAGGTGCAGGCCGTCATCGACCGCGCCGAGGGCAACGCGTTCTTCGCCGAGGAACTGACCGCGGCCGCCGACGTCCGCGGCGTGCCGGCGGATCTGGCCGGGCTGCTGCTGCTCCGGCTCGACGTGCTCAGCGACGCCGCCCGGCACGTCGTCCGCGCCGCGTCGGTGGCCGGCCGCAAGGTAGGGCACGAGCTGTTGGCCGAGGTCGCCGAGCTGCCGGCCGGCGAGCTGGACATCGCGATCCGCGGCGCAGTCGAGGGCCAGGTGCTGGTCGGCCGCGACGACGGCTACGTGTTCCGGCACGCCCTGCTGGGCGAGGCGGTCTATGACGATCTGCTGCCCGGTGAGCGGGTCCGCTTCCACGCCCGCTACGTCGCGGCGCTGACCGCACCGGGCAGCGGCGGCACCGCAGCGGAGTTGGCCCGCCACGCCCGGGCCAGTCACGACAACGCCACCGCCATCTCGGCGAGCATCGCGGCCGGTGACGAGGCGCTGCGGGTCGGCGGTCCGGACGATGCCCTGCGGCACTACCGGCACGCCCTGGAGTTGGTCGAGCATCAGCCGATCCCCGACGTCTCCGACCAGGACACGGCGGTGATCGACCTGACCATCCGTGCCTCCGAGGCGGCCGAGGCCGCCGGTCATCTCGATCAGGCGATCAACCTGCTCCGGGACCGGCTGCAACGACGCCCGGCGGACTCCGGTCTCGACCCGGTGCTGCGGGCCCGGCTGTTGCAGTCGCTGGCCTCGTCGTTGTTGTACAGCGACTACGACCTGGACGAGCGGGCGTTGCTGTCCGAGGCCGTCGACCTGATCGACAAGGATCGGGACCGGTCGTTGCACTGCCGGCTGCTGGCGACGATGGCCCGGTCGTTCGTGGTCCGCGGCCGCTACGAGGACGCCATCGAGTGCGCTCATCGGGCGATCGCACTGGCCAAGGAGCTCAGCCTGCAACGGATCATCGCCGAGCAGACCATCCTGTTGGCCAAGATCAAACAGCGACTCGGTGATCCGGATGCCTCGATCAAGCAGATCGAACGGGTGCTGGCCGGCGCGGTCGCCGACGGCGACTCCACCACCGAGCTGCGGGCTGCCCACCAACTGGGCACGATCCGCTTCGAGCAGGGCAAGCTGACCGAGGCGCTGGCCACCTATGAGCGGGCCGCGGATCGGGCGGCGGCCAGTGGGCGACGCTGGTCGCCGTACGGGTTGGACGCGGTGGTGATGGCGGCCCAGACCGCCTTCTCCCTCGGCGACTGGGACCATGCGATCGAGCTGTCGGCCGAGCGGGAGCAGGTGCCGAGCCTGGCCCGGGCCAACCTCGACCTGACCATCCTGTCGGTGCGCAGCGGCCGTGGCGAGTTGGAGGGCCTGCGACTGCTGCCCGGGCTGCGCCGCTGGTGGGGCTACGACAGCATGGTGACCATCAACTGCATCCCGGCGATCGAGTTGCATGCGCTCGGCGGCGATCTGGCAGCCGCGTGTGCCCTGTACGACGACATGGTGACGGCGATGGAGGCCGTCAACGGTCCACATTTCATCGGCCGGGTCCGGCTGAACGGTGTGCTGCTCGACGTGCTCACCCGATCGGCCGCCGGCAGCGATGGACCGATCCCGGAGCGCTTCGTCGACCGGGCCGACGAGGCACTGGACGGCGCCCGGGCCGCGATGGCCGACTTCGAGAAGACCCGCAAGCCGGGCCCGGAGGCCTATGCCTGGCAGGCCCGGACCGAGGCGGAGTATCTCCGTTTCCGGTCCGTGATCGGCCGACCGGCTGCCGAGCCGGCCGAGCTCGTCGGATGCTGGCGGCGCGCGGTCGCCGGCTTCGTCGAATACCCGCATCGCTTCGAGCACGCCCGCTCCCAGGCCCGGCTGGCGGCCGCGCTGCTCACCGGCGGGGATCGGACGGCGACATCACAGGCCGCGGAGTTGATCGATGCCGCGACCGCGACCGCCGCAAGGCTCGGCGCGCGCCCGCTGCTGGCCGAGCTCGGCGCTCTCGGATCCGATCGGACCGGACCGCCGAGCAGCAACCCGCTGACCGCCCGCGAACGAGAGGTGCTCGGGCTGGTCGCTGAGGGGCTGAGCAACCGCGACATCGGTGGCCGGCTGGTGATCAGCACCAAGACCGCCAGCGTGCACGTCTCCAACATCATGGCCAAACTGGCGGCGGAGAGCCGGACCGAGGCTGTTGCGATCGCACGACGTACGGGTCTGATCGGATGAGCGGGTCCGATCCGAAGGCTGACCGGAGCGTGTCCCTGGATGATGTCCGGGATGCCGCCGACCGGCTGCGCGGAGTCGCGCACCGGACGCCGGTGCTGCGATCGCGGACCGTCGACCGACTGGTCGGCGCCGAGGTGTACTTCAAGTGCGAAAACCTGCAACGGATCGGCGCCTTCAAGTTCCGCGGCGCCTACAACGCGATGTCTCGGCTGAGTCGCGAGCAGCGCGACCGCGGGGTGGCGGCGTTCTCCTCGGGCAATCATGCCCAGGGCGTCGCGCTGGCCGCTCGCGAGCTGGGAAGTTCGGCGGTGATCCTGATGCCGTCGGACACCCCGAGCTCCAAACTCGATGCGACCCGCGGTTACGGCGCCGAGGTGGTCAGCTATGACCGGTACACCGGCAACCGGGCCGAGCTGGGCCGGGCGCTGGCGGCCGAACGTGGACTCGCGCTGATCCCGCCCTACGACCATCCGCACGTGATCGCCGGTCAGGGCACGGCAGCGCTGGAGCTGCTGACCGAGGTCGATGATCTTGATGCGCTGCTGGTTCCGGTCGGCGGTGGCGGTCTGATCGCCGGCAGCGCCACTGCCGCGACGGGCATCCGGCCGGGTTGCTCGGTGATCGGCGTCGAACCGGCCGAGGGCAACGACACCGCGTTGTCGTTGCAGGCCGGGCATCGGGTGTCCATCCCGGTCGCCCGGACGATCGCCGACGGGCTGGCCGCCGAGACGCCGGGCGAGCTGACGTTCGCGATCAACCAGCGGCTGGTCAGCGACATCACCCTGGTCGACGACGACCAGATCGTCGCCGCGATGCGGATCTTCTTCGAACGCCTCAAGCTGGTCGTCGAACCGAGCGGTGCGGTCACCCTGGCCGCCCTGCTGGCCGGCCGGATCGCCCCACTCCCCCGGCGGATCGGTGTGATCATCTCCGGCGGCAACATCAGCCCCGACCGCTTCGCCGCCCTCCTCAGCTGACCCGCCCCCACGCTGACCCGTCAGTTTGTCCCCGACACGCCGCGCGTGTCGGGGACAAACTGACGGGTCGGCGGGGTGGGTGCGGGATCAGAGCCGTCGGGTTGTCACGGTGGGATCAAGGTTGTTGATCATTGCTGTGATGAAGCTTGGCTGCCGGCTGGGCGATCCCTTTGACTGTCCTCACGCTCATCCACGGAGAGGACAGTCCGTTGATCAGAAAGTCAACCAGGGCAGGCATCGCGGGGGCGGCAGCGGTGCTGGCAGCACTGCTCTGCCTGGTCCCCGGGGTCGGCAACCTGCCGACGGCCCGGGCCGAACCCGCCCCCAGTGACAAGACCAGCGCCAAGGAGGCCAAGCGGGTCGACTCGGTCCCGACGCCCCGGCTCAACTGGTATCCGTGCAACGACTACGACGGCGCGCAGTGCGCCACGGTCAAGTTGCCGCTGGACTACGACAAGCCGAACGGCGCCAAGGTCGAGTTGGCGCTGCTGAAGATGCCGGCGACCGATCCCGACCACAAGGTCGGTTCGATCTTCGTCAATCCGGGTGGTCCGGGCGGATCGGCCGTCGACTTCGCCGCGTCGGCGCCGTACCTGTTCAACAGATCGATCACCGGCAAGTTCGACGTGATCGGCATCGACCCGCGCGGTATCGGCTCCAGCGATCAGGTGACGTGCTTCCCCGACGCTCGCCGGCAGCAGCGGGTGTTGAACAAACTCGACATGGCCTTCCCGGTCAAGAACAAGCAGGTCACCCGCTACAGCTCCGGCTCCGAGGAACTCGGCAAGGCCTGCTCCGACTACGGCAAGAAACTGGCGGGCGCGATGTCGACCGCCGAGGACGCTCGCGACATGGACGTCATCCGCCGCGCGGTGGGAGACCGACAGTTGACCTACATCGGCTTCTCCTACGGCACCTACCTCGGCCAGGTCTACGCCACCATGTTCCCCGACCGGGTCCGGTCGATGGTCATCGACGGCGTCCTCGATCCGGTCGCCTGGGCCGGCACCGCGGCCACCCGGGACACGCCACAGACGTTGCGGGTGCCGTCCGGTGAGGGAAGCTATCGGGCGCTGAAGGAGATGCTGCGCCGCTGTGACGCGGTGGGTTCGAAGAAGTGCTCATTCGCTTCCACCGTTGATGATCAGACCACCCTGCAGAAGTTCGACGCGCTCGCCGCGCTGATGCGGAAGAAGCCGATCGTGATCGACGATGTCGAGGGCAACCCGTACTCGGTCGACTACGCGACCATGATCTCCACCGTGCTCGACGACCTCTACGACCCGGCGGGATCCGAACCCTTGACCGACAATCTCTCGCTGTTGTGGAAGTTCTCCGGGCTGGAGAAGAACGCCGTGGCCATCCCGGCAGCCGATCAGGCCGCAGCCAGGAAGCGATTCGGCAGGGCCGCCAAGCCGTACGGGTTCCCCTACGACAACAGTCTGGAAGCGTTCACCGGTGTGCTCTGCACCGACTCGATGAACCCGTCGAAGGTCTCAGCCTGGCCGCCGGCGATCAAGCAGGCTGATCCGGCGGCGAAGTACTTCGGCGAGCTGTGGGCCTGGTCGTCGGCTCCGTGTGCTGGCTCGACCTGGACGGTGACCGACGAGGACGCCTACCGCGGACCGTTCGACAAGAAGACGGCTGGGCCGGTGCTGGTGATCGGTGACTACTGGGATCCGGCGACCAACTACAAGAGTGCGGTGGCGGCCGCCGGTCTGCTGGGCAACAGCCGACTGCTGCTCAGCGACAGCTGGGGACACACCGCGTACGGGACCTCGGCCTGCGTCAATCAGGCGGTCACCACGACCCTGCGGTCGGTGAAGCTGCCGGCGAAGGGCACCCGCTGCGTCGGCGATGTGCAACCGTTCACCGATCCGCAGACCCCTGAGATGGCTCAGCGTCGGACCCAACGCGTCACCGGAATCGATCCCGCCGCGGTCGACAGTGCCCTGCGGGACCACAGGATGCCCGGCCGCTTCTGATCCCAGAAGACCAGCACCAACGCGCTGACCCGTCAGTTTCTCCCCGACACGCCGCGCGTGTCGGGGAGAAACTGACGGGTCAGCGGAGTTGGTTGGTGCGCAGATCAGGGGGTGCCGACGATGACCTCGACGCGCTGGAACTCCTTGACCTCGGTGTAGCCGGTGGTGGCCATCGAACGGCGCAGCGCGCCGACCAGGTTCATGGTGCCGTCGGGCACCGTGGACGGGCCGAGCAGGATCTGCTCCAGGGTGCCGACCGCACCGACCTCGACCCGCTCACCGCGAGGCAGGTCGGAATGCCAGGCCTCGGCACCCCAGTGGAAGCCGTGCCCGGGAGCTTCCACGGCCCGGGCCAGCGGTGAGCCGACCATCACCGCGTCGGCACCGCAGGCGATCGCCTTGGCGATGTCCCCGGACCGGCCGACCGATCCGTCGGCGATCACGTGCACGTAGCGGCCGCCGGACTCGTCCAGGTAGTCCCGCCGCGCGGCGGCGACGTCGGAGACCGCGGACGCCATCGGCACCGCGACGCCGAGTACGTCACGGGTGGTGTGCGCCGCTCCTCCGCCGAAGCCGACCAGCACCCCGGCGGCACCGGTCCGCATCAGGTGCAGCGCGGCCTGGTAGGTGGCGCAGCCGCCGACGATCACCGGCACGTCCAGGTCGTAGATGAACTGTTTGAGGTTGAGCGGCTCGGCGGCACTCGATACGTGCTCGGCCGACACGGTGGTGCCGCGGATGACGAAGAAGTCGACTCCGGAATCGACCACGGCCTGGGCGTACTCGTTGGTGTTCTGCGGTGACAGCGAGCCGGCGGCCGGCACTCCCGCCTCGCGGATCTCGGAGATCCGCTTGGCGATCAGGGCCGGCTGGATCGGCTCGGCATAGATCTCCTGCATCCGCTTGGTCGCCTGTGCCGGGTCGGCGATCCCGGCGATCTCGGCCAGCAGTGGCTCGGGATCGTCGTACCGGGTCCACAGCCCCTCGAGGTTGAGCACTCCGAGGCCACCGAGTCGGCCGAGCGCGATCGCGGTCGCCGGCGACATCACCGAGTCCATCGGCGCGGCGATGATCGGGAACTCGAAGGTGAGCGCATCGATCCGCCAGGTCAGGTTGACCTCTTCCTGACCCCGGGTCCGTCGGGACGGGACGATCGCGATGTCGTCGAAGGCGAAGCCCTGCTGGGCCCGCTTGTTGCGGCCGATCTCGTACATGATGTCCTTTTGTCGCGGCTGGCGGTCCGGTTGTCGCGGCCGGGCAGGTCAGCCGTTGCTGCTGGAGTAGTTCGGCGCCTCGACCGTCATCTGGATGTCGTGCGGGTGCGATTCTCGCAGACCCGCCGAGGTGATGCGGACGAAGCTGCCGCGCTCCTGCAGCTGCGGGATGGTGGTCGCTCCGCTGTAGAACATCGACTGCCGCAGGCCGCCGATCAGCTGGTATGCGACGGCACCGACCGGGCCGCGGTAGGGCACCTGGCCCTCGATGCCCTCGGGGACCAGCTTGTCCTCGGACTTGACGTCGCTCTGGAAATAGCGGTCCTTGGAGTAGGAGCCCTTGCGGCCACGGCCGGAGAGCGCGGGCAGCGAGGCCATCCCCCGGTACGACTTGAACTGCTTGCCGTTGATGAAGACCAGGTCTCCCGGGCTCTCGTCACAGCCGGCCAGCAGCGAGCCGAGCATCACGGTGTCGGCGCCGGCCACCAGAGCCTTGGCGATGTCACCGGAATACTGCAGGCCGCCGTCGCCGATCACCGGGACGCCGGCCGGCTTGGCGGCACGGGCAGCGTTGTAGATCGCCGTCACCTGCGGTACGCCGACGCCGGCGACCACCCGGGTGGTGCAGATCGAGCCGGGTCCGACGCCGACCTTGACGCCGTCGACACCGGCGTCGACCAGGGCCTTGGCGCCCTCGTAGGTGGCGACGTTGCCGCCGACGATGTCGACGTGATCGGCCAGCGGCTCGGTCTTCAGCTTGCGGACCATGTCGTGCACCGCCTGGGAGTGGCCGTGCGCGGTGTCGACGATCAGCATGTCGACGCCCTCCTCGACCAGCGACATCGCCCGTTCCCAGGCGTCGCCGAAGAAGCCGACCGCCGCGGCCACCCGGAGCCGACCCTGATCATCCTTCGAAGCGTCCGGGAACTGATCGGACTTGACGAAGTCCTTGAGCGTGATCAGACCCTTGAGCCGGCCCTGCTCGTCGACCAACGGCAGCTTCTCGATCTTGTTCTGGGCAAGGAGTTTGAGCGCGTCGTCCTTGCTGATCCCGACCTTGCCGGTGATCAGCGGCATCTTCGTCATCACCTCGGCGACCCGCTTGCTGCCGTCGTTCTCGAACCGCATGTCGCGGTTGGTCACGATGCCGAGCAGCCGCTGGTCCTCGTCCACCACCGGAACGCCGGAGATCCGGAAATGCCCGCACAGCTCATCGGCCTCGGCCAGCGTCGCGTCCGGCGCGATGGTGATCGGCTCGTCGATCATCCCGGCCTCGGACCGCTTCACCTGATCGACCTGGCGGGCCTGCTCGGCCAGCGGCAGGTTGCGGTGCAGCACGCCCAGACCACCCTCGCGGGCAATGGCGATCGCCATCCGCGCCTCGGTCACGGTGTCCATCGGTGAACTGAGCAGCGGGATCTTGATGGAAATGTTCTTCGAGACCTGCGCGCGGGTATCCACCTGGGACGGAATCACATCCGACTCGGCGGGCTGCAGCAGCACGTCATCGAAGGTCAGGCCGAGAGTGGCGAACGGGCCGGGAACCCCGGCTGGCGAGAGGTCGGACTCCAAGGACACGAGAACCCTTCCGGATAAAACGAGCGACGAATACTCGAGCGGCGCGGATCGAGGTGGGGTATCACCCATCGTAACCGTCAACACCCCCTTCGCCATTCCCGCCCGGCAGCGACCGCAGCAGCGGCACGGTGACGGTCCGGCGTGGCGGGCGACGGCGGGTGGCTGGCGGGTTGTCAGAGCCGGAGCAACTCCACCGCCGTCCGGGCCGCGGCGCCGATCGCCAGATCGACGTCCTGCTGGACGGCGGCCGGTCGGGAGGACTCGGTGAGGGCGGCGATCGCGATCCTGGATCCGTGCGTGCTGACCACGCCGATCTCGTGCCGCTGGGTGAGGAAGGTGCCGGTCTTGGCCGCGACCGCGATGTCGTCGGCCTGCAGATCGCTGGACATCCGATGCTGGAACGCCGAACGGCCCATCTGGTCCCGGATCGTGGCCGTCGCCTCGGGGACCGAGATCGTGTCCAGCCAGATCCGGGTCAGCAACTCCACCAACGCGTACGCGGTGCCGACGTTGCCGCGGTGAACGTCCAGCGAGGCGATCACGTGGCTGCCGTCGGACCGTTTACCTTCGACCGCCAACTGGGCGGCCAACCCGAAGGCGTCGCCGGACGCTCGGGTGGCGTAGTCGTACATCTGTTGGAAGCGGTGCCGCAGCACGATCGCGTCACTTCCCCAGGTCCGCAGCCGGCGGTTGACGTTGCCGATCCCGATCCGGTCCAACACCGCGTCGCCGGCGGCGTTGTCGCTGACGCTGAGCATCTGCACCAACAGATCGGCGAGCGCGATCGTGACCGGATAGCGGTAGGCCGACAGGCCGAGCCGACCGAAGGACCGGTCCTCCGGTCCCAACACGACCGGTTCGGCGCCGTCCCAGCTGCCGCGAGCGATCTTGTCCGCCGCGACCAACGCAATCGGTACCTTGACCACCGAGGCGAGACAGAACGGCCGCCGACCGGCGAAGCCGAACTCCTCGCCGGTGTCGATGTTGCGGGCCTGCAGCGCCCCGTCGATGCCGAGGGTCCGCCAGTGGCTGCGGATCTGCTCGGCCGCCGCCATCAGCTCGACGGTGCTGCCGAGCACCTCATTGCGACTCACGGTGTGTCCCACCGATCAGCGCCGGTGTCCGGCGTCGAGGAGGCCGCCCCGAGCACGACGCCGATCATGGTCAGCACCCGCTGCCGCAACGGGCCGTCCTGCAGCGCGCTCGGTATCGGGTCCCGTTCGATCAGCCGGAACCACTGCTTCAACTCCGGATCGAGCAGTCGGGTCCAGTTCAGACCATGCCGTTCGGCATTGCGTCGAGAGGTGATGATCACAGCCTGATCGGCAATCAACCCGGCTCTGGCGATCGCGCTCGTCGTCCGTCGGATCAGCCGGGGACTGACGCCGGACCGATCGGCGACAGTGCGGACAGCATCCAGGAAACCTGCATGATCATCTTCATCGGTGATCAACAATTCCCGGTGCTGGCGGCTGCCCCGATGCGGCCGCAGGTCGCCGATCCGGACTCCGTTGCTGCGCGACCCGATCGTGCCACTGATCCCCAACTCGACCGTCCAGTCAGCCGCGGTCGACGTCGTGTGCTCGATCCGCCAGCCGGGGCTCTCCGGCAGTTCATGATCATCTCCAGCGACCACCCGGGTCTCGATCCGCTGCCGCTGCAGCATGCCGACCAGTCGGGCCAAGACGTCCGGTTCGACCGAACCGGGCACCGTCAACCGGAAGGCCGGCGTCGAGATCGCGGTCACGCCGGCCACCAGATGGTCGGCCTGGTCGAGCAGCGCACGCGCCCGCGGCAGCAGCGCAGCTCCGGTATCGGACAGCGCAATCTGACGCCGACTGCGGTCGACCAGCCGGACTCCGAGATGGTCCTCCAGGGCGCGCAGCCGTCGACTCAACAACGGCTGGTCGACACCGAGCTCCTCGGCCGCCCTCGAGACACTCAATTGATCGGCGACCGCGACGAAGCCGCGCAGGTGCAGCAGCAGATCCACGAGTTCACTATGCCAGTCGACCTGGCGAAGCACCCATCAAGAGGAGTGCAGCGCGGGCCGCAGTAGCTCGTGCTGATCAGTGGTTCCCGGTATGTCGGACCATAGGTCGACGGGATTCATGCAGTGCAGACATCGGAGCAGGACGATTCGTCCTTGGACGCGACGGCATTCCGGTTGGTTGACTGTTGATCATGGTTCGGCGAACGGGCGCCGGCCGTCCGACGACTGGAGATGATCATCATGACTACCTCAACGACGCTGACCCGACGCGGTCTGCTCGGCCTCGCTGCGGGAACCGGCCTCACCCTCGCGACCGGTGGGCTCGCCACCGCCGACCCGATCCGCACCGGTCACGGCGACCTGGCCCGCCTGGAGGCCACCTATCGGACCCGGCTCGGGGTGTACGCGTTCAACGTCCGGACCGGTCGGACGCTGTGCCACCGGCCGAATGAACGGTTCCCGATCGCCTCGGTGTTCAAGACGCTGGCTGCGGCGGCGATCCTGCGTGATCATGATCGACACGGTGAGGTACTGGCCAGTCGCCGCTACTGGACCGCCGAGGAGGTGGTGGACGCCTCACCTGTCACCGAGAAGCATGTGGCAGACGGGCTGACCGTCGCCGAGTTGTGCGAGGCTGCAATCACCCAGAGCGACAACACCGCCGCCAACGAAATGCTCAAGATCATCGGCGGACCGCGCGGGCTGACACGGTTTGCTCGCAGCATCGGTGATCGGGCGACCCGGCTGGATCGCTGGGAGACCGAACTCAACTCCGCGATCCCCGGCGATCTCCGCGACACGACAACCCCGCAGGCGATCGCCGCCAGCTACGCCGAACTGGCCCTGGGCCACGTACTGATCCGCCGCGATCGACACCAACTGCTGGACTGGCTGTTGCACAACCAGACCAGCGCCGAACGATTCGGGGCCGGCGTACCCGACGGCTGGCCGCTGGCCGACAAGACCGGGTCGCCCGCCTACGGCGGCCTCAACGATGTCGGGATCACCTGGACCCCGGCCGGCACCCCGATCGTGATGGCGGGACTGAGCGTGACCGACCGGCCCGATGCTGTCATCGATCCGGCGCTGATGGCCGACGTCGCGCGGCTCTGTTGTGCCGAACTCGGCTGACCCTGAGACATGCCCGTACCCTGCGTGAGCCGGTTCGTCGATGATCGGCGGTGTTGTTCGGCCGGACCGGCTCGGCCGGGGCTTATTGCTCTCGGGCGGCGGAGGCGAGGCTCCGTCGCCGGCGCGTCACGCCGACGATGAGTGCGACGACGACTGCCAACGGCGCCATCACGAAGAGCTGTACGGCCAACATCACCGCCAGACCCACCGGTGCCGTCGAACCCTCACTGGTCACGACGGCGATGTCCATGATCAGCCCGGCCAGACCGGCGACGATCGCGTAGCCGAGAGCCGTGATCTGCACCAGCGTCGACCGGGTGATCGCCAGCACCGCCAGCGAAGCGAGGAAGGGCACCGACACCACCAACGTGCTGAGCAGCCAGGACGTCACACTCCCGGCGGTGGCACCCCCTCGCAGCGGCTGCGCCAGGAACCAGGTGAACACGTACGTCATCACGACGAACATCACCGGCACGGCCCACAACCGTCGACGGACCGTTCTGCCTTGCGAACCCATCAACGTCACCACAAATCGACCCTACCCGCGAAGGGGTCGACAACACGTCGGTCGACGGTGCCGCAACCGGGACTCCGGTTGCCGACGGTGTGAGTCGACCGACCCGCTTC
Organism: Microlunatus soli; assembly: GCF_900105385.1. NCBI lineage: Bacteria > Bacillati > Actinomycetota > Actinomycetes > Propionibacteriales > Propionibacteriaceae > Microlunatus > Microlunatus soli. The sequence goes on along the minus strand of NZ_LT629772.1, from coordinate 4,189,056 downwards.
GGCAACCACCTCCTGGCAACCGGTTGCCAGCTGTTGCCGGTCTATGCTTTCCTGTCTCCGTGACGTCTGCGGAGACGGGTCTGTCCGGTGGTCGAGCGGTGACCATCCATGATGTTGCCGCGCGCGCAGGCGTCGCTGCCTCGACGGTTTCCCGAGCACTGAACAATCCCGGCCGCGTCAATGCCGTCACCCGCGAACGGGTCCAGAAGATCGCCGCCGAGCTCAACTACGTACCCAGTAGCCAAGCGCGAGCCCTGTCCTCGGGCAAGACCAAGACGGTCGCGCTCCTGGTCCCCGACATCACCAACCCGTTCTATTTCGACCTGATCCGCGGCACCCAACATCAGCTCAAGGCGGCCGGCTACACCCAGGTGCTGCTGGACACCGAGGAGTCGGCCGATCAGGAATCCGGTTCACTGGACCAGCTGCAGAAGACCTGCGACGGCGTGGTGCTGACCGCCTCCCGGCTGACCGACGAACAGATCGTCACCGCTTCCCGTTCGCGGCCGCTGGTGACCATCAATCGCAACGTGCACGGGGTGCCGAGCGTTCTGATCGACTCTCCGCAGGCGATCGGCCAGGCCGTCGATCATCTCGTCTCACTCGGCCACCGACGGATCTGCTACATCTCCGGGCCGCCGAACTCGTTCTCCAACCGATGGCGGTGGCGCGCCCTGAACGAGGCGATTCGGGCCCGCTACCGATCCGGCGTCGCCCGCGATGTCGAAGCCGTCCGGGTCGGGCCCTTCTCCCCCAAGACGACGTCGGGGGCGGCGGCGGCCGACGCCGTCGTGAACTCGGGCGCCACCGCCTGCATCGCCTACAACGACCTGCTGGCGATCGGCATGCTGCGACGCTTCCGCGATCGCGGCATCGCCGTCCCCGATGAGATCAGCATCATCGGCTGCGACGACATCTTCGGATCCGATTTCTGCGATCCGCCGTTGACCACGATGACCGCACCGATCGAACAAGCAGGGCGCGCCGCGATCACCATGTTGCTCGGCCTGCTCAACCCCCTGATTCCTGGCCTTCCGGGCGGCGATCGTCTGACCGGCACGGTGCCGCAACCACGTCAGAAGATCGGTCAGCGCCGGGTGATGTTGCCGACCCACCTGACGATCCGCTCAACAACGGGCCCGGCGCCCGTTTCCGAAACGCCCGTTTCCGAAACGCCCGTATCCGAAACGCCCGTATCCGAAACCCCAGTATCCGAAACCCCAGTATCCGAATCTCCCGTGCCGCATGCACCGGAATCCGAACCGACAACGGCCGTCTCCACCGCCGATTCACCGATACCCGAGTCCGAACAACCCGCATCGAACGAGTTGAACACGTCCATGGAGGGACCCGCCCAGTGAGCACCGCCACCGCAGATCATCAGACGGCGTCAGCCGGTCGCCGCAACGGCGCGACCACGGGACGCCGGCTGGCACCGCACCCCGATCGCCTGTTGCCACCCGACCCCGGGGTACGAGCGATCGCCCGTTCGATCTACTCCTCGGTCGCCGGCGCCCCGATCTATTCGCCGCACGGCCACGTGGACGCCGCCCTGATCGCCGATAACCGCCCCTTCGGCAACCCGGCCGAACTGTTGATCACGCCCGATCACTACGTCACCCGGCTGATCCACGCGCACGGGATCGGTCTTGATCAACTCGGGGTGAAGAACCCCGACGCCGACCCGCGTGAGATCTGGCGTTTGTTCTGCTCCCATTGGGATGTGTTCGCCGGAACGGTCGTCCGTTACTGGTTCGAGAGTGAGCTCAGTGAGGTCTTCGGTATCACCGACGTGCCGAGCGCGGAGACCGCCGACCAGATCTACGATCAGCTGACCGAGCAGTTGGCCAAGCCCGAATTCCACCCGCGCGAGCTGTTCGACCGCTTCAACATCGCGGTCCTGGCCACGACCGACGATCCGTCCGCTGATCTTGCGGCGCACAAGACGTTGGCCGCCGATCCCGACTTCCACGGTGCGGTCGTCCCGACCTTCCGGGCGGACCGGTACATGTCGCCCGATGTCACAGGCTGGAAGGGATATCTCGACGAGCTGGGACAGGCCGCCGACATCGACACCGGCAGCTATGCCGGCTTGATCGACGCGCTGAAGGCGCGGCGGGCCTACTTCAAGGAGTGCGGTGCGACAGCGTCGGACTCCGGGATGCCGGACGCCTACGCCGAGCCGCTGCCGGACGCCGAGTGTGAGCGGATCCACCAGGCTGGCATCGCCGGCACCGTGACCGCCGAGGACGCCGCGGCCTACCGACGCAACATGCTCTACCAGCTGGCGGCGATGGCTGCCGAGGACGGCCTGGTGATGCAGTTGCACGCCGATGTCGTCCGCAACTACGACGACGCCTCGTTCCAGCGCTTCGGTCCGGACACGGGTCATGATCTTCCCGGGCCGTCCACCTTCACCCGCGGTTTGCGTCGGCTGTTGAACGACTTCGGCCGCAGCGAGACGTTCCGACTGGTCCTGTTCACCACCGACGAGACCGCGTTCTCCCGGGAGATCGCACCGCTGGCAGGCTTCTACCCCAGCGTGTACGTCGGCGCGCCGTGGTGGTTCATCGACACCCCGGGGGCGATCGCCCGCTTCCGGGCCGCGGCGATCGACAGCGCCGGCTTCAGCAAGACGTCGGGATTCATCGACGACACCCGTGCCTACTGCTCGATCCCCGCCCGACATGACATGTCTCGTCGGGTCGATGCCGGTTTCCTCGCCGAGCTGGTCGCCACCCATCAGCTCGCCGAGGACGAGGCCCACGACATCGCCGCCGGTCTGGTCGGGCGGATCCCGGTGAACACGTTCCGGTTGGACCGCTACGCCCGGTGATCATCATGAGCTGATGATCATGACCGACCCTGTGGTGGTCACCTCGCTGCGGTGATCACGACAGGTCGGTGCGAACGGACGATCACCGTCCGGCGACCACCGAACCGAGCAGGTCGGAGATGATCCGTCCGACCTGCTCGGACTCGATCAGGAATCCGTCGTGGCCGTGCATCGAGTTGATCACGGCCAGCGGGCCTGCCGATGGGATCAACTCGGCCAGTTCTTCCTGCTGAGCAAGGGGATACAGCCGATCTGAGTCGATCCCGGCGACCGCCGTACGGGCAGTGATCCGCGCCAGGGCCGCCGGCACACCCGCACGGCCGCGTCCGACGTCGTGGCTGTCCATCGCCCTGGTCAGCACCAGATAGGAGTTGGCGTCGAACCGTCGCGCCAGCTTCACCCCATGGTGTTCCAGATAGGACGTCACACTGTACGGCGCCGACCCTCCGTCCCGGTTCGGCTGATGCTCACGACCGAATCGTTGATCGAACTCGGGCGCGCTGCGATAGCTGTAATGGGCGAGCCGGCGGGCGACGGCCAGCCCGGCGTTCGGGGCATGATCGGTTAGGTAGTAGTCACCGCCGGCAAAGTGCTGGTCGGCGGTGATCGCCGCCTGTTGGATCGACGACAACGCGATCTGGTCGGCCGAGGCCTGTGCCGAGCTAGCCAACAGGAGAAGCCGCTGGACCCGCTGCGGATGCTCGATCGCCCACTCCAGCGCGCGCATCCCGCCGGCCGATCCCCCGATGACGGCGGCCCAGCTGTCGATCGACAGCTCGTCGGCCAGCGCGACCTCGGCCGCGACCTGATCCCGGACGGTCAGCTCGGGGAATCGGCTGCCCCACGGTGCACCGTCCGGCGCCACTGATGACGGTCCGGTGCTGCCTTGGCAGCCACCCAGGATGTTGGCCGCGACGACGTACCACCGGTCGGTGTCGATCGGTCGTCCGGGCCCGACGACGGCGTCCCACCAGCCGGCGGTCGGGTGCCCCGGGCCGGCCGGACCGGTGACGTGACTGTCACCGGTCAACGCGTGCAGGATGAGCACGGCGTTGCCGCCGTCGAAGGTGCCCCAGGTCTCGTAGCCGATCCGGACGTCGGGGATCTGCTGCCCCGATTCGAGCCGGATCGTGCCGACTGCGGCAAACCGCCGGTGTCCGATCGGATCTCCCTCCCGCCACCCGCCGGCGTCGGGAGGAAGATCATCTTGGGTCAGCGGTGTCACGGTTTGGCGGCAGCCAGTCCCGCCTCGAGGTCGGCCAGGATGTCGTCGATACCCTCGAGCCCCACCGCCAACCGCACCAGGCCGGGCGTCACCCCACTGCCGGCCTGTTCCTGCTCCGACAGCTGGCTGTGGGTGGTCGACGCCGGATGGATCGCCAGCGAGCGGACGTCGCCGATGTTGGCGACATGGCTGTGCAGGGTGAGGGCGTCGATGAACCGTCGTCCGGCCTCGATCCCACCGGGCAGCTCGAAGGTGACGATCGCGCCGGGACCACGCGGCGTGTACTTCTCCGCCAGGGCGCGGTACGGGCTGGTCGGCAGCGCCGCATAGCCGACGGTCGCGACGTCCTCTCGCTCGGCGAGCCACTGCGCGACCCGCTGGGCGTTGTCGACATGGCGCTCCACCCGCAGGCTCAAGGTCTCCAGCCCCTGGGCGAGCAGGAATGCGTTGAACGGTGCGATCGCCGGACCGACGTTGCGCAGGTACTGAACCCGCAGCTTGGTGATGTAGGCAGCCGGGCCGAGCGCCTCGGCATAGACCAGACCGTGGTAGCTCTCGTCGGGCTGGGTGAAGCCCGGGTATTTGTCGGCATGGGCGGCGTAGTCGAAGCTGCCGCCGTCGATCACCACGCCGGCGATCGCCGTACCGTGGCCGCCGATGTACTTGGTGGCCGAGTGGACCACGGTGTCCGCGCCGTGCTTCAGCGGGTTCAACAGGTACGGCGTGGCGACGGTGTTGTCGACGATGAACGGCACCCCAACCTCGTGCGCCACCGGAGCGATCGCTTCCAGGTCGAGGATGTCGCCCCGCGGGTTGCCGATCGTCTCGGCGAAGAACGCCTTGGTGTTGTCCCGGGCCGCGTCGCGCCACTGCTGCGGGTCGTTCGGTTCGGCGACGAAGCTGACCTCGATGCCCAACTTCGGGAAGGTGTGCCGGAACAGGCTGTCGGTGCCGCCGTAGAGAGAGGTCGACACGACGATGTGATCGCCGGCCTCGGCGACGTTGGTGATCGCACCGGTGGTCGCTGCCTGACCGGAGGCCACCAGCAATGCCCCGACACCTCCTTCCAGTGCAGCGAGCCGTTGCTCGACGACATCCTGGGTCGGGTTCATGATCCGGGTGTAGATGTTGCCCGGCTCGACCAGGCCGAACAGGTCCGCGGCATGCTGGGTGTCACGGAACTCGTACGACGTGGTCTGGTAGATCGGCAGAGCACGGGCGCCGGTGGTGGGGTCGGCCGTCTGGCCGGCGTGGATCTGCTTGGTCTCGAACGACCATTGCTCGCTCATGAATCCTCCCGGAAGGCTAGGGATCGGTCTCCCAGCCTGGCATGCCGCCGGCCCGGCCGGGGCCGATCTCATCATGCGGTCCGATCGATCACCAGTCGACCAGGCCGCTGCGGTGGGCGAAGATGGCCAACTGGACCCGGTTACTGACGTCGAGCTTGGTGAACATCCGGGTGAGGTGGGTCTTCACCGTCGCCTCACTCAGGAACAGGGCGCCGGCGATCTCGCTGTTGGAGCGGCCCTCGGCGACCGAGGTCAGCACCTCGCACTCGCGTTCGGTGAGCAGTCCGAGACGCGTCTTCGCTGCTCGCCGCTGCGGGTCGCGACGCTTGGTCACGTAGTGACCGATCAGGTGTGTTGTCGCCTGTGGCGACAGCATCGCCTCACCGGCAGCGACGACGCGGACGGCGTCCACGATCTCGGTCGGCGAAGCCTCCTTGAGCAGGAATCCGGTGGCACCGGCGGCCAGTGCGTCGAACACGTGCTCGTCGAGATTGAAGCTGGTGATCATAATGATCCGCGGCGGCCGGGCCAGCGCGGCCAGCGCTGCCGTCGCTTGCAGTCCGTCCATCCCGGGCATCTGGATGTCCATCAGCACGACGTCGGGAGCGTGCCGGGCGACAAGATCAACCGCTCCGCTGCCGTCATCGGCCTGACCGACCACCTCGATGCCGGGCGCGCTCGAAACGATCATCGAGATCCCCGCCCGCGCCATCGCGTCGTCGTCGATGACGGCAACTCGGATGTCTGAATCCACATCGCACATCGTAGGATCCGGTGCCGACATTTTCCGGCCGATCACGTTTTCGCTGCCGCCGGCGAGCGGCAACCCAGGACGGCACCTCATTGCTGCCCGAGCTGCTCATTCCTGCCAGGATTGCTCAGAACGACGAGGCTGCTCATTCCTGCCAAGGCAACCAGGCGGCAACGACGAAACGCCCCTGATCGGTCGGGCCGGAGCTGATCCGACCGCCGAGTGCCGTCACCCGTTCGGCCATCCCGGTCAATCCGCGGCCGGCGCCGGGCGATGGGCCGGCACTCGACGCGGCAATCGGGTTCGCCGCCTCCACGGTGACACCGATGCCCGGACCGCCGCGGACCGTGACATCCAACGGTAGCCCCGGCGCATGCCGGAGCGCGTTGGTGATCGACTCCTGCACGACCCGATACACCGCGGTGCCGAGATCGGCGGCGGCCGCCGCCGGCTGGTCCAGCAGGACGGTGACGTTGATGCCGGCTCCGGCCCGTCGGGACTGTTCGATCAGCTGCGGCAGTTCGGCCAGTCCGGGACGATTCGGTGCGAGTCGGTCGGGTTCGGAACGATCGGGCCGCGACGGCGGCTCGTCGCGCAGCACTCCGATCACCTGACGAAGATCACTCAGCGCGTCCGTGGTGGTCCCTCTGATCAACTTCGCCATCTCCGGGGCCTGCTGCGGATCGGCACTGACCTCCAGCGCACCGGCTTGCAGGTTGAGCAGCGACAGCCGGTGACCGAGGACGTCGTGCATCTCTCGGGCGATCCGTCCGCGTTCTTCCCGGCGAGTGACCTCGGTCTGCAGTTCCTGTTGCCGGACGGCCCCTCGATCGACCGCACGCCGGGCACCGATCAGCAGACCGATGCCGAGCGGGATCGCGGTCAGCAGCAGTGCGATCACCAGCACCGCCGGCAGCGGCACCACCGCGTGGTCGGGTGCGGCGCTGGCACCGAACAGCCACTGCATCGGGGCGAAGTCGGCGATCCGCTGGGCGTCGTACCACAGCGCGAGGGAGGTGGCAGCAAAGCTGACCACAGCTCCGATCACCAGCCGCAGTCGCGGTGGGTTCGCCGCTGCCAACCAGCCCAGCGCGACCAAGGTGGCCGCGGAGTCGGAGACGAAACAGATCGGCGGGATCGCGGCGACCAGGGTGACGACGAACGGCCACCGGGCTCGCCAGATCAGCAGCACGCCGGCCCCCAACGCGAGCGGAAATCCGATGATCATCCGCCAACCGCCGCCGAAGGCCTGCTGGTCACCCGCCACCGATCCTTCGGCGACGAACGCCCACAGGCTGAGGAACCAACACAGGGTGATCAGCAGGATCGTCACCAACACCTGACCGGTACGGCGAGCGACGCCGAAGAGCCGCGGACGGGCGCTTGCAGATCGGCGGGAGCCGGCCACCTGGTTGGTCACGCTGCAGAGCGTACGACGACGTTTCGGTCCGCGCAGCAGACAAAAGAAAGTCGTCCGAGATCGGGGCTGACGACTTTTGTCGTACCTCGATCGGCGCCGTTCGGGCGACGCCGGCACCGGGTCTGCATTGGTTTGCTGGTGTCACAGCCGATCCAGCGGCTGCCCCTCGTCAAGGAGTGATCATGGTCCATCAGCAGCCGCGTCAGCACGATCAGCAGCACCAGCCCGGCCCTCAGGGCTACCAGCAGCCCGGTCCCCCGCCACCCGGCTACCCACAGCCCGGCTACCAGCCTGCCGCACCGCCGAAGCGGAACTGGTTCGCCCGCCACAAGATCATCAGTACCCTGCTCGCGATCGTCGGCGTGATCATGATCATCGGCGCGATCGGCAACGGTTCCTCCGATTCGGCCGCGCCGATCGACAATGCCGTGGTCGCCGGCGACGGCAGCGTCGGCACCGACACCGGTGAACCGGCTCCGCAGGAGGCCGACCCCGACAAGTCTGATCAGAAGGACAAGAGTGCGTCGACGGCCGGGGTCGGCGACACGGTCCGGGCCGGCGACCTCCGGCTGACGGTCGCCGAACCGTCCTGCGGCAAGAAGAAGGTCGGCAGCGACTACACCGAGGCCAGGGCGCAGGGCCAGTTCTGCATCGTCACCGTCGACATCACCAACGCCGGGGACAGCCCGGTGATGATCACCGACAGCGACTTCAGCCTGTACGACGGCCAGGACCGGGAGTTCGCCACCGACTCCGAGGCGATGATCTGGAACGCGGAGTCCTCCGACATCTGGCTGGAGGAGATCAACCCCGGCAACAAGGTGTCGGGGGATCTGATCTTCGACATCCCTGAGGACGCCGACGCCGCCCGGCTGGAGCTGGCCAGTTCGGACCTGTTCGGCGAACCGGCCGTGATCAAACTCTGAAGCGATCCTCGGCGCGGCAGACAGCTGTCGACCGGCGGGTGCTCAGATCTGAGCACCCGCCAGTGGTGTGTCAGCGAAACGTCAATGAATCTCGTTAACGCGCCACCAGTTGGCGGAGCCGATTCAGGCCCCGGTGATAGGCAACCCGTACGCTGCCGGCCGACAGTCCGAGTCGGTCACCGGTGCTCTCCGCGCTGATCCCTTCGGCCCGCATCATCAGCACTGTGCGGGTACGTTCGGGCAGATGCTGCAACAGATCACGCAGTTGATCGATCGCGGAATTGTTCAGCAGGTGGTCCTCCGGTCCGGGCGCGGTGTCGATCGTCTCCGGCAGCTCGGCGACCGGGGTCGGCGCCCGCATCGCACCGCGTTGCGCATCGGCCACCTTGCGGCTGCAGATGCCGTACACCCAGGCTGCGAACGGTGCACCGCGATCGACATAGCGGGGCAGCGCGTTGTAGACCGCCAGCAGCGATTCCTGAATCACGTCGTCGGCGCTCTCCCGGCCACCGGAGAATCCTCCGAGCCGAGTCCGACAGTAGTGCGCGACCAGGGGTTCGACCTCGGCCAGCAGATCTTCGACGGCACCCGGCTCACCGGCCTGCGCCTGCTGCACCATTCCCGGACAGATACCGACCGGTGCGCCGTACAACGCTCACCCCCAAGGTGATCGACAACGTACTCCTGGCCCCCGGTGAGATGTTCAACCTATAGATGATCACGGTGGTTGTCGACGGGTGACGGCCGAGTGTCGGGAATGTTTCTGATCTTGATACGGCAACGATCGATCCAAGATCAACTGACGACGGTGTCCCGTCGACGTTCATCGCGACCAGCCGACCTGCCCGCCGACGCCGAAGGGCCCCTCCCGATCGGGAGGAGCCCTTCAGTGTTGATCAATGACCGTCGGTCAGCAGCTCAGTGGCTGTGACCCGCCGGCTCGTCCTCTTCCTCCGGCTTGTCCACCACCAGGGTCTCGGTGGTGAGCAGCAGCGAGGCGATCGAGGCCGCATTGGCCAGCGCCGACCGAGTCACCTTGACCGGGTCGATGACGCCGTCGGCGATCAGGTCGCCGTACTTGCCGGTGGCCGCGTTGTAGCCCTCGTTCGGCCCCAGCTCGGCGACCTTGGAGGTGATCACGTAGCCCTGCTGACCGCCGTTCTCGGCGATCCAGCGCAGCGGTTCGGCAACCGACCGACGGACGATGCCGACACCGAGCTCTTCGTCGGCCGACAGCCCGAGGCCGCCCTCCAACGCCGCACCGGCGTGCACCAGAGCGGCGCCGCCACCGGCGACGATCCCCTCCTCGATCGCGGCGCGGGTCGCAGAGACCGCGTCCTCGATCCGGTGCTTCTTCTCCTTGAGCTCGACCTCGGTGGCCGCGCCGACCTTGATCACGCAGACGCCGCCGGCGAGCTTGGCCACCCGCTCCTGCAGCTTCTCGCGATCCCAGTCGGAGTCGGTCCGCTCGATCTCGGCATTCAGGGTGGCCACCCGACCGGCGACGTCCTCGGCATTGCCGGCTCCGTCGACGATGGTGGTGTCGTCCTTGGTGACGACGATCCGGCGCGCACGGCCGAGATCCTCCAGGCCGATCTGATCCAGCTTGAGGCCGACGTCAGGAGTGACGACGGTGCCACCGGTGAGGATGGCGATGTCCTCGAGCATGGCCTTGCGACGATCGCCGAAGGCCGGAGCCTTGACCGCGACCGAGGTGAAGGTGCCCTTGATCTTGTTGACCACCAGCGTGGAGAGTGCTTCGCCGTCGACGTCCTCGGCGATGATCACCAGCTTGCCGGAGACACCGATGACCTTCTCCAACAGCGGCAGCAGATCGTTCATCGAGCTGATCTTGCCCTGGTTGATCAGGATGTAGGGATCCTCCAGCACCGCTTCCTGACGATCACCGTCAGTGACGAAGTACTGGCTGATGTAGCCCTTGTCGAACTGCATGCCCTCGGTGAATTCGAGCTCGGTCCCGAAGGTCTGCGACTCGTCGACGGTGATCACGCCGTCCTTGCCGACCTTGTCGAACGCCTCGGCGATCAGCGAACCGATCTCCTCGTCGCGCGACGAGACAGTGGCGACGGACGCCATGTCGGAGGTGGTCTGCACCTCACGGGCATCGCCCGCGAGCCGCTCGGTGATCTTCTCCACCGCAGCGTCGATGCCCCGCTTCAGGGCGATCGGGTTGGCGCCGGCGGCGACCGACTTCAGGCCCTCGTGCACCATGGCCTGGGCCAGCACGGTTGCCGTCGTGGTGCCGTCACCGGCGATGTCGTTGGTCTTGGTGGCGACTTCCTTGGCCAGCTGCGCGCCGAGGTTCTCGTACGGATCGTCGAGCTCGACCTCACGGGCGACGGTGACACCGTCGTTGGTGATGGTCGGTGCGCCCCACTTCTTGTCGATGACGACGTAGCGGCCCTTCGGGCCGAGCGTCACCTTGACGGTGTTGGCCAGGGTGTCGACGCCCCGCTCCAACGCCTGACGTGCTTCCTCATCGAAAGAGAGGATCTTGGGCATTGGCTGTCCCTTCTCCTACTTATCGATTCACTTGCTGACGACGGCGAGGATGTCCCGCGCGTTCAGCAGCAGCAGGTCCTTGTTGTCGTACCGGACCTCGGTGCCGCCGTACTTGCTGAAGATCACGACATCGTTCTCGGCGACGTCGAGCGGGACCCGATTGCCGTTGTCGTCGACGCGTCCGGGACCGGTGGCGAGCACCTTGCCCTCCTGCGGCTTCTCCTTGGCGGTGTCGGGAATGACCAGGCCCGAAGCGGTGGTCTGCTCGGCCTCGAGCGGCTCAACGAGGATGCGATCCTCGAGCGGCTTGATCGTGACTGCCACGTTCAAACCCCTTTCACAATGTGAGAGTTTTTATCTGTTCAAGAGTTGAAGGCGGTCCGAGGCGTCGTCGCGGGTGCCGTCCCGGTCCTGTCCATGCAACTGGCACACTCGATGGGAGAGTGCTAACGCGAGATTAGCACTCGGTTGTGGCGAGTGCCAGATGCGGCCCCATACCGGAGCGGGCCCGTACCGTGACTGCCGCGATCGGCAGCAGCGCTGGGGTGCGTCGCTGTCGGCGCCGGGCGGCATAGTGGTGGCGTGACCAGTTCCGGGCTCGCCGACCGTCCGCCGCGGGGCATCCTCGGGTTGCCCGGACGACTGCCCTACCGCGTCACCCGGACCGCGCCGTCGGATCGGCTGTCGTGGTGCATCGACCGGTTCTGGACCTCGGAGTGGGAACTGCCCCCGGGACGAGCGGTGACCGCCCGCGTGTTGCCGCACCCGACGGTCAATCTCACCTGGGAGCGTCATCCGCCGTCGGTCGGCAGCGGCGGACCGGCGACGACTCCGCGGCAACTGATCATCACCGGAGTCGCGCGGGGTGTGTTCACCCGCACCCTGACCGGGACCGACCGGGCCTTCGGGATCAAGCTCCGACCCGGCGTCGCTCGGCTGTTGACCGACGTCGCGATCACCGAGCTGTCGGGCAACGGCCAGCCTGCCGACGCCGTGTGGTCGGCGGCGCTGCGGCCGACCGGCCGGGAATTGCAGGATGCGTTGGCCGCGGCGCCGACCGACGCCGATCGGATCACCGCTGCCGAGTCGTTCTTCGCCGCGATCGACGGCCCGTCGGAGCGGTTGACCACGGTCCAGCACGGAGTCCGTGCACTGATCGGCGATCCGGCCGTCCGCCGGGTGACCGATGTGACCACGCGGCTCGGAGTCAGCGAACGGACCCTGCAACGACTGTTCGGTGAGTATCTCGGTCTGTCACCGGGTTGGGTGCTGCGCCGGGGCCGGCTGCACGCCGCCGCCGAACGGCTGATCCAACTCGCGGCCGCTGCCGGAGCCGGATCCGGACGACGCGCGGTGCTCGCCGAAGTCGCCGCGGAGTACGGCTACGCCGATCAGGCCCATCTCACCGGCGACTTCACCAAGATCATCAGGATGCCGCCGAACAGCTGGCTGAACACGTTGATCGCCGAGCACGCGATCGGCTGATCCGTCGGCGCCGGCCTTCCGGTCAACCTGTCGCCGCGCCGTCCACCCGGAGCAGCTGCGCCGAGCTGAACCGAGCCGGTTCGCCGGTGAATTCCAGCAGCGCACCCTCCAACGGGCCGAAGTTGCCGCCCCAGTCGCTGTGGTCGGCTTCGGGGAGCGCCCCGACCAGGCCGTACTCCAGATCGCCGGAGTGGCCGATGAACAGCACCCGTTCGGGCCCGTCGCCGTACGGGGTCATCAAGTCACGCCACAGGCCGGCCAAGGTGCTGGCCAGCCGGAACCGCGGGCCCTGATCGGCGCGCTGCTCGGCGATCCGGTCGGCGAGTTCCTGCAGCGGCCGGTCGGCCCGTTCCCACCGGCTGTCGGTCGCGCCGGCGATGTTCTCCTGGTCGTAGAGCGCCTCATCGGCGAGCTGGGTGACCAGCACCTGATCCACCGCGAACCCCATCGCGATCGCGGTCTCGCGGGCCCGCGGTAGCACCGAAGTCACCACCCTGGCGTACGGCCCGGCGCCCTCGCCGAGCTGCCTCGCTCGGTCGACGCCCCGCTGGGACAACTGCGAACCGCCGTTCCCCTGACGCCAACTGTGCCGCCGGACTTCGAGAAAGGACATCTGCGCAGTCTGGCACCCGGCGGGCGGCGGCGGGGCGAACCGGCCCAGGTACATTCGGGATATGGACGCGTTGCCGCTGGTGCTGGAAATCGATCTGAGTCTCGGCCTGCTGAGCGGCACACCACAGGATCCGTTGACCGCGCTGCGTTCACGCAATACGCCGCGACTGGCGCACCTGATCTCCGGTCTGCGGCATGCCGCAGACGACGACAAGGTTGCCGCGGTCGTCGTCCACGTGACACCGCTGATCAAGATCGCCGAGGTGGAGGAACTCGCGCTGGCGCTGCGTTCCTTCGCCGAGTCCGGCAAGAAGGTGATCGCCTGGACCGAGAGCTTCGGCGAACTCGGCACCGGGACGGTCCCCTACTATCTGGCGACCGCCGCCGACGAGATCTGGATGCAGCCCAGTGGAACGCTCGGCCTGCAAGGGATCGGTCTGGAGGTCGCGACGATCCGCGGCACCTTCGACAAGCTCGGGATCGAGCCGCAGATCGGCCAGCGGCAGGAGTACAAGACCGCCGCCGAGATGTACATGTCGACCGAGATCAGCGAACCCAATCGGGAGATGACCGGGCGGATCTGCGCCTCGGTGACCGAACAGGTCAGCGCAGCGACCGCGGCCGCCCGGTCGCTGGCAGCGGATCAGGTGACCGCCGCGATGGCGACCGCGCCGCTGACCGCCGAGGACGCCCGGCAGCGTGGCCTGATCGACAGGATCGGCTACCGCGACGACGTCTACGCCGCGATCCGTCATGATCATGGACGCCGGGACGGCGACGGCGAGCCGCAGGTCCGGCTGCAGTTCGTCCATCGCTACTCCCGGTCACTGGCGCAGCAGGCGGTCAGCCGGGCGCGCAAGCGGCGCCAGCCGGTGATCGCCGTCGTCGACGTGCAGGGTGCCATCGTGACCGGACGGGGCAGCAACCAACTGCCCAGCCAACGGCCGCAGGCCGGCTCAGATCTGATCACCGCGGCACTGCGTTCGGTGATCGCGGACGATGCCGTCCGGGCCGTGGTGCTGCGGGTGGACAGCCCCGGCGGCTCCTACGTCGCCTCCGATGCGATCCGGGACGCAGTGCTGCGGGTCAAGCAGTCCGGCCGTCCGGTGATCGCCTCGATGGGTGGGCTCGCAGCCTCCGGCGGCTACTTCGTGTCGATGGCGGCGGACCGGATCGTCGCACTGCCCAGCACGCTGACCGGTTCGATCGGTGTTCTCGGCGGCAAGATGGTGATCAAGGAGGCGCTGACCAAGATCGGCGTCAGTCGCGAAGCGATCGGGACGCCGGCAGCCACCATGTTCTCCTCGAACCGTCCCTTCGAACATCAGGAGTGGCAGCGGGTTGAGGCGTGGCTGGACGCCGTCTACGACGACTTCACCCACAAGGCGGCCACCGACCGCAGGCTCGATCACGCAGCCCTGGAATCCCATGCCCGTGGTCGGGTCTGGACCGGTGCCGACGCCCGCGAGCACGGTTTGGTCGACGATCTCGGCGGGCTGCGCAGCGCTATCGAGCTGGCCTGCCGGAAGGTCGGCGCCGACGTCGAGAACATCCGTGTCCAACAGTTCCCGCACTCCCCGATGCTGGCCCGGCTGAAGCCGGCCGACTCGACCGAGTCACCGACCAGCACCATGATCAGTGGCCCACGCCCGGGCCTGCTGGAGATGATCGGTACCGCCCTCGGCGTACAGCACAGCGGGGTGCTGACGCTGCCCTGGCGGATGCAGTTCCGCTGAGCCTTTCAGAGGGCTCGGCGGGCGACGAACACCACGGTGCCGTCCGGTGTCCGGCTGATGATCATGGTCGCCGAATCGGCACCTGCTGGCCGCAGCCGCTTGCGCAGCTGCGCCGGATCGACATCGATGCCGCGCTTCTTGATCTCCAAGCGGCCGACGGCATGGTCCCGTACCCACCGGCGGAGCACCTTTTCCTTGTAGGGCAGGATCTCGCTGATCTCGAAGGCGACCGCGTACGGTGTCGGAGTCAGCAGATCGCTGCTCAGATAGGCGATCTGGTCGTCGAGCAGCCACCCGCCGAGTTCGTCGGCCAGGGCACCGATGGCACCGGCTCGGATCACCGCCCCGTCCGGTTCGTAGAGATAGCGTCCCGCCGGTTGCACGGCCGGTGATCGGGGATCGGCGACCAGCCGACGATCGGGCATGATCAGGCCGGCTCGGACTCCCGGCGCACTCCCCCGGCCCGCCCACAGGCACACCTCGACGGTCTCGCCGTGATCGGTCACCCATTCGGCCTCGACGTCGTCCGGGATCTCCCGGTGCGGCAGTGCCGGGCCGAGTTTCACCCCGGCCGGCCGGCTCCCGTCCAGCAGGCCGGTCACGAACGACCAGCTCGGTGTGAAGTCCTCCACCCGCCACAGTCGGCCGGCACCGGTGCGGCGTGCCGGATCGATGAAGACGGCGTCCGAGTCCTTGATCAACTCCTCCGCCAGCTGCTCGGCATCACCGATGATCACCTGGCCCTGCGCCGAGACCAGCTCGGCGACAGCCGAGATGTTCGCCTCGGCGATCTCGGCGGTACGCTCGTCGGTCTCCACCGCGACGACGTCCAGACCTGCCCGCAGGAACGCCATCGCATCGGAGCCGATCCCGCAGCCCAGGTCCAACACCCGGGTCGCTCCGGCGTCGGCCAGTCGGTGCGCATGGTGGGCCGCGACGCTCGGCCGAGTGGCCTGCTCCAGACCGTCCCTGGTGAAGAACAGCGATCCGGCACCGGCACCGAACTTCGCGGTCGCACGCCGCCGCAGTCCGGCCTGGTCGAGTGCCAGCGCTGCGATCTCCGGATCGTGCCGGCGACGGAGTCGTGTCGCGGCGGCCAACGAGTCCGGATCCTGTTCGGCCTCCGCATCGGCCAGGGCGGCGGCCGTCAGTCCGAGCGGAAGCATGGCACCGGAGCCTACTGCCCTGGTGCCGGGAAGATCTGCCCGGCGTCCGAAGGGAACCTCCCGGCGTTCACGACCGGGACGCGCCCGATCAACGTCCGCGCAGCCAGATCCTCTATGTAGTGAGCAAGTTCTCCTATGGCGGTGCGGGATGTCCCTGGCAAATATGTGACCAGTCGACGGCAACGCGTCCGCCCGATGTCTGCTGAGCTGAGGCCATCCGGACCCTCGGTGATCTTGGTGTGCTCCGGTGCCGATCGGCACCTCGGAGCGCGCTGTCGGCAGACCGCCGGAAGCGTTCGACCGGGCCGCCGTCGGCAGTGCCACAACCTTGGAGATTCCCCAGCTGGAAACGTTGACCAGTTGGAGGTTCGGTCCATAGAGTCGGTCCATCGATCTGATTGCAACGATTCATCCGAGCTTGGGCGAACGGGTCGGAATCACCAGGAATTCGATGTCGGTGCAGTAGCGATTCGTGCCGATCAGCTTCGAAAGGAACCACGACGATGTGGGCTATCCGTCGCTGCCGTGTAGGCAGCTCTCAAGGCTTCGTACGAGTGCGATCCGTGCTGGCGTTGGTCGTCTCGATGGTGCTGGTCACCGTGCTGGCACAGGCCTGCAGTGCGGACAATCCCGGCGCAGGATCAGGACAGAGCGGTGGTGCGGGATCCGCCGGAGGCGCCGTCCGGGACGCCAAGCCGGCGGGCAACCCCGACCAGACGGCCTTCCGGCTCGGTGCGCACAACTGGGCGAGCTCGATCAGCAACAACCCGTACGCCGCCACGCCGACGCCGTATCTGGGGTTCACCATTCTCGGCCTCGGCATCATCTCCGCATCGCCCCGACCGGGCGCGAATCCGTACTACCCGGAGATGGCGGAGAGCTGGAAGCTGGACAAGCACGCGGTCACCTTCAAGCTCCGCGATCCGGCGAAGTGGCAGGACGGAAAACCCTTCACCAGCAAGGATGTCGTCACCAGCCTGCTGATCGCCGGTCTCAACTACAACTCGGTCTGGGCCGGAATCACCTCGGTGGAGACTCCCGATGAACACACCGTCACAGTGAAGCTGCAGGACTGGGTGGTTCCGGAGAATGCGCTGGAGAAGCTGCTCAAGGTCAGTATGGTCTCCGACGCGCAGTTCGGGCAGTTCGTCCCGTCCGACGGGTTCGACAGCCAGCTGCGGAGCTATTGGAAGCTCTACAACATCCTGAAGCCGACGGCGCAGAGCATCGACAAGGCAGCCAACAGCGCAGCGGGCAAGAAGATCGCCGCCGCCAGCGGGAAGCTGGTGAAGTTCAGCCCGAAGACCTTGATCGGCAGCGGTCCGTACACCATCAAGAGCGCCAACGTCAGCGGCGTGTTGTACGAGAAGTGGTCCGGCTTCTGGGACGCGAAGAAGATCAGCGCGCCCTACTTCCAGATCTACCCGATGAGCACGGCGACCGAGTTCGGCGCCGTCCTCGGCGGCAGCATCGATCAGCAGACCGACTCGGCGTTCAACAATCAGCAGGCGGATCGGCTGAACAAGTCGGGTGTGGCGCACTACGGCGTGATCCCGACGCCGGTGCAGCAGATGAGCCTGATCCTCAACTTCTCCCACTACCCGTTCAACCTGCTCGAAGTCCGGCAGGCGATCGCGCACGTGATCGACCGCAAGGATCTGTCCAAGCGTGACATGGGCGGCGGAACGCTGGTCCAGAGCCCGCCGGTGGAATACCCCGACGGGATCAACTACCAGCACGCCAAGGACTACATCACCAAAAAACAGTTCGCCAAGCTCAACCCCTACGAGCACGATGAGAAGAAGGCAGCGTCGCTGCTGACCAAGGCCGGCTTCACCAAGAAGAACGGCAAGTGGTTCACCCCCAAGGGCGAGCAGTTCAAGTTCACCCTGGCAGAACCGGCGGGACAGTCCCAGTACGAACAGGACGGTCTGATCATCGCGGGCTACCTGAAGAAGTTCGGGATCGACGTCGAGGTGCAGAACGTCGAGTCCGGCACCTGGGGTGTGAAGGCGCAGGGCGGTGACTTCGATGCCACCCAGGACTTCATGGACTGGGGTCAGGCGCGGACGCCGATGGCCGACTTCGCCGCCGGTTTCGGTCAGGCCACCTCGCCGTCCTGGAACTACCCGATCTCGCACAGCGGCAAGGGACCGTGCAAGTGCGGGATCGGCATCGGCCCGGAAGCCGACGTGCCCGGGATCGGCACAGTGAACATCGCCGCCGAGCTGAATCGCGAGGTCCAGCAGGAACCGCCGGAGACCTGGGCGAAATACACCTGGGCCTGGGCGCAATGGGTCAACCGGGAACTGCCGATCATCGGCCTGTACGACAACGCCTTCCACACGATCTACGGGACCAGTCGATACACCAAGTTCCCACCCCAGTCGGAGAAGTGGATGTGGACGGTGCTGACCGGCGGCAACGAGCAGATCATCTGGATGCAGGAAGGCTACCTCCAACTGAAGTAGCAGGGCCGGAAACCCTTCACAGTAAGGAGCTGAACGTGTTCGGTTACGTGCTACGCCGCGTGCTGATGGCCCTGGTGACGATCTTCGTGATCGTGTCACTGTCGTTCTGGATGATCCGCTTGATGCCGGGCAATCCGATGGAGTTCCTGGAGTTCCAGCTGCGACAGCAGGGCAATGTGAGTCCGGACCAGATCCGTCAGCAGGTGCAGGCGATCTACGGGGTGATGCCGACCGGTCCGATCTGGCAGCAGTATCTGACCTACGTCGGCAACATCTTCCGCGGCGACTTCGGGCAGTCCCTGCTCAATCCGGGACAGAGCGTGCTCAGCATCATCACCACTGCGCTGCCGTGGACCCTGGTGCTGGTGGGCATCTCGCTGATCATCAGCTTTGCGATCGGGACCGCGGTCGGCACCCAGATCGCGGCCCATCCGGACAAGCTGCTGTCCAAGATCGTCACCGGCGTGGTGTCGTTCCTGTCGTCGGTGCCGCACTACCTGATCGCCATCGTCGCGATCTACCTGTTGGCCGATCTGCACCACATCTTCCCGATCACCGGCGCCTACTCCAACAACGTCACACCAGGGCCCAACCTGCCCTTCATGGCCAGCGTGGTCTATCACGCCACGCTGCCGATCGCCTGCTACGTGATCACCTCGTTCGCCGGCTGGGCGTTGAACATGAAAGGAAGCGTGACCAACATCCTCGGCGCCGACTACGTCCGGGCGGCCGAGTCCCGCGGACTCAGCGATCACCGGGTCACCCAGACCTACATCGGACGGAACGCCATGCTGCCGATGGTGACGAGTCTGGCCCTCGCGCTGGGCGGCATGTTCGGCGGCTCGGTGTTCATCGAGACGTACTTCTCCTACCCCGGACTCGGCTTCAAGCTGATCTCGGCGGTCAACTCCCGCGACTATTCGCTGATGATGGGATGCTTCATCCTGATCACCACGGCAGTGGTGTTCGCCAACCTGATCGTCGATCTGCTCTACCCGTTGATCGATCCACGGATCGTCAAGCCGGTGTCGCGCAGGAAGCGCCCGGTCAGGCCATTGCCGATCGCTCCGGGAACGGGCCCCACCGTGGCGACGAAAGCGTAGGTGAGCGGTGATGGATTTCCTCAAGGACTTCTGGCGGATCCTGCGTGACGACACGACGGCCCTGGTCGGCGGCAGCATCGTCGTGATCTACCTGCTGGTGGCGATCTTCGGCCCGATGCTCTTCCACGTCGAGGATCTGCCGATGAGCCAGCCCTACCTCGGGCCGTCGCTGAAGCATCCGTTGGGCACCGACTTCCTGGGCAACGACACATTGACCAGCCTGGTCGTCGGCACCCGACCGGTGATCGAGGTCGGCCTGGCCACCGCGGTGATCGTGATCTCCGTCGGCGTGGTCGTCGGCCTGTTCAGCGGCTACGTCGGCGGCGTGGCCGACTACGTGATCATGCGGGTCACCGACATCTTCCTGACCATCCCCGGACTTCCGCTGATCATCGTCATCGCCAGCATCGTGCACACCCAGAGCCCGTGGCTGCTGGCCGTCATCCTCTCGGTGACGGCCTGGGCCGGCCTGGCGCGAGCTGTTCGTTCCCAGGCCCTGAGCATCCGGACGTCGGACTTCATCGACGCCGCACGAGCACAGAACCTGCGGATGGGCAACATCATCGGCCGACAGCTGCTTCCCAACGTCGGCCCCTACGTCGCGATCCACTTCCTGCTGGCGGTGACCGGAGCGATCTATGCCCAGGTCGGGCTGTTCGTCCTCGGCATCGCGCCGGTCAGCGGAACCAACTGGGGGACCATGATCAATCTCGCCGTGAACCAGGGGGCGCTCTACACCAGCGACAGCATGACCTACCTGTTCGCACCGATGACCGCGATCGTGTTGCTGCAGATGGCCCTGGTGATGTTCTCCCGGGCGTTGGACAAGGTCTTCAATCCTCGGTTGAGGGTGCAGTGAGATGACTGTTCATCACTTCGAAGGGCACAGCATGAGCTCACCCGAGATCGATCAGGAACGGCCTCCCGTCGTCCTCGAACTCGATGACGTCAGCGTCGACTTCGGTGGCCTGCGGGCGGTCGACCGGGTCAGTCTGAGCATTCGCCAGGGCGACATCTATGCGCTGGCCGGCGAGTCCGGCTGTGGCAAGTCGACGCTGGCCTATGCGCTGCTGGGGATGGTGCCGCCACCGGGGAAGGTGTCGACCGGTGAGGTCAGATTCAAGGATCGCAGTCTGACCAGCATGTCGCGCAGCGAGTTGAACCGAATGCGAGCGGCCGACGTCTCGATGGTGTTCCAGGCGGCGATGAACGCCTTCAACCCGGTGGTCACGATCGGCAAGCAGGTCGAGCATGTGCTGGATGCGCACCCGGGTGTCTATCGGACCAGGCAGGAGGGGCGGAACTACTTCGACGAGCTGATCCGGCTCGTCCGGCTGGATCCGGAGGTGATCTGGAACGGCTATGAGAGCCGGTTCTCCGGCGGCATGAAACAGCGGGTGGCCATCGCGCTGGCGCTGCTGCTGAAGCCGTCGGTGCTGTTACTGGACGAGCCCACCACCGCACTGGACATCCTGAGCCAACGGCTGGTGATCGACATCCTGCGTGACCTGCACGAACGACTCGGGGTGACGATCATCTTCATCACTCATGATCTTGCGCTGGTCGCCGAACTCGCCGATCGGGTGGCGGTGATGTACGCCGGCAAACTGGTCGAGGCCGGCACGCTCGACGAGATCTTCTACGACCACCGTCGACATCCCTATGTCAACGCGCTGATCCGCGCGGTGCCCAGTGTGAACGGGGACACCGAGCTGATCAAACCGATCCCCGGGCGGGTGCCGAGTCTGGCCGAGATGCCGGTCGGCTGTCGGTTCGCCCTGCGGTGCCCGCTGGCCGAGGAGCGCTGCCGAGAGGTCGACCCGCCGTTGTTGTCCGATCCCAACGGGCACGGGATCGCCTGTCACGTGGTCAACGATCAGGCCGACCACGATCTTGACGCTGCCGTGGAGGTGCCGCGATGAGTCTGTTGCAGGTAAGAAATCTGACCCAGTACTACCCGAACAGCACCGCGCCGCTGCCGGCGCTGGACGATGTCAGCCTCGAGGTGGCGAAGGACTCGGTGGTCGCCGTGGTCGGCGAGTCCGGCTGCGGCAAGACCACCCTGGGTCGGATCGCCAGCGGTCTGCTGAAACCGACCGAGGGTGAGGTGATCTTCGACGACCAGCAGGTCTGGAAGCTGCCCCGATCGGCGTGGAACGGCTACCGCCGCCGGGTCCAGATCATCCAGCAGGATCCGTACGCTTCGCTGAACCCGGGGCTGACGCTGATGGAGTCGCTGCGCCCCGGTCTGCTGCGGCACAAGATCGTGCCACGACGGCAGGTGACCGAGGAGGCGCTGCGGCTGCTGGCGTTGGTCGGGCTGGACGACGACGAGGCGTTTCTGCGTCGGTTCCCGCATCAGCTGTCCGGCGGCCAACGGCAGCGGTTCGCCATCGCCCGTGCGGTCAGTCTGCGACCGGACCTGATCGTCGCCGACGAGCCGACCAGCATGCTGGACGTGTCGGTCCGGGTGGCCATCCTCGATCTGTTGTTGGCCTTGCAGGCCGAGGAGGGCTTGGCCTACGTCTTCATCAGTCACGACTTCGGCGTCGTCCGCTATTTCACCCGTGGCGGCCGGATCGTGGTGATGTTCTTCGGACAGGTGGTCGAGGAGGGGCCTGCCGAGCAGATCATCGGCCGACCGCGGCATCCGTACAGCTTTCAGTTGCTGGAGGCGATCCCGGTCCCCGACCCACGGACCGTCCGAGCGCGTGCCCGTCAGATCGACGAGGCCGATCTGGAGGATCGGGTCGATCAGCCACCATCGCTCACCGGGTGCATCTTCGCCAATCGCTGCCCGTTTGCCGATGACGCCTGCCGCAGCACCCGCCCGCCGCTGATCGAGGTCGCGCCGGGTCACCGTGCGGCATGTCTGTATCCCGAACGCGTCCCGGATCTGCCCGATGCCGTACGGACGGTGGTCGAGCCGGGCGCCGCGGATGTCGAGATCGACGAAGGACTGGCAACGGCGCACAATCGATGATCGACTTCGGATGGCGGCCCCGGCGGTTGACCGGCTTCACACAAGGGATCGCTCCCTGGCAGCACCCCATGATTGCTCCTCGCTCGATCGTCCACGCCCTGCGGTGATCGGCGTCGGGCGCGAACAACGTCGCAGCAGTGGCCCATCCCAGGCCCGATACCCGGGAGCAGACTCAAGAAATAGATGCAACACCTGATCCAGAGGAAGGTGTTGCATATGGCGGCGAGGTTCATGCCGACCGAGGAGTTCTGGGCTGCGTTGCGATCGGGCGCTTCGATCCTGGTCGCGTCCCGCGCGGTCGGGGTGTCGCCGGTGTGTGGTTATCGATGGCTGGCCGACGCAGGTGGTTGGGCAGGCCTGGGGCTGCCGGCCCCGGGGCATGGCCGTCTGGAGGCTTCGGTATCAGCGCGGTTGCGGCCGCTGTTTTGGGCCGAGCTCCGCAAGGGTGCGGGCGTCCGGGCTGCAGCCGCCGCGGCGGGCGTGTCTGATGTCACCGGCTATCGCTGGTTCCAGCAGGCTGGCGGTGTGCGTCCACCGACGGTGAATCCCGAGGTCGAGGCCCAGATCACGCCCGGCCATGGCATGGTGACCTTCACCGAGCGGTGTCGGGTCGAGGACCTGTTGAACCTTCACTACAAACCGAGCCGGATCGCTGACCTGTTGGGGAGACCGCGGTCCACGATCACCCGTGAGATCGCCCGCGGCACCGACCAGGTCGATGGATCCTATCGGGCCCGCATCGGCCAATCGAAGGTCGAGCAGCGCCGGCACCGGGCCGGCGCCCGGCCCCGGCTGGTGCCTGGCACTCGCTTGTTCGACGAAGTCGTGGAACGGTTGGTTGCCAAACACAGTCCGGAGCAGATCTCGCAGCGGCTGCGGCTGGACTTTCCCGCCGACCCGGAGATGCGTGTGTCCCACGAGACGATCTACCAGGCCCTCTACGTTCGCCCCAAGGGCGAGCTGGCACGAGAGGTCGAGCAACGGTTGGGCGAGGCCAAAGCACTACGCACCGGCCGCGTCCAACGCCGACACCAGGGGCGGCAATTGCGGCCAAAGTTGAAAGACATGTCCTCGATCCACGACCGCCCGGCCGAGGCCGACGATCGGCTGATGCCCGGCCACTGGGAAGGCGACCTGATCATCGGCGCCCACGGCAAGTCCGCAATCGGCACCCTGGTCGAGCGCACCACCCGATTCGTACTGTTGCTACACCTGCCCGACGACCACACCGCCCAGACCGTGGCCAAGGCGATGACGGCCAAGATCACCGAACTACCCGAACAGCTCAAACGGTCCTTGACCTGGGACCAGGGCAGCGAGATGGCCCTCCACACCAAGATCACCGCCGAGACCGGGATTCCGGTCTACTTCTGCGATCCACACTCACCCTGGCAACGTGGCACCAACGAGAACACCAACGGGCTCCTGCGGCAGTACTTCCCCAAAGGCGCCGACCTGTCCTTCTACGGGCCCGGGCTCCTCGACCAGGTCGCCGCCGAACTCAACACCCGACCCCGCAAAACACTGGAGTGGGCCACCCCAGCCGAAGCACTCCAACGACTACTCTCAAACGACGACGACCAATCTGTTGCATCGACAGCTTGAATCCGCCGGGCGGCCAGGTCCGCTGCTGCTGCAAAGTTTGCGCCGCCAACCCCGAACGCTGGCCTCGATCGTCGATATCACCACCGGTGACACCGATCAGTTGCTGCGGATCGCCGGCCATCTGGACCCGGACCACCCGATCGGTGCGGTCGACGAGCTAGGCGATCGGATGCGGAGTGGCGGATTGAAGTGTCGCCCGTGTCCCGAATAGGTACCGTGGCATGCAATGGCGTCCATGGTTTGATCACTCAGTGAGCATCGTCATGACCACTCCTTCGATCTCCGAGTTGGAGAATGTTCTTCAGACCTTGACTGCTTGGCAGCACGATGGCGCTCCCCTGCAACTGCACCCGGGTGACTTCGGCTGGTATTCCATGCGGGGCCTGCCTGCGACAGCCGCCGCGACCCGGACCTGGGTACGCAACGGAAAGATCGTCGCGCTCGGTCTCCTGGACGGCCCTGACCTACTTCGCATGGCCTTCGACCCCGGACCTGCGCGACGATGACGATCTCGCGCGACAGATCCTCACCGATCTGAACACACCCGAACGCGGCCTGCTCGCCGCCGGGGAAGCGACCATCGAAGCCCGTGGCGCGCAGCAATTGCGGCGCGTCCTCCTGCAACACGGATGGCAGGACTCAGACACGTGGACACCATTTAGCCGAAGTCTCCGCGATCCGCCAGAGCATGTCGGCGTGCGGGTGGACGAGATGGGCGCCGACCGAGCCGAGGATTGGGTGGCCGTCCATTCGTCAGCCTTCCGCGGCACCCAGCTCACCGAACCGGACCGCAGCAGGCTCGTCCAGAAGTGGCTCACAATGGTGACCGGGCCGGTCTACTCCCGAGGGTGCAGCCTCGCCGCATTCGATGAGCAAGGGGTCACCGTCGCGGTCACCACAGTATGGTCAGCCGGTCCGCATCGGCCGGGCCTGATAGAACCCATGGGCGTCCACCGGGACCATCGCGGACAGGGCTACGGCAGAGCCATCACCCTGGCGGCAGCTGCCGCGCTTCATCGCATGGGCTCCTCAAGCGCGATCGTCTGCGCTGAGAGTTCCAACGCCGGCGCCTTAGCCACCTACGCGTCCGCAGGATTTGAGGCTGGCAAACCAGTACCAGACCTCTGCCGCAACGCCTGATCCAGTCGACCGCCAGACAACCCGGCGGCCGCCCGGTGATCGCCCCGGATTCGGCAGGACCCCAAGATCACGACCAGACGTCGGTGTCGCAGAGGATCCTGCACCGGGCAGTCTGGATTGGCGGCAAGAATCTCTCCGGACGTTCCAGCGGGAACGTCGCTGTTTACCGCCGTCAGATCGGGTCGCGGCAAGCTACTCGAGCTTGGAGTTGTCAATGCCCGGTCCTGACAACCCGATCCTCGAGTAACTCTGGCATCCCACCGTGAATCAAGTTGCCCGAGCAGAATGCTGTGATCCTGGTCGTTCGGCAACAACCCTCTCGGGCAAGTTCACCGGAACAGACAGCCCGGACGGACCTCGCCCGGTCAGGTACCTCCTACGGCTAAGAGGCCCGTCCCTCGTCCGCTGTGCGAGGTGGGAGGGTCCATGGGCGACCGCGCCGCTTGTCAGCGGCGCCGTAGAACTGGACAGTTTCGGCGTTTGAAGAGTGGCCCGTTCGGAGCGCGGACGACACGACCCAAGCCCTGCCGCGCAGTGAGTCGCCCTCGTCGATCGAACAGGGCTCGCCCAGGTACGCCGGGGACGATCTGTCAAGCTCCGGCCGATCTCGACAGCGGACCGCGAACCGGTCGTCTGGCACCGCGGAAAGTCTGCCTCAGACGATCACGGTCTGCCGCAGTTTCGGCGCCTGGACAGGGAAGTACTGCATGCCCCGGATCAGGCTGCCGGGCCGCCGCCGGCGATCCCCTGCGAGTTGCAGATCGGGGAACTCGGTGGCGATGGTGCGCAGCGCGATCCCTGCCTCCAACCGGGCCAGGGCTGCGCCGAGGCAGTAGTGGATGCCACCGGAGAAGGACAGATGATCATCGGCATTGTCCCGGCCGATGTCGAACCGGTCCGGCTCGGTGAACACCCGCGGGTCACGATTGGCGCCGCCGATGGCGGTCAGGATCCACTCCCCCGCCTTGACCGGGCGACCGGCGAGCTCGGTGTCGGTGGTGGCCAGCCGACCGGTCCGCTGGACCGGGGAGTCGTAGCGCAGCCCTTCCTCGATCGCCTTGTCCGCAAGGTCAGGATCATCGGTCAGCAGCTGCCACTGGTCGGGGTTGGACAGCAACGCCAGCACCGTGTTGCCGATCAGGTTGACCGTCGTCTCGAAGCCGGCGATCAGCAGCAACGTGCACAACGGGACGAGCTCGTCGGGCCGGACCGGGCTGTCCTCGGCGACGATCCGACCGATCACGTCATCGCTCGGTTCCCGACGGCGCAGCTCGAAGACCTCGGTGAAGATCTCGGCCAACCGCTTCCTGGTGGCAGCCAGCCGGCGGGCGTGGGACAGCGACTGGATGCCGCCGAGCGCACTGCCGAACTCCTGCCCGTGATGGGCGAATTCTTCGGCATTGGCATCGGGGATCCCGAGCAGCTCGGTGATCACCGCGATCGGCAACGGAGCTGCCACCTCGGACACCAGATCGAAGGGCCGGTCCCGCGGCACCTTCTTGATCAACTGGGCCAGCACCTGCTCGATCTGCGGCGTGAACCGGGTCACTCGCTTGGCGGTGAAGTCCGGCGCCACGAGCCGGCGGAGCCTGGTGTGGTCGGGCGGATTCATGTCCAGCAGGGAGAGTTGATGATCATCGTTGTTGTCCTCGGCGGCGACGAAGTCCCGGGATCGCAACACCTGGTTGCAGACCTCGTGATCGACGGTGATCAGATTGCCCAGCGGTGTGGTCGACACCCGGCCACGGGCTCTGACCTGCTCATACAGCGGGTACGGATCCTGCCGTCCCGGCTCCAGGTGCAGCAGGGCGGACGGATCTCGTCGGAGGTAGCCGTGCCAGCCGAGTTTGAGCCGGACCCCGTACAACTCCTTGATGAACGCCAGTTGTTGCCGCCCGATCGCCATCGATTCGCCCTCTCCGTTCGCCGTGCCACCTCGGGAACCAGCTTGGCACGGGCCGTACGGAGTTCAACGGACAGATGTCACGGATATCTCCCTGATTGCCGGACCAGCCCAACGTCAGACCAGTGGGCGGCTCACCGGCAGCGTCGAATCTGCGCCGAAGTCCAGCGACGACGGCGGCAGGTCACGGTCCACCACTTCGGCACCGAGGACGGCGATCATCGCGCCGTTGTCGGTACACAGCGCGGGCTTCGGCCGGCGCAGCGTGATGCCGCGCTCGGCGGTCCGGTGCTCCAGCAACGCACGCAGCCGACCGTTGGCGGCGACCCCGCCACCGATCAGCAGATCGGTCGCCCCGAGGGCGTCACAGGCGTCGACGGCCTTGGCGCTGAGCACATCACAGACCGCCTCCTGGAAACTGGCGGCGACATCGGCCAGCGGGATGTCCTGACCGTCCCGCCGGCGGAGCTCGACCCAGCGCGCCACCGCGGTCTTCAGCCCGGAGAAGGAGAAGTCGAAGCGGTGCGCGACCAGGTCGTGCCGGGCGGTCAGACCGCGCGGGAAGCGGATCGCGGTCGGGTCGCCGGCCGGTTCGGAGTCCGTGCCGCGCGCGATCCGGTCGATCACCGGCCCGCCCGGATAGGGCAGGCCGAGCAGCCGAGCGACCTTGTCGTAGGCCTCGCCCGCCGCATCGTCGATGGTGCTGCCGATCTCGGTGATCGAGGAGGCGACGTCGTCGACCCGGAGCAATGAGGTGTGGCCGCCGGACACCAGCAGCGCGACCGCCGGCTGCGGCAGCGGTCCGTGGTCGAGGAGGTCGACCGCGACGTGTCCGGCGAGGTGGTTGACGCCGTAGAGCGGTTTGCCGGTGGCCAGCGCGAGGGCCTTGGCTGCGGCGATCCCGACCACCAGTGCGCCTATCAATCCCGGTCCGGCGGTGACGGCGATCGCGTCGATCTCGGCAAGATCGACATCGGCCGTGGCCAGTGCCCGTTCCAATGTCGGCACGATCGCCTCCAGGTGGGCCCGGCTGGCGACCTCGGGGACCACGCCGCCGAAGCGGACGTGTTCCTCCACACTGGAGGCCACCTCGTTGGCCAGCAGTTGATGGCCACGGACGATGCCGATGCCGGTCTCGTCGCAGGAGGACTCGATGCCCAGGATCAGCGGTCCACTCACATTCATGCCTGGTTCGTCCTTGCCTTCCTCGCACCCGTGTCGGCCTTCATCACCTGCGCGTCGCGACCGGGCCCGTAGTAATCGGAGCGAACGGTCACCGCGGTGAATCCGAGCTCGCGATAGAGGGTGACGGCCGGTTCATTGTCGGTCCGCACTTCCAAGATCATCTCGGTGACGCGACGGAGCCGCGCTTGCACCAGCGCTGTCATGATCAACGAACGACCGACCCCGCGTCGGCGGGCCGACGGCGCAACGACGATCCGATCAAGATCAACGGTGTCACCGCCGTAGCGCAACGCGATCACGCCGATCAAGGCACCGGACGCGTCCTTGGCCCCGAGCACCTCACACGGGTCGTCGAACTCGGACTCCCAACTGTTCCGGCTCCACTGTTCACCGACCTCGAAACCGGTCTCCTCCAACGCCATCACCGCATCCACCACCGCGGAGCTGTCGGACGGCAGTTGCGCGACGGCGTAACCACCCTCTGACAACGTCATGGGTGGGGTCATGGCAGGACCTTGGGGAGCACCGATTTGCGCGGGCCGGGTGGCGTCGCGTCGGGGCTGCGGAGGTAGAGCGGTTCGATGCCCGCGTCGGGTAGGCGCGTCCCGGCCGATGCCAGCACTCCGGCGTCGAGTCGGGTCGGCGCACCGTCGGCGATCGGCAGCTCGGGGTAGCTGCTGCCGGCCGGACCACCGAGCGGCAGGTCCGGCAGATCGGCCGGCGACCCGACCGACGGGCCGGCGATGCGGACACCGTCGGCGCCGTACTGGGCCCAGTAGACCTCGCGACGGCGGGCGTCGGTCGCAATCAGGAACTCACCGGTCGGCGGTTGCTCCGCAGCCAGCCACTGGGCGGCCAGTCCGTCCAGGCTGCAGACACCGCGGACCTCGACCCCGAGGGCCGCGCCGAGGGTGCGTGCGGTGGCGATACCGACCCGCAAACCGGTGTACGGACCGGGCCCCAGACCGACGATGATCTTGGTCAGCGCGCTGAGCGACACCCCGGCCCCGGCGGCCGTTTCAGCGATCAGCGGCGCCAGCTGTTCGACGTGCCGGCGCGGGTCGTCGAAGGTGCGTGAGGCCAGCACGTCGGCGCCGTCGGACAGTCCGACCTGGACCAGGGTCGCCGTGTCCAGACCGAGGATCAGCTGCTCAGCCATGGGCTGCCACTCCTCGTTGTTGATCAACACGGGAGGTGTCATCGTCGCTGTCCGCGGCCGCACCGACGAGCGCGTCAAGATCATCGTCGGACCATCGCTCGCCGCTGGACGAGAGCAACACCGTACGGGTCTCGTCCTCCGGGTCGGCGCCGCGCAGCACGAGCACCTGCAGTCGTTCGGCACTCAGCTGTTCGGCGATCCCCTCGCCCCACTCGACGACGGTGACCGACCGGTCGAGAGACTCGTCGAGGTCGAGATCGAGCAGTTCGTCGGGTGTGGAGAGCCGGTAGGCGTCGACATGCACCAGATCGGGATGCCCGTCGGCGCCGGGATGGATCCGGGACAGGACGAAGGTCGGCGAGATGATCTGCCCGGTGGCACCCAGCCCGCTGCCGATGCCCTGGGTCAGGGTGGTCTTGCCTGCGCCGAGATCACCGGAGGCGATGATCACGTCACCGGCCCGGGACCGGGCTGCGATCCGCCGCCCGAGCTCGTGCATGGCGTCGGGGGTCGGGACCAGCAGCCGACGGGGCAGCTCCCGACCCAGCACGACACCGTGCGGCGCCTGCCGAACGATGGCGAAGCCGCGGTGCTGCCAGTAGCCGATCAGCTCGGGAAACTCACCGCGAGCAAAGAGCTCCAGCCGGCGGCAGCCCAATTCGGTGGCCAGCAGTTGGCATTCGGCGACCATGGTCGAGGCGATTCCGTGTCGCTGGAAGTCGGGGTGCACCGAGACCCGGCGCAGGATGCCGGTGCCGGATTCCGACGGCTCGATGATGATCACTCCCGCCGGTCGGTCGTCGACGGTCGCGTAGACACCGGTGCCGGCGGCCAGTGCCTCGGTGACCGTCTCCGGCGTCTCCGCGTCGGCGGTGGACGGCGGGTCGAGCGGTGGCCGCGCGCCGAAAGCGGCATGGATCACCTCCACCATGCCGGCGGCGTGCTGCGCGCCGGCACGGTGGTAGGTCACAACAGGTTCTGCTTCGGTCATCGCCCGTTATCGTAGGTGGCCCGCTGCCGGTCGCCGCCGGACTTCCGCCGGTCGAAACCGTCACCGCCGCGGCGGCCGTCCCGGGCGCCGGGGCCGCGACCCTCCGGGCCCCGTCCACCGTGCCGGTTCCAGCCACGTCCCTTGCCGCCGAAGCCGCCCTGACGACCTCCCTGACCGCGACCACCCTGACCGCGACCACCCGGGCCCCGCTTGGGTTGACGCGGCGCGATCACCTTGGCGTACTCGCGCTCGCTGATCGGCTCGGTGTTGGTCGGCAGCGATCCGGTCGCCTCGGCCAACGCCTCGTCGCCGGGGCGGGCATCCAGCTGGACAGCGGTGACGCCGGCGTCCTGCGCCAGCCGCCGGATCTGCCGCCGCTGGTTGGGCAGCACCAGGGTGACCACGACGCCGGCCTGACCGGCCCGCGCGGTCCGCCCGGAGCGGTGCAGATAGGTCTTCGGATCGGTCGGCGGATCCACCTGGAGCACCAGCCCGACCTCGTCGACGTGGATGCCGCGGGCGGCGACGTCGGTGGCGACCAGGACCGGCAAGGTACCGGTCTTGAACGCCTCCAACGTACGGGTCCGGGCCCCCTGCGGCAGGCCGCCGTGCAGGGCCCCGGCCATCACGCCGGCCTCGCGGAGCTGTTCGGCGACCCGGTCGGCGCCGAGCTGGGTGCGGACGAAGATCACGGTCCGGCCGTCGCGATTGGCGATCTCGGCGGTGATCGTCCGCTTGTCCGACGGTGCGATCGGCAACAGGTAGTGGGTCATCGTGTCGACCGAGGCCTGGGCGGTGTCCACCTGATGGGTGCTCGGATCGTGCAGGTACTGCTGGACGACCCGGTCCACGCCACGATCCAGGGTCGCGGAGAACAGCATCCGCTGCCCGGTCGACGGCACCGCGTCCAGCAGAGTGGTGACGTCAGGCAGGAAGCCCAGATCGGCCATATGGTCGGCCTCGTCCAGCACGGTGATCTCGACGAAGTCCAGCAGCAGATCGCCGCGCTCCATCAGGTCGATCAGCCGGCCGGGGGTGCCGATGACGATGTCGACGCCGTTGTCCAGGGCCTTCAGCTGCGGCACGTAGGACATCCCGCCGGCCACCAGCATCGTCCGCAGTCCGACGGCACGAGCCAGCGGGGCCAGCACGTCGGAGACCTGGGTGGCCAGCTCGCGGGTCGGCAGCAGGATCAGTCCGCGCGGTTCCCGGCGACGCTTGCCTGCGGTGAGCCGGGTGAGCATCGGCAGACCAAAACCCAAGGTCTTGCCCGAGCCCGTCCGGCCACGGCCGAGGACATCGCGTCCGGACACCGCGTCCGGGATGGAGGCTGCCTGGATCGGGAACGGTGTCAGGATGCCGTCGGCGGCGAGCCGGTCGACCAGTTCGGTGGCCACGCCGAGATCGGCGAAGCCGACGTTGACGTCCGGGGTCTCCAGCGCGGCCGGAGCAGCCTGCTCGGTCCGGTCGGCCCGGACATCGAGGGAGATGTCGCGCTGGGCGACATCACGGTCATCGCGGCGGTTCGGCCGGCGGTCACCGGAACGGTCCCGTTGCGCGGGCCGATCCTCGTCCCACCGGCGGCCGCGCGACTCTGCACCGCGGCCACCCTGCGGGCGGTCGGAGCGATCGTTGTTCGACCGGTCGAACCGGTCGGCACGCGGCCGGTCGTACCGGTCACCGCGCGGGCGGTCGGAGCGGCCGTTGCTCGGGCGCTCGAACCGGTCGCCGCGCGGACGGTCGGAGCGGCCGCTGCCGGAGCGGTCGAAGCGATCGTTGCGCGGGCGGTCGTCGCCACGGTTGTAGCCCCGGCTGTCGCCACGGTTGTCGCCACGGTCGTTGCCACGGTTGAAACCGCGGTCGTCGGACCGGTTGAAGCCGCGGTCGTCGGACCGGTTGAAGCCCCGGTCGAAGCCGCGATCATCGCTGCGCCGGTCGTTGCGCCGGTCATCGCTCCGGCGACCATCGCGGCGGTCATCGGTACGGGTCATGCGGCCCTCGAAGCCGCGCTCACGGGACGACGTGTTGCGATCGAACGTGTCGTCCACGCCACCGCGGCGACGCGGCTTACGGCCCTTGGCGGCCCGCTCGGCCGCGGTCCAGCGCCGCTTGCTCGAGTTGGGATCGGAACGCTGATGGCGCTTGGTCTTCTTGCCCGCCGACGACGCGGCGGATCCTGCTGAAGGCATGAGTCTCTCTTCTGCGCCGGTAGCTGACCGGCGATCGGGCGCACGCGCCCGGGTGAGGCTCCGAGGCCTCGGAATGGACGCACGCTTCATTGGGTTCGCGGCGACCGTCCGGACGCAAGGGCGCCACAACTCGAAGTCGATCGAGTGGACAGGTGGAAGCAAAACGGGCAACCGGCTGATCGCCGACCCGGGCCGCCCACGGCAGCCGCGTTGGGTTCCATGGTACGCGTCGGCGGCGTTCCTGCCCAATCGGGCCCGGTTCGGCTATCCCGGCGCCCGCTTCAGATCGCCCGGTCGATCAGTTCGTCCAGCGCCCGGTCGACCCGTTGATGGTGCTCGATCATCGCCATGTGGCCGCACGGATCCAGGACCAATCGGGCCGCGTCGGGCAGCTCGTCCAGGATCGCCTCGGTGTGCCGGAACGGGAGCACCAGATCCTGCTTGCCGCCGATCACCGTGGTGGGAACGGTGTTGATCACTTTCAGACCGTCCACCTCGTCCAGGTCGGCGAACGCCGGATAGAAGTCGGCGATCACGTCCAACGGCGTGACCGACAGCATCTCGCCGAGAAACTTGACGTAGGACGGCGGTACCGGGGACGGGTAGGACATCTCCCGAGTGATCAGATAGGCCAGGTCCGATCCGGCCTTCCGGGTCTGCTCGACCGCGGTCGGGATCCGGTTCAGGACCGCCATTGCCGGTTCGGCGAGCCGACTGGCGACCCGGCCGGGGAATCCTCGGACCGGGTGCCGGTCGAGCAGGTCGTCTGCGGAGGTGCAGACCAGCCCGACGCCGATGATCGGGCCGACCCCGTCCACCGTTCGGTCAGTACTGCCCGGCCGGTACCGGCCGAACCATTCCGGATGCTGCCGGGCCAGTTCCATGATCGTCATGCCACCCATCGAGTGGCCGATCAGGATCACCGGCCCCGATCCGGCGACCTCCTGCAGGATCTGAGCCAGATCGGTGGCCAGCTGCGGGATCCGGCACAGCTTGGCCGCCGATCGGTCCGACCGACCGTGCGATCGCTGGTCGTAGAAGATCATCCGATAGCGATCGCGGAAGTGTTTGCGCTGGAAATGCCAGCAGTCGAGGCTCAGCGCGTAGCCGTGCACGAAGACGAGAGTCGGCCGCTGCCCCTCGACCGGCTCGGCGGTCCGCGTCGGCGAGTTGGGCTCGGATCGGAGTTCGTCGACCTCGACGTGCAGCCGAACACCGTCCAGGGTCTCCACCGTCGGGCCGCTGGAGCGGAGGCTGAAGAACGGTTCGGAGCCGGCCTCGGCCAACTGCGGGCGGAGACGGCGGCCGACCAGTTCGCGCTCCAGCTTGAAACCGGCGGCGATCCCGCCGAGCGCCAATGCGGCAACGCCGGCGACCAGTCCGATCCCCTCGCCTCTGCCCACGTTCGCCACTCCCCTGCCCCTCAGCGATATTCCCGCGGCACCCGGACACCGATCCGGGTGACGATCTCATATCCGATGGTGCCGCAGACGTCCGCCCAGTCCTCGGCGGTCGGCCCGCGATCACGGCCGGAGAAGATGATCACCTCGTCGCCCATCGCTTCGGTGGCGCCGGGGCCGAGGTCGACCACGAACTGGTCCATGCACACCCGGCCACGGATCGGAGCCCGCCGGCCACCGACCTGCACCTCGGCTCGATTGCTGGCAGCTACCGGGATGCCGTCACCGTAGCCCAGCGGGACCAGGCCGACCACGGTGTCGGTGTCCGCGGTCCAGGTGTGACCGTAGGAGACGCCTTCCCCGGCCGCGATCGGTTTCACCGCCGCCAGCTGCGCGCGCAGCGTCATCACCGGTTCAAGATCAACTCCGACACCGGCAGCCAGACCGGGCGCGGGTTCGATGCCGTAGCAGGCGATCCCCAACCGGACCAGGTCGTAGTGGGTGTCCGGCAGGGTGAGGCCGGCCGCGGAGTTGGCCAGGTGCCTGACCTCCGGGGACAGTCCGAACTCCTCTGCCGAGGTCAGCGCCGCGCTGAACGCTTCCTGCTGGCGGGCGATCGACGGGTGGCCGGGTTCGTCGGCAGCCGCGAAATGCGACCAGATCCCGGCAATCCGCACCGCACCCGCCTGCTCCGCCTCGGCCGCGATCGCGCACAGCTCGGGCCAGCGGTCCGCCGCCGCACCGTTGCGGGACAGCCCGGTGTCGATCTTGAGATGGACCCGGGCGGTCCGCTCCACCGCACCGGCCGCCGCGGTGATCATGGAGATCTGTTCGGCCGAATGGGCGGCGATGTCGATGTCGGCGGCGACCACCGGTTCCAGATCCTCGTCCGGGCCGTAGAGCCAGCACAGCAGTCGACCCTGATCGCCGGATTCGCGAAGCTGCAGGGCCTCGGTCGGTGTTGCGGCGCCGAGCCAGTCTGCGCCGGCCTGTCGGGCGGCACGGGAACAGTTGATCATGCCGTGCCCGTAGCCGTCGGCCTTCACCACCACCATCACCGGCGTGCTGCCGACATGCTCGCGCAGTCGGGTGAGATTCCGACTGAACGCACCAAGATCAACAACGGCCGAGGCCGTCTGCGGTGCGATCCCGACGGCCCCCGGACCGGGGAAGATCGATTCGTCGATCATGATCGGCTTCCTTCCCGATCGGCCGCGCCGGCGGCCCGTTGTCCGAGTCGTCCGAGGACAGTGGCCGCGTGTTCGGCCAGCCGATGCGGCGGCACCGGTCCGGGGAACTCCGCGGCGGTCACCGCCTGCAGTGACGCGCCGAGCGCTCCTGCCCGGGCTGCCGGGACACCGGCCGCCAACAGAGTCGCGCAGATACCGGCCAACACATCACCCGACCCTGCCTGCGCGGTCCACGCCGGCCCCGGTACGGCGATCAGCACCGAGCGCCGTCCCGGGCGGGCGACGACCTGGGTCGCGCCCTTGAGCAGCACGGTGGCATGGGTCCGGTCCGCGCCACGATGTGCGGCGCCGACCGGGTCGCTCTCGACCTCGCCCCGGTCGCAGCCGAGCAGTCGGGCCAGCTCACCGGCATGCGGCGTGATCAACCACTCCGGGGAGAGTCCGCCGGCCGGCAACCGTTGCAGGCCGTCGGCGTCCACCACGGCAGGCAGGCCGGTCTCCAAGCCGTGCGCGATCACGTCGGCGCCGTCGGGCCGATCACCCCAGCCGGAGCCGTACAGCATCGCCTGCACCCGGCCGTCGCCGTAGACGATGTTGGGCAGCGCGCCGGTCAGCACCCGTCGGGATTCCTCGGCTCCGTGGAAGCGCACCATCCCGGCGCCGGCATACACCGCGCCGTGGGCGGCCAGGATGCCCGCGCCGGGATAGCTGTCCGAACCGGCGTCGATACCGACCACACCACGGGTGTACTTGCTGCTGGTCACGCCCGGGTAGGGCCAATCCCGCGCAAGATCATCTTCGTCCAGCGCGCTGATCCGGGTCAGCCGATCGTCATGGCCGAAACCAAGATCGACATCGACGACCCGACCGCACCGGCTGCGCGCCGGCTCGATCAGCTGGCAGGGTTTGGCGGCGCCGAAGCTGACCGTGACTGCGGCCGTCACCGCGGCGCCGGGAACGGCACCGGTGTCGGCGTCGACCCCGGACGGTAGATCGACCGCGACGATCGGCACCCGCAGGTCGTTCAGCCGGTCCAGCACGGCGGCGACCCGATCGGGAAGCCCGGGCCGCCCGCCAATGCCGAGGACGCCGTCGACGGCGAGATCGCAGCCCTGTGGGACGGTCTCGGCCTGCTCGTCCACCGCCAAGGGTTCGAGGATCCGGCCACCGGCCCGGCGCAATGCCGCGAGTCCCGCCGGATGCGGCGTACCGAGCACCGGCAGCGCACGGACCGCGACCCCTCGTCGTGCCAGCAGCGCCCCGGCGAAGAGCGCGTCGCCGCCGTTGTTGCCGCCGCCGATCAGCAGCAGGACCCTGGCACCGTAGACAGCTCCGCGGCGTTCGACGAGTTCGCCGGCGACGACGGCGGCGAGCGCGCCGGCGGCGGCCTGCATCAGATCGTGCCGCGGGTCGGCGGCGATCGCCGCCTCTTCCAGGCGTCGGATGTCGTGCACCGGATAGGCCGTCTGCATCGTCGTCGCCTCGCTCCTCCCACCGGTGCCGGTCGTCGATCCGCTGCGAGCCGTTCAGTCCTCGCAGATCACAAAAGCCGAGGCTATCCCGGCATCATGGCTCAGTGAGACGTGGATCCGTGCGACACCCAGCGCCGCGGCCCGATCGGCGACCGTGCCGGTGATCCGCAGCGACGGTTTGCCGACCTCGTCGGTCTCGATCTCGGCGTCCAGCCAGGACAGTCCGCTCGGCGCGCCCAGCGCCTTGGCCAGGGCCTCCTTGGCCGCGAACCGGGCAGCCAGCGATGCCGTCGGCCGCTCCGCCTCACGGCTGGTGAACAGCCGCTTGACCAGACCGGGCCGTCGCTGGATGGTCAGGGCGAACCGGGACACATCGCAGACGTCGATGCCGACCCCGATGATCATGGTCGGCGGCTCATTCCACTGTGACCGACTTGGCCAGATTGCGCGGCTGATCCACGTCGTGACCCTTCTTGGTCGCCAGCTCGCAGGCGAACAGTTGCAGCGGAATGGTGGCCACCAGCGGCTGCAACAAGGTGGACACCTTGGGCAGTCGGATCCAGACGTCGGCCAGCGACTCGATCTCGGTGTCGTCGTCCTCGGCCAGCACCACGGTCAGGGCGCCCCGGGCCCGGATCTCGGCGATGTTGGACACCACCTTGTCGTGCAGCATGTCGCGGCCCTGCGGCGGCACCACGACGAAGACCGGCAGCCGGTCCTGGATCAGCGCGATCGGGCCGTGCTTGAGCTCACCGGCGGCGAAGCCCTCGGCGTGGATGTAGGCCAGCTCCTTGAGCTTCAGCGCACCCTCCAGCGCCACCGGGTAGCCGACATGCCGGCCGAGGAAGAGCACCGACGGCGCGTCGGCGAAGTCGGCGGCCAACTTGAGCACCGGGTCGGCATTCTCCAGCACCCGTTCCAGGGTCTGCGGCATCTGCTCCAGCTCGCCCATCAGCCTGCCGATCTCGTCGCCGAACAGGGTGCCGCGGACCTGGGCCAGATAGAGCCCCAGCAGGTAGCAGGCCACCAGCTGGGTGGTGAAGCCCTTGGTCGAGGCGACCCCGATCTCGGGTCCGGCGTGGGTGTAGATCACCGCATCGGATTCCCGCGGGATCGTCGAACCGTTGGTGTTGCAGATGGCGAGCACCTTGGCGCCCTGTTCGCTGGCGTGCCGGATCGCCATCAGTGAGTCGGCGGTCTCGCCGGACTGACTGATGCAGACCACCAGCGTGTTCGAGGTGACGATCGGATCCCGGTAGCGGAACTCGTGCGCCAGTTCGACCTCGCAGGCGATCCGGGTCCAGTGCTCGATCGCATACTTGGCGACCAGCCCGGCGTAGGAGGCCGTGCCGCAGGCGACGATGATGATCTTGTCGATCCGGCGCAGGTCGGCCTTGGAGATCCGCAGCTCGTCCAGGGTCAGCGATCCGTCGGCGTCGTAGCGTCCGAGCAGGGTGTCGCCGACGGCCTTCGGCTGTTCGTAGATCTCCTTGCGCATGAACCAGTCGAAGCCGTCCTTCTGGGCGGCCGACAGATCCCAGTCCACGTGGTACGGATGCACCTGGGCCGGTGCGCCGTCGAAACCGGTCACCGTGACCGAGTCGGCGCGGATCTCGACCACTTGGTCCTGGCCCAGCTCGATCGCGTCCCGGGTGTGGTCGATGAAGGCGGCAACATCGGAGGCCAGATAGTTCTCACCCTTGCCGACCCCCACCACCAGCGGGGAGTTGCGGCGAGCGCCGACCACCAGCTCCGGATCGTCCCGCTCGACCGCGACCAGGGTGAAGGCGCCGTCCAGCCGGTTGCACACCGTACGCATCGCGTCGGCCAGCCCGGCACCGCCGGCCAGTTGCTGTGCCAGCAGGTGCGCGACCACTTCGGTGTCGGTGTCGGAAGCCAGCGCGATGCCAGCCGCTGTGAGCTCGGCGCGGAGCACCGCGAAATTCTCGATGATGCCGTTGTGCACCACGGCGACCCGACCGTCGAAGGACAGGTGCGGGTGGGCGTTGCTGTCGTTCGGTACGCCATGGGTCGCCCACCGGGTGTGTCCGATGCCGATGCCGTCGAACGGCAACGGGGACTCGGCCAACTGCTGGCCGAGGTTACCGAGCTTGCCGGCCTTCTTCGCCGACGCGATCGTCCGGTCGGTGACCACCGCCACACCGGCGGAGTCATAACCGCGGTACTCCAGCCGCTTCAGCCCGGCCATGATGATCTCTGCGGCTCGACCCGCACCCACGTATCCGACGATCCCGCACATGCGAGGCAGGATAACCGTTCGCGACCGCCGTTCCTGACGGCCGACGCCGCTTGATGCCGAACCGATGGAGGGGTAGAAACTTGCACCGCAACGGCATCGGTGAGGCGGGATTTCGCAGCGGGGCCGCTGATGATCCGACAGCGCTGGGGTCGGGGCAGGTTGCGGCGCGGCCCGCCGCAGCGGCGATAATCGAGCGCGTGCCGAATCACCACGACACCGAGACCGCGAGTCCGTACGTCGAACGCAGCCGCGCAGACTGGGCCGAACTGGCCAGTTCGACGCCGCTGACGCTGACCGCCGACACGCTGGCGTCGCTGCGTGGCATGCAGGATCCGACCAGCCTGGACGACGTCCGGGACGTGTACCTGCCGCTGACCCGACTGCTGGCCGAATACGTCCGGCACACCGGTGACCTGCATCAGGCCAGCAACGACTTCCTGCGGCTGTCGGTGGGCCGGACACCGTTCGTGATCGGTGTGGCCGGCTCGGTCGCGGTCGGCAAGTCGACCACGGCCCGGCTGCTGCAGGCGCTGCTGGCCGGCTGGCCGGAACATCCGCGGGTGGAGCTGGTCACCACCGACGGTTTCCTGTTTCCCAATGCCGAACTGCAGCGTCGCGGGATCATGGAACGCAAGGGGTTCCCGGAGTCCTACGACCGGCGGGCGTTGCTGCGCTTCGTGATGGACCTGAAGTCGGGCAAGGACGACGTCAGTGCACCGGTCTACGACCATCTGAGCTACGACATCGTGCCGGACCGGCGGATCGTCGTCCGGCGGCCGGACATCCTGATCATCGAGGGCCTGAACGTGCTGCAGCCTGCCCGGCCGCGGCCGGACGGCACCACCGGGCTGGCGTTGAGCGACTTCTTCGACTTCTCGGTCTACATCGATGCCCGGACCGAGGCGATCCGGCAGTGGTACGTGCAGCGTTTCCTGGAACTGCGCCGGACGGCGTTTCGTGATCCGCGGTCCTACTTCACCCGGTTCGCGGCGCTCAGCGACGACGAAGCGGTCCGGACCGCGGAGTCGATCTGGGACTCGATCAACGGCCCGAATCTGGTCACCAACGTGCTGCCGACCAGGGGACGGGCGACCGCGGTGTTGCGGAAGGGCGATCACCATCGCGTCGACTGGGTACGGATCCGCAAGCTCTGATCCGGTCGCCCGGCCGGAGCGCTATCGGACCGAGCCGCCCTCGGGCGGTTCGTGCAGCCGGCGGACCAGATCCTGGACGCAATCGGCGGCCCGTTCCCAGGCCTCGGCGGGTTGTTCCTCGGCGAAGATGCCTTCGATCTCGCGGGCCCGATCGGTCGCCGCCTGGTAACCGAACGTACCGGCCGACCCGGCCAGCTGATGGGCGACCTCGGCAGCGACCAGCCGGCCGTCATGGGTCAGCTCGCCCTGCTCGGCGGCCTTCACCCAGCCGGCGAGTTCCTCGGCCCGGCCCAGATTGCGTTCGCGGGCCCGGTCCATGATGTCGGCGACCCGGCCCCCCGCGTCGTCGGTGCCGAGCAGACCATGCGCCGCCGTCGGGGAAGGTTCGGCGTCTTCCGACCGCGCGGGGCGATCCGGATGCGCCGAATGGCCTGGCCACAGCGGTTTCACACCCAGCGGCGACGTCTCCACCGGGTCGGAGTCGATCGGGTCGCCGGGCGACGGCGCCACCGGCCCGGTGCCGGGTTTGAAGTCGTTCACGCCGCCCACCCCAGGATGCTGGAGATCCGCTCCGGCAGCGTGATCGGGTCGAACGGCTTGCCGATCACGCCGGCGACACCGAGTCCGGCCAGTTGCTGGTCGTCGCGGCGCTGGGAGAGTTTTGCCGACAGCAGGATCACCGGCACGGTCCCGCCGGTTGCTGCCTGTCGGATCTTGCTGAGTGTTGTCGGTCCATCCATCCCCGGCATCATCATGTCCAGCAGGATCGCGTCCGGCTGCCGGTCGCGGACCTGCTCCAATGCCTCGGCGCCGCTGGCGGCCAATTGCACGTCCCAGCCGCCAACGACCTCGAGGGTCAGTTGGATCACTTCACGGATTGAGGCGTCATCATCGACGAGCAGCACGTGTTTTTGCGTCATGCTTCCACCGCCGCATCTTGTTTCCCGGTTCCGACCCGAGCAAAGTGCCCGTCGCATCCCGTAGCAGTGTCACCTCCCGGCGGCCTGCCACAGCGGACAGAACCGAGACCTCCTACGCGAGCAGCCCTGATCCCCCGATCGAGCCGGATAGCACCCGACATCGTAGTCGCTACGATGACCGGGTCCAGTCAGGGCAGGCAGTCAGGGCATGTGCCGCGCCGCCGTGCGCGGCCCGAGCGGGAGAAGCCAGCAGGTTTGAGCAGTCGGGTAGGACAGGTGCGCGGCCACGACGTCTCGGTCGACCAACCGGCCGGCAGGGTCACACGACGCCGCTCACAGCTGACCGGTCCGGTGCTCGCCGCCGCCGTCGTCTTCGCCGTCCTGCTCGCGATCGGCATCCTGGAGGCGACCGGAGCATTCAGCGACCGGACGATGCTGTGGATCAACGGGATCGGGCTACTGGCCGGCGGGATCGCGTTCATCGTCAGCGCCGCGGTCACCGCCTTCCGCGGGCCGCGACGGGTGCGGAAGGCCTGGGCGCTGCTCTGCGGCGCCGGCATCGCGGCCGCCCTGACCAACGCCTGGCACACGGTGACGAGTTCGCTGGGCCGTGATGACCTGGGCCGCTTCGGCGATATCGGCTTCGTGATCGGTGGTGTGCTGTCCGTCGCCGGCATGAGCAGCATCCCGGCAGTCCGACAGCGGGGCCTGGAGCTGCTGCGGATCATCATGGACGGGGTGGTGGTCGCCGGTTCGGTGTTGTTGACCGTCGCCGTACTGGCGCTGCCGTCGGTGATCGCCTCGGGTGAGAACCCGTTCGCCCGGGTGGACGCGATCGTCCTGGTCACCAACGACACCATCCTGGCCGTTGTCGCCGGCTTCCTGCTGATCCGGGGCGATCGCTCGGATCGGCCGATGCTGTCGATGCTGGCACTGGGATTCCTCAGCTGGGCGTGCACCGATCTGGCCCGCTGGGTGCTGGCGATGCACGACATCGCGGTCTTCACCTCACCGGTGCCATTGGGCTGGGTCGGCGGCTACGCAGCGATCGCGATCGCCGGCCGGATGCCCGGCCGGACCCGCCGTCCGACCCACCCGACGCCGGAGAACCAGGCCTCTCCGGTCGCCGACACGGTGATCACCTTCGGCCTGTTGCTGGTTGCCGCCGGGGCCAATGCGCCGAGTCCGCCGGCGGTGCTCAGCCCATGGATCGGCGCGCTGTGGCTGCTGCTGATCGCCGCAGTGGTGATCCGGCAGGTGATCCTGATCGCCGACAACGAGATGCTCCGCCGGACGTTGGAACGCCGGGTCCACACCAGGACCCGGGAGCTGGTGTCGATGACCCGGCAGAGCGAGTTGCTGCTGAACTCGGTCGGCGACGGCATCTACGGCGTCGACGCCCGCGGCGTCGTCACCTTCGCCAATCCGTCGGCAGCCAAGATCCTCGGCTATTCCGCCGAAGAGTTGATCGGGCGGCACGCCCATGATCATTTCCATGCTGCCCAGGCCGACAACACACCGTACGACTATCGCGACTGCTACATCGCCGAGTCCATCGTCAGCGGATACACCACCAGGGGCGAGGAGGACAGTTATCTGGCCGCGGACGGACGAGTGATCCCGGTCGAGGTGACTTCCAGTCCGTTGCACAGCGGCACCGACTCCCCCGGTGCGGTGATCGTCTTCCGCGACATCACCCAGCGCCGGGAGGTCGATCGGATGAAGCGGGAGTTCGTCTCGGTGGTCAGCCACGAACTCCGGACACCGCTGACCGCGATCCGCGGATCTCTTGGCCTGTTGGCCGATCCGCGGCTCGGCGAGATCCCGCCGCAGGCCCGCCGCATGATCAACATCGCCCTGAACAGCAGCGAACGACTCGGCCGGCTGGTCAACGACATCCTCGACATCGACCGGATGGAGTCCGACTCGATGCCGATGGATTTCCATGATCAACGAGCGGCCGAGCTGGTCGAGACCGCCGTCACCCAACTCCGTCCGATCGCCGCCGAGGCCGGCGTCCGGGTGAGCATCGAGCCCAGCGTCGGGATGGTGTACGCCGACGCCGACCGGATCGTGCAGACACTGGTCAATCTGGTCGGTAATGCGATCAAGTTCTCCCCCGAGGGAAGCGTCGTCCGGGTCGGCGCAACACGCGCCGCCGCTCCGGCCGAGCACGATCCCCGGGCAGCCGCCGACGACCGGCCGGGTCCGCCGGACAGCCGCCGGCACGAGACCACCGGCATGATCATCTTCCGGGTGGCCGACCGGGGCCGCGGCATCCCGGAGGACAAGCTGGAGCAGGTGTTCGAGCGCTTCGAACAGGTCGACAGCTCCGACGGCCGGGAGATGGGCGGCAGTGGTCTGGGGCTGGCGATCTGCCGGAGCATCGTCGAACGTCACGGCGGCAGCATCTGGGCCGACAGCCCGGCCGAGGGCGGCGCCGTCTTCCGTTTCACGCTGCCCGAGGTCCGCGGCGATCACGACGACCCCGACCCGGACGAGAGTGGCGTCGATGAGCCGGGAACGACGACCGAACCGGTAGGTTGAGCGACTATGACGACCCAAGAAATTCCCGCCTACCGCCCGCAGGAGACCAAGGTCCTCATCGGCGCCGGCACGGCCCTCAAGGCCGGCTTCTTCTTCGCTCTCGGCGCGACGCTGTTCAGCATCCTGATCTCGGCGGTGCTCGGGGTCCTGGCGCTGGTGCTCGGGATCAGCCTGCTGCCCGACATCCAGAACCTCTTCGGCCGCTGACCGCTCTGCGGCGTCGGACGCCGTTGTCGGGTCCCTACCGGAGGACGCGCAGGTAGCGCGGCCGGTAGTTGTCGACCTCGGCGTAGACATCCGCGGTGTCGAAGCTGTTGACGTTGTAGGTGACCAGGAGCTCGCCGTCACCGGCGAGTTCGGGATGGGACTTCGCGTTGTAGGTGAAGATGTTTCCGGAGGTTTCCGGCGTGCTGTAGAGCCGGACCGGATCGGTGAACGGTCCGGTCGGGGTGCTGCTGCGATAGAGCAGGATGTCCGGGCTCAACGACTCCCGGGCGTCACCGGTGACCAGCCCGAATCCGCCGCCGTCGACCCCGCCGAGGCGCTGCACGCTGAACTCGTTGGAGACACCGGTCAGGATCCGGGCCGATGCTGTCGGGTCCGCGGACCAGCCGGCGCCGTCGTAGTACTGCCACGGCGACTCGGTCAACCGGCCCCGGGGCACCCGGGCCAGGTGCGCGTACTTGGTCGACTGGAGATCCTCCACGCCGTACACGTAGCTGTAGCGGCCGCACTCCAGGACGGCCGAGGCCCAGCTGATCGGGCTGTCCGGCAATGACCGCACGGTGACGGCGAGATCCGGCAGCCGGAACGACGCGACCGCGGTCGCGACGAACGCGAAATCGAAGACGCCGTCACCGGTCTTCTCGAACTCGAGCACCAACACCCGCAGCTGATCACCCTCGACGGTGCCGTCACCGAACCAGTACCAACTGCCGGTCTCGTCCCCCGACCCCTCCGGTGCGACCAGCGAACGTGGCGCGTCCGGGGTGCCGCCGGTGTAGGTGGTCAGCTCACCATGATCATCGATGATGATCGAGTTGTGGATGAACGGAGAGTCCGTGGGCCGGGAGTGGTCGGCGTTGACGGTGCCGAGGAACGTGTCGGAGTAGAG
The DNA here is from genome assembly GCF_900105385.1 of Microlunatus soli. NCBI lineage: Bacteria > Bacillati > Actinomycetota > Actinomycetes > Propionibacteriales > Propionibacteriaceae > Microlunatus > Microlunatus soli. The sequence goes on along the minus strand of NZ_LT629772.1, from coordinate 4,144,301 downwards.
CCAGGCGATGCGGCCGTCGGGCAACGGCACGCTGTAGGCGGAGTCGGCACCGGTCCATCGCCCGGCGGTGTCACCGTAATCGCCGAACAGTCGGGTCAGCTCGGCGTCGATCACCGCCCGATCCGGACCGGCCGCTGCCGGCGTCGCGCGGGTACCGACGGCGAGTCCGGCGAACCCGATCGCCGTCGCGGTCAGTACGCCACGGCGGGACAGTCCAGCCGCTGCGGGCCGCGGGCTTCGATGGTCGGTCATCTCCGATGTCCCCTCGTCGTCGAGCGCCAGGATCGGTAACGTTACCAACACAACGGGAGCACTGATCGACATGGCCGCAGCAGCCCGTACTGAACTGTGGTTCTCTAGGCTGCCAGCGATCAGCACTCCGCGAGAGGAGCACCACCGTGTCATTGCCGCCGCCCGCCGGTCGTCAACCGACGATCAAGGAGGTTGCGCGGCGTGCGGAGGTCAGCCCGATGACGGTGTCGAGGACGCTGGCCGGCGGCTCCGGCGTCCGGCCCGACCTGCAGGAACGGGTGCTGGCGGCGGTTCGCGAGCTGGGTTATCACCGCAACGAGAACGCCCGCAGCCTGCGCCCGGGGCAGGCCAGCGGTCTGATCGGCGTCGCGATCACCAACCTGGCCAACCCGTACTACGGCACCTTTTGCCTCGGGGTGGAGGAGGTGGCCACCCAGCACGGTCGGCGGATCATCCTGGGCAACACCGGCGAGGATCAGGCTCGCGAGCGACAACTGGTCGCCGACTTCATCGGACGCCAGGTCGAGGGGCTCGTGGTGGTGCCGTCCGGACGCGACACCGAGGAATCCGATGATGATTCTCCGAAGGGGGATCAGCTGAGCGGGGAGCACCTCGGTCGGGTGCCGCTGGTGCTGGCCTCCCGGCAGGTTCCCGGGATCGGTGCCGACACCGTCGTCCTGGACGACATCGGTGGCGCCCGACAGGGCACCGAGCGACTGCTGACCGCCGGCCATCGGCGGATCGGGTATCTGGGCAATGCCGTGTCGGTGTTCACCGGGCAGCGTCGCTATCGCGGCTTCGAACAGGCACTGGCCGAGCACGGCCTGGCCGCCGATCCCGCGCTGGTGCAACGCGACCAGCAGGACGTCGAGTCGGCCCGGGCTGCGACGGCCGACCTGCTCGACCAGCCCGATTCCCCGACGGCGATCTTCAGCGCCAACAACCGCAACACCATCGGCGCCCTGCAGGAGATCAGCAGGCGACTGCGTACGGGCACCGGTCCGGGTGACTTTCCCGCTCTGGTGGGATTCGACAGCTTCGAGCTCGCCGACCTGACCCCGGTCCCGCTGACCGTGATCGATCATGACGCCCGCCAACTCGGCGCGGAGGCTGCGCGACTGCTGTTCGATCGGCTGCCCGGCGGGGTACAACCGGAGGCTCCGCGCACCGTCGAGCTGCCGGTGACGTTGCGAGTCATCCGGCAGTAGCGCGACCCTGCCCTTGCTATCCTCGAAACGTTCTAGGTAACGTTACCAAGGATGAATCGGGAGGAGGGACCATGGCCGGCCTGGCAATCGACTTCGGCGGTAGCGCCGTCAAGCTCGGCATTCTCGACGCAGGCACCATCGTCGAGACCGCACAGCTGACCGTCACCGGTGATGCGAGCGACCTGGACCGAGCCGCTCGCACCGCGACCGACCTGATCCGGCGTTCCTCCGGCACCGCCGTCACCGGCGCCGGTCTCGCGCTGCCCGGAGTCGTCGACCGGGACGCCGGCCGCCTGGTCCGCGCGCACGGCAAGTACGGCTATCTCGGCGACCGCGATCTGCGGGTCTGGGCGCGACAGACCATCGGACTCCCTGCGGTGATCGAGAACGACGGTCGCGCAGCGTTGCTCGGCGAGCTCAGCTACGGCTGCGCCGTCGGCGCCCGGGATGCGGTGATCGTCACCCTCGGCACCGGGATCGGCAGCGCGGCCATCATCGACGGCGTGCTGCTCCGCGGTCGCCATGATCACGCCGGCATCCTCGGCGGGCATTCCACCGTCGAGCTGGACGGCCCGATCTGCAACTGCGGCAATCGCGGCTGCGCCGAAGCCGTCGCCAGCACCTGGGCACTGCGTGACCGCTACCCCGGCGGTCTCCGAGATCTCTTCGACACTGCACCCGAGCAGATCGATGAGCCCACCCGCAGCGACCGCGACCGGGTGTTGCAGGTCTGGGGCGCTGCGATCGTCAACCTCTGTCACGCCTACGACCCGGAGGTGGTGATCGTCACCGGTGCCGTGCTGCGGTCGGTCGACCGGGTGCTGCCCGCCCTGACCCACTACGTCCACCAGCGGCTGTGGTCCTCCAGCCACCGACCGCCGCTGATCTCCCCCGAACGCCCCGAATGGTCGGTGCTGCGCGGCCTCGGAGCACTTGCCGACCGGATCGAACAAGCCGACCATCTCCAGCAGCCCGACCAGACGAGGACCGTACGTGCCTGACACCCGATCAGCCTCTCCCACCACGACCCGGCCCGTTGCGGGCACCAGCAATTACGTCCGACAGCCGACCATCAAGCTGCCGGCCGGCACCAGGGTCGAGTCCGGCGACGCCGCCTGGCGTGCCGTGCTGGAGTCGGCGCGCGGACGCGCCGGTGATCGAGGTCCGGTGATCGTCGTCGACTGCTACCCCGGCACCGATCTGGCGACCGTGATCAACGAGATCGCCGCCGCCCTGCCCGACGCCGACGTGATCGACGTCGAGGAAGCGGCTGCCCGGCCGATCGCCGACATCGACGCCCGGATCGCCGACAACCTGACCGACGACCGGGTCTTCGGAGTGCTCAGCCACGCCACGATCGACATCTTCTACGACGCCGATCGGCTCGCCGCTCTGGCAACCGATCTCGACGGTCGCGCCGAGCCGGTCGTCCTGGTCGGCTGGGGCGCGGCACTGGCAGCACCCGACGCCGACGCCTTGGTGCTGGTGGACATGGCCCGCTGGGAACTGCAGCAACGACACCGTGCCGGTGCGCCGAACTGGCGCTGCGACAACGGTGCCGAGGACAACCTGCGCAAGTACAAGCGGGGCTTCTTCGTCGAGTGGCGGGTCGCCGATCGACACAAGCGCACGCTCTTCGAAAAGATCGACTTCGTGCTGGACGGGAACGCGATCGGGCACAGCTCCGGTGCCGGGCACCCGGCCGGGATGATCACCGGCGACGCGTTCCGGACCGGACTGGCGGACGCGGCCAAGGCACCGCTTCGGGTGGTGCCGTTCTTCGATCCCGGCGTCTGGGGCGGCCACTGGATGCAGCAGAACCTCGGCCTGGATCCGGCAGCAGCCAACTTCGCCTGGTGCTTCGACTGCGTACCGGAGGAGAATTCACTGCTGCTGGAGGCCGACGGCAGGGTCGTCGAGATCCCTGCCCTGGACCTGGTGCTGCTGCAGCCCCGAGAACTGCTGGGAGCCAAGACCTTCGCCCGGTTCGGTGCCGAATTCCCGATCCGGTTCGACTTCCTGGACACCGTCGGCGGCGGCAATCTGTCACTGCAGGTGCATCCGCTGACCGACTACATCCAGAACACCTTCGGGATGCACTACACCCAGGACGAGAGCTACTACCTGTTGGACGCCTCGGATGACGCGAAGGTCTATCTCGGGCTGAAGACCGGGATCGATCGGCAGGCGATGCTCGATGATCTTCGTGCCGCGCAACGGGCGGAGCGACCGTTCGACACCGACGCCTACATCAACGCCTTCCCGGCCCGCAAGCATGATCATTTTGCGATCCCGGCCGGCACCGTGCACTGCTCCGGCGCCGATTCGATGGTGCTGGAGATCTCGGCGACGCCGTTCATCTTCACCTTCAAACTGTGGGACTGGGGACGGGTCGGGCTGGACGGTGTGCCGCGACCGGTCCATCTTGATCATGGTGCCGCCAACATCCAGTGGGACCGGGACACCGCGTGGGTGCAGAAGAATCTGGCCGCAGGTCCGGAGTTGATCAGCGCCGCCGACGGCGTCCGCGAGGAGCGGACCGGCCTGCATGAACTGGAGTTCATCGAGGTCCGGCGGCACTGGTTCGCCGACCGGGTCGACCACGACACCGCCGGTACGGTGAACGTGCTCAACCTGGTGGAAGGCGACGAGGTCGAGGTGGTCAGTGTCGACGGGTCCTTCGAGCCGTTCGTCGTGCACTACGCCGAGACCTTCATCGTGCCCGCCGCGGTCGGGCGCTACCAGATCCGCCGGACAGCTCGGTCGCGCAGCGAGCAGTTCGCCACGGTCAAGGCCTACGTCCGCGGCACCAGCGACGGCGAAGGGGCCTGACGGGTGACGCTGCCGGGTATCCCGACCGTCGATGATCTTGCCGCCGATCCGGTTCGTCATCACTACGACGACCTGATCGCACCGGCCGGGCTGACCAACTTCCTCGGCACCGTCCGTGTTGATCATGATCCGACCCAGCTCAGCGCGGTCACCTTTCCGCCGGTCGGCCAGGGCCTGGCGCCGACCGCGACGCTCTTCGTCGACGACCGGGTGTTCGCCTCCTACGGGGTCCAGGTCAGCCATCAGTGGCGGCCGGACCGGGTGCTGCGCAGCGTCGAACTGCCCGGCCTGCGGTTGGAGACCAGCACCGTCTGCGTCCCCGGCGAGCAGGCCGTCGCGATCGACATCCGAGTCACCAACACCGGCACCGAGGATCGCGACGTGGCGATCGGACTGGCACTGAACGCGCGGGTCGCCACGACCACCGACAGCTGGCTGTCGGCCGAAGCGCCGAGCGCCCGCAACAGCGTCGAACGCGACGGCCCGAAGTTGATCTTCACCGGCAAGGGTCCTGAGCCCGTCGAAGGTCCGCGATCGCAACCCGGCAGCAGTACCGGCCCGTCGACAGACTCAGGGGCCTCGGGAGCGATCAGCGTGCAGGGGGTGGACGTCGACGCCGAGGTCCGGCTCAGCGGGGTGGCCGTGAACAGCTCCGAACAATGGGAGTCCGGCTTCGGCGGCGCTGCCCGGGGCGGCAGCGTCCGCGCATTGTTGTCGATCGCGGCCGGCGCAACGCGACGACTGGGCTATGTCCAGACCGTCGGCACCGACCGTGCAGCCGTTACGGCGGCGTTCGACCGGATCGCGGCCGACGTACCGGCCGCGATCGCTGCCGCCGAAGGGTTCTGGGACCATCAGCTGCGGTCGGCGTTCACGCCGGGCAACGACGAATTCTCCGGTCATCTGCCGGTATTGGAGACCGACGACGCGGCACTGCGCCGGCTCTACTGGTGGGGTGCGCTCGGGGTGATCTGGTTCCGCCGCGACTATCCCGGCAACGTCCTCGGGCGCAGCTACGACACCTTGATGCCGAACTACTGGGCGACGACCACCTTCATCTGGGACTTCAGCCTGAGCTCGATCGTGCACGCACTGCTCGATCCGGAGCCGATGCGGCGGCAACTGGAGCACTGGATCGCGGCCGACATCCACAGCCTGTTCGGGACCAGCTCGCTGACCGGCGGGCCGGTCGGTCAGTGGTATTCGGTGAACGACTACGCGTTGACCCGGTTGGTGAACGACTACGTCCGGTTCACCGCTGATCGGGACTTCCTGACCAGCCGTCCACGGCCGGACGGTGGCCGGGTCCTTGATCATCTTCAGGACTGGGCGTACGCCTGGCAACGGCTGTACGGCTCGTCGAGCCCGGCTGCCGGCGTCGCCCTGGCCGACTACGGCGAGATCGACAACCTGCTGGAATGTGTCAGTTCCTACACCCACGAAGTGGCGGGTCTGAACGCCGCCAACGTCTGGAACCTGCGGACCACCGCAGCACTCCTCGAGATCGCCGGTGATCATCAGAACGCCGCGACCCTGCGCGCGGATGCCGACCGGCTGCTGCCGGCAGTGCTGGAGCTCTACCAGGACGGCACCGGCTACTTCGCCGCCCGGCAACCCGACGGTACCCGGCTCGGTGTGCGGCACTGCTACGACTTCAGCGTGGTCGGATCCACCATCGGCGGCGACCTGCCGGAGCCGATCCGGGCCGAGATGATCACCTTCTTCGGCGACGAACTACGCAGCCCGAGCTGGCTGCACGCGTTGTCACCCTGGGACCCGGACGCCAGCTTCAGCGTCCGGCCCGACCACCAATGGAACGGCGCCTACCCCGCCTGGCCGGCGGATGCCGCCCGGGCGCTGGTCGCCCTCGGCGGTGCCGACGTCGCTCTGGACTGGCTGCCCGGGCTGGCCCGCAGCGCCAACCAAGGACCACCCGGTCAGGCACACTTCGTCGAGGAGGCGATGCCGCCGATCAACGGCGGCGCACGCAAAGCGCCACCGCAACTGCCCTACATCATCGACTGGGCCTGTTCCTCGGCCGGAGCCTGGACCGGCATGATCATCGAGTCGCTGTTCGGTGCCGGGCCGGCCGCCGACGGCACCCTGCACCCGGCCGGTTGTGTCGCCCGCCTCGACCCGCAGGCGGTGCTGCGCAATCTCCGGATCGGCGACACCTCGGTCGACGTCCACGCCGACGGCACCGTCACCCGACAGCAGGACCCGCCGCGTTAGTGGGTGGATTCGTGCCGCGAGTATGCGGCTTCAAACCACCCACTGTCGCCGAGCTGGGAGTATCCAGCCGCAGGTTCCCGCTTTCTCGTCGAGGAGTCAGATCGCGAGCGAGGTGCGGACGACCGCGGCGAGGCGCTCGGCGACGGTCTGGGCGAGATCGACCGACGGGGCCTCGACCATCACCCGGACCAGGGATTCGGTGCCGGACGGGCGCAGCAGCACTCGACCGGTCTCGCCGAGTTCGGCGCTGGCAGCGGCGACGGCATCGCGCAGCGCGGGTGCGGTCTCGGTGCGACTCTTGTCCACGTCGGTGACGTTCACCAGGACCTGCGGCAGCCGCTCCATCACCGCGGCCAGCTCGGCCAACGAACTGCCGGTCCGGGCCATCCGGTTCATCAGGTGCAGCCCGGTCAGCACGCCGTCGCCGGTGGTGGCGTGCTCGGCGAGCACCACGTGACCGGACTGTTCGCCGCCGATCGCGAAGCCGCCGGCCCGCATCGACTCCAGGACGTAGCGGTCACCGACCTTGGTCTGCTCGACCCGGATCCCGTGCCGATTCATCGCCTGGGTCAGGCCGAGATTGCTCATCACGGTGGCGACCAGGGTGTCGCCGGGCAGCTGGCCGACCTGCTGCAGCCCCAGGGCGAGGATGGCCAGGATCTGATCACCGTCGATCAGCTGACCGTCGGCATCGACGGCCAGGCAGCGGTCCGCGTCGCCGTCCAGCGCGATGCCGAGATCGGCACCGAGCTGGACGACGGCCTTCTGCAGGCCGTCGACATGGGTGGAGCCGCAACCGTCGTTGATGTTCAGACCGTTCGGCTCGGCATTGATCGCGGTCACCGTCGCGCCCAGTCGCCGGTAGGTCTGCTCGGCGGTGGCGTACGCGGCACCGTTGGCGCAGTCGACGACGACGTGGATGCCGGACAGCGAACCGCCTGGTGCGTCGGCAGCAGAGCCGACGGTTCGGACCAGGTGATCGATGTAGTCCTCGACCTTGCCGGGCTGATCGGTGACCCGGCCGACGCCGGCGCCGGTCGGCCGCGGCCAGGCCTCGCCGAGTCGGCGTTCGATGGCGTCTTCCAAGGCGTCGTCCAGTTTGGCGCCGCCGCGGGCGAAGAACTTGATGCCGTTGTCCGGCATCGGGTTGTGGCTGGCGGAGATCATCACGCCGAAATCGGCGGCGGTCGCGCCGGTCAGATGGGCCACCGCCGGGGTGGGCAGCACGCCGAGCCGTACGGCATTGATCCCGGCGCTGGCGAGTCCGGCGACGACGGCGGCTTCGAGGAATTCCCCGGAAGCCCGCGGGTCCCGGCCGACGACGGCTACCGGACTTCGGTCCAGCTCGCCTGCCTCACCGAGCACATGCGCCGCCGCGACCGAGAGGTCGAGCGCGAGGCCCGCCGTCAGATCGACGTTCGCGACCCCGCGTACGCCATCGGTACCGAACAACCGCCCCACGTAACGCCCCCTCCAAAGAAAACCGGCCCACCGACCGCCCAGGACATCGCGATGTCCCAGGGGGCCGACAGGCCGGTATTGATCAGCGCTTGCTGTACTGCGGAGCCTTGCGAGCCTTCTTCAGGCCGGCCTTCTTCCGTTCCTTGATCCGGGCGTCCCGAGTCAGCATGCCGGCCTTCTTCAGGCTCGGCCGGCTGGCCTCGGCGTCGACCTCGTTCAGTGCGCGGGCGACACCGAGTCGCAGCGCACCGGCCTGGCCGCTGATGCCGCCACCGTTGATCCGGGCGATGACGTCGTAGGAGCCCTCGACCGCGGCCGTGCTGAACGGCTCGGAGGCGATCTGCTGGTGCACCTTGTTCGGGAAGTACTGATCCAGGGTGCGACCGTTGATGGTCCAGTTGCCGGTGCCCGGAACGATCCGGACCCGAGCGATGGCCTCCTTGCGGCGGCCGGTGGCAGCGGCCGGAGCGATCACGGCGGCCCGGCTGCCCGGGGTCGCGCCACGGCTCTCGGCGGCCTCGCTGCGGTAGGCGATCTCCTTGTCACCTTCGGTGAAGGTGGTGGCCTCCTCGGTCGCCTCGAGGGTGTCGGCCTGAGCCGCCTCGGGCGCCTGGGCCTCGGTTACGTTCTCAGTCACGGTCGGTGAGTCTCCTGGGAATCTGCGGGTGTTACTGGGCGAGCTGGGTGATCTCGTAGGCCTTCGGCTGCTGCGCGGTGTGCGGGTGTTCCGGACCGGCATACACCTTGAGCTTGCTGATCAGCTTCCGGCTCAGCCGGTTCTTCGGCAGCATGCCCCAGACCGCCTTCTCCACGGCCTTGCGCGGATCGGTGTCGAGCAGTTCGCCGTAGCTGATGGACTTCAGGCCACCGGGCCGACCGGAGTGCCGGTAGGCCAGCTTGTCGGTGCGCTTGTTGCCGGTCAGCGCGATCTTGGAGGCGTTGACGATGACGACGAAATCGCCGCCGTCGACATGCGGAGCGAAGGTCGGCTTGTGCTTGCCGCGCAGCAGGCCCGCCACGGTGACGGCGAGACGACCCAGGACGACGTCGGAGGCATCAATGACATGCCATTCCCGGGTGATGTCACCGGGCTTCGGGCTGTACGTGGACACGGTCGCAGACCATCTTTCTTCGCTACTGATGTACTGGGCTTCGGCTGTGCACCGAGCTTGCTGTGCACAGGGCTGACGCTCAATCCGACCCGAGGACCGGGCACCGACTGGGCCACCACCGGATACGGCGGCACGACTGACCCACGGTGCGCTGAGCGCAACAGCGTGCAAGATTACCTGCCGGAAACACTCCTGGTCAAAACGAGAGGGTCGAGTGCACCCGAGGCCAGTCGACACGCCGAAGCGGCGGCTGCCAGGTGGCCCAGATCATACCGGTTGTTCACGACCCGGAGTGGCCGGTTCGAACGCCGCGCGCGTAGGTTGAGCCCATGACCGAAACCCTCACCATTCGCGACAACCGGACCGGACGGGATTACGAGGTCGCCATCACTGACGGCACGATCCGCGCCGCAGATCTGAAGCAGATCGCCGTTGATGGTGAGCCGGGGCTGGCCACCTACGACCCGGGCTTCGTGAACACCGCCTCCTGCCGGAGCGCGATCACCTACATCGACGGCGACGCCGGGATTCTGGAGTATCGCGGCTACCCGATCGAGCAGCTGGCCGAGTCCTCGACCTTCCTCGAGGTCGCCTATCTGCTGCTGAACGGCGAACTGCCCAACAGCGCGCAGCTGGAGCAGTGGACGCACGACATCACCTTCCACACGTTCCTGCACGAGAACATCAAGACCTTCATCGAGGGTTTCCGGTACGACGCCCACCCGATGGGCATGACGATGGCCGCGATCGCCGCGCTGTCCACGTTCTACCCCGACGCCCGCGACATCGGCGATCCGGACAACCGCAAGCTGCAGGCGACCCGGCTGATCGCGAAGATGCCGACCCTGGGTGCGTTCGCCTTCCGGCACGGCCAGGGCAAGCCGTACGTCTATCCGGACAACGAGCTGTCCTACGTCGACAACTTCCTGGCCATGCTGTTCAAGATGAGCGAGCGCAAGTACGACGCCGATCCGCGGCTGTCCCGGGCGCTGGAGATCCTGTTCATCCTGCACGCCGATCATGAGCAGAACTGCTCGGCCAACGCGGTCCGCTCGGTCGGCTCCTCCGGTGTCGACCCGTACTCGGCGATCGCGGCCGGGGTCGGTGCCCTCTACGGGCCGCTGCACGGTGGCGCGAACGAGGCCGTGCTGCGGATGCTGCGTCGGATCGGCGACGTGTCCAACATTCCGGAGTTCATCGAGGGTGTGAAGGCCGGCAACGAACGGCTGATGGGCTTCGGACACCGGGTCTACAAGAACTACGACCCGCGGGCCAAGATCATCAAGCAGGCCGCCGACGGGGTCTTCGAGGTCACCGGGGTCAACCCGCTGCTGAAGATCGCCCTGGAGCTGGAGAAGATCGCCCTGGAGGACGAGTACTTCGTCTCCCGCAAGCTCTACCCGAACGTGGACTTCTACTCCGGTCTGATCTATGAGGCCCTGCAGTTCCCGCCGGAGATGTTCACCGTGCTGTTCGCGATCGGCCGGATGCCCGGCTGGCTGGCCCAATGGGAAGAGCTGAGCGGCGACAAGGAGCAGAAGATCGCCCGCCCGAAGCAGGTCTACACCGGCGCCCGGACCCGCGACTTCGTCCCGATCGACAAGCGCTGACCACCCCGCCGACCCGCCAATTGCTCCCCGGTTTTCGGCGCGTTTCGAGGAGGAAGTGACGGGTCGGCGGGTTGGGTGCGGGGGTTAACCGGAGGTTGGGTCCGGGGCTCTGCCCCATCGCCTGGGACGGCCGGATCCGGTGGACTTGATGCATGGACGTCCTCAGCCAGTTCATCCTGGCCGCCGCCGGATCACCGTGGGTGTTGCTCGCGGTCGCCGCTCTGATCATCATCGACGGGATCTTTCCGCTGGTGCCCAGCGAATCGATCGTGATCGGACTGGCCGCGATCGGTGTCGGCACCGGTCATCCGTCGCTGCTGATCCTCGGCATCGTGGCCGCCGCAGCAGCCTGGGTCGGCGACAATCTCGCGTACGAGATCGGCCGCGGTATCGGGATCACCCGATTCCGCTGGATGCACAGACCCTGGTTCACCAAGGCGATGACGAAGGCGGCCGCAGCCCTGGACCGTCGGGTGTCCTCGGCGGTGCTGGCCGGCCGCTTCATCCCCGGCGGCCGGGTCGCGATCAGCCTGGTCGCCGGCGCCACCCGGATCCCGCGCCGGGTCTACCGCCCGCTGACCGTCGCCTCCTCCACGCTGTGGGCGATCTACTCCCTGGTGATCGGCACCATCGGCGGCGCCTGGGTGGCCGCACATCCCGTCCTCGGCGTCGGGCTCGCCATCGGCCTGGGCATGATCGTCGGCTTCGCCGTGGACCAGATCCTGGCCCTGATCCGCCGTCGGCGGGCAGCTCGCATCGAACGTGCCGAGCTGACCCGCGCCGCGGACCGTGAGCCGACCCCGGTCGGCTGACGCCCCTCACACCCACCCTCCGGGGGTCATTTCGTATCACCTGATGCGAAATGACCCCCGTTCGTTGCTGATCAAGGGCGATTCGGCATCACGTGCTGAGGAATCGCCCGCGACCGCCCGCGACCGAGTCGGAGTGTCGGGTTATCCCCCGCGGCGGTCGGCCGGTCCGCCTCATGTCGCCGGCAGCCGGCGCTGACCAGGATGTTGATCATGACGATCACCGACCCGCGGACCGCCGAGCCCAGCACCAGCACCAGCACCAGCACCAGCACCAGTGATTCCACCCCGGACCGGCACCGGACGACCAGACGACGGACCTGGTTCAGGATGCTGCGTGGCATCGTTCCGCTGGCAGTGATCACCGCGGCGTTCCTGATCTACGCGCTGCCGCCCTACCTGTCGCTCGACCCGGACACCTCGCGAGTGCCGGTCCCGCACTCGGCGATCTTCTACCCCGCCCTGGTGATTCACATCTTCGCCGGGTCGATCATGCTCTGCTGTGCCGCCATGCAGCTGTGGCCGTGGTTGCGCCGCAAGCACATCGCCGTCCATCGCTGGAGCGGCCGGATCTATGTCCTGGCAGCGATTCCGGTGACCGTCGGGAGTCTGATCGTCGCTCAGTTCCCGCCCGGCGGACCGGTCCAGCAGGTCGGCAACACGATGCTGGCACTGCTCTTCGGTCTGTGCACCGCGATGGGCTACCGGGCCGTGCGGCAACGCCGGTTCGGTGATCACCGAGAGTGGATGATCCGCAGCTTCGCGCTGGCCTTCTCGATCGTGGCCAACCGGTTCTGGCTGGTGCTCTGCGTCGTCGTCTTCGCCCCCACCGGGGAGGGCCCGGCGATGACCGCCGCGATCGGGCTCTCGACCTGGCTCAGCTGGGTGGTCAACCTGTTGATCGCCGAGTGGTGGCTGCACCGGAGGCGTCGCCCGACCCGGCGGAGCCGCTGAGGACGCCATCGCGATGACTATCGTGTTCGAATGACAGTCTGGGTGAGCGGCTCGGCGGGAAAGCTCGGCAGCGAAGTCGTCCGGCAGCTGGAGCGCGACGGCATCACCGTGGTCGGTGCCGATGTCGCCGGCCCCGGTGATCATCAGGTCGATCTCACCGATCCGGACGCCGTCCGTCGGTCGCTGACCGGCTGCGATGCGGTGATCCACTGCGCGGCGATCCCGAGCCCGGAGAACGTCGAGCCCGCCGACCTGGTGCACAACAACACACTGTCGACGTTCAACGTGCTGCAGGAGGCCTGGCGGGCGGGCATCTCGACGGCGGTGCTGGCCTCCAGTGGTTCGATCTACGGCACCGCCTGGTCGCCGGAGCCGACGGTCGCACCGTACGTCCCGGTCACCGAGGACAGCCCGCTGGACTACGTCGATCCGTACGCACTGACCAAGGATTTCGCCGAACGGATCGGCCGGATGTACGCCCGGCGCGGGATGACGGTCACCGCGCTGCGGTTCCACTGGATCCTGACCGTCCAGGAGTTGCACGAGCTGGACGGCCAGACCGACGAACGCACCGACGCCCGCAATCTGTGGGGCTACGTCGAACTGACCGACGCCGCGCGCGCCTGCTTGCTCGCCCTGCACCCCGACACCTCCGACGGCCGCTACCACGTGCTGTCGATCACGGCCGCCGACACCCGGTCACGGCGTCCGATCGAGGAACTGCTCGCCGAGTACGCCCCGGGCACCGAGGTACGTCGACCCTTGCTGGGCAGCCAGGGCGCCTGGGACTGCTCCCGGGCGCAATCGATCATCGGCTGGGAACCACTGACCGGTTGGCGCTGACAACCCCGGGCGCGTGATGGAGCTGGAGCGTGTGGAGCTGGAGCGTGATGGAGCTGGGGCATGATGGAGCCGTGGACCGGACGACGTGCCTGATCGGCGGCGGCGGACCGGCGGGGATCATGCTCGGGCTGCTGCTGGCCCGCGCCGGGATCGACGTCACCGTCGTGGAGAAACACGGCGATTTCCTGCGCGACTTCCGGGGCGACACCGTGCACGCCTCGACCCTGCGGCTGTTGGACGAGCTCGGTCTCGGTGAACGGTTCGCCGAGATCCCGCACACCGACCTGTCCGACTACCGGCTGCCGATCGATGATCATCGCACGATCGTGCTCGGCGATTTCTCCAAGATCGGCAAGCCGTACGATCACATCGCGATGGCGCCGCAATGGGACCTGCTGTCGATGCTGGCCGACGCGGCACGCAGCGAGCCCAACTTCCGATTGATCATGAACACCGCGACCCTCGGTCCGGTGGTCGACAGCGGCCGGGTGATCGGTGCCCGGGTCAGGCTCAGGGACGGCACCGAGCAGGTGCTCCGGGCCGATCTGACCGTCGCCTGCGAGGGTCGGGACTCACCGCTGCGGGACGGCGCCGGCCTGACGCCGAAGGAGTACCGGGTCCCGTACGACGTCTGGTGGTTCCGGCTGTCCCGCACCGCGGCCGAGCGGCGCGCTCAGCAGCCCACGCTGATGCCGAAGATCAGCCATCCCGACATCCTGCTGACGATGGCGCACCAGGACTACTACCAGCTCGCCTACCTCGCCCCGACCGGGTCGGCCGATCGGCTGCGGGCCGAAGGGATCGACTCCTTCCGCCGCCGGATCGCCAAGCTCCGACCCGACCTGGCCGACCGACTGGACGAGCTGCGGTCGATGGCCGAACTCCCGCTGCTGCAGGTCAAGCTCAACCGGCTCCGCCGCTGGCATCGTCCGGGTCTGCTGTGCATCGGTGACGCCGCCCATGCGATGTCCCCGTCCGGTGGCGTCGGGGTCAACCTCGCCATCCAGGACGCGGTCGCCGCTGCCCGGGTGCTGGCCCCGATCCTGTCCGAAGGACGGACACCGACCGGCGATGATCTTGATCGGGTCCGGCGTCGGCGGCTTTTCCCGACCGTCTTCCTGCAGACCGGGCAACGGGTTCTGCACAAGACGATCTACGAACCTGCGATGGCCGGCCATCGGGGTGGCTTCGAACTCTTCGTGATCATGATGCGACTGCTCCCCTGGATGAGCATCCCGCTCGGCCGACTGATCGCCATCGGGCCCGGCGCCGAACACGCCCCCGATTTCGCCAGACCGGCCGTCGACGTCGCCGGGTCGGACCGCAGCATCACCGGGACCGACCACGACGGCCATCGGTAGCCGATCCGCCGTCGCGGGTGTTCGGTGTCGCCGCGACGGACCCGATGCCGGTGCCGACCGTCGGATCAGCGCCGGCAGAGCCCGGCAGCTCCATCAGCACGTCGGCTCGGGCGTAGTAGTCGGTCACCGGCAGGTGCTCGCGACCGATCGGCACGAAGCCCGCCTCCCGATAGAGGTGGATGGCCGGAGTGAGTGCGGAGTTGGTGCCGAGGAACAGCCGACGGGCACCCAGCTCACGGGCCCGGCCGATCGCGCCCGCCACCAGCAGCCGCCCGACGCCGCGACCCTGAGCTGCCGGGGTGACGCCCATCTTGGACAGCTCGAGAACGTCGTCGGGGTAGCGCACCAGCGCCACGCAACCGACGACCGACCCGTCGTCGGCACGAGCCAGCAGCACGTCGCCGCCCGGGTCGATGATCCGTCCGCGTGGATCGTTGAGCAGTGCTCGGTCCTCGTCGGTGAGGGTGAAGAGCCGGCTGATCCACTCGGTGTTGATCCGACGGAAGGCCTCGGCGTCGTCGTCGGAGCCCAACGACTCGATCCGGGGTACGGCCAGGGGCGCGGCGTTGGTCGACGATGCCATGGGATCAGTCTGCTGCGACCCGATCAAGAACTCCAATACCTCTACTTCGCCCGATCGATAAGTTGCAGCTATGGATAGCAGGATCGAGCTCCGTCATCTGCGCTACTTCGTCGCCGTGGCCGAGGAGTTGCATTTCGGCCGGGCGGCTCGGCGGCTGCGGATCGCCCAACCGGCACTGTCCCAGCAGATCCGCCGGCTCGAAGGTTTCATCGGCGCAGCGTTGTTCGAGCGGACCTCCCGATCGGTACGGCTGACCGCAGCCGGCGAGGCGTTCCTGCCGCGGGCCGACGCGCTGTTGGGTCGGTTGTCGGCCGACGTCGCCGAGACCGGTCGGATCGCCCGCGGCGAGGCCGGCCGGCTGGACATCGCCTTCATCTCCTCCGCCGCTGGTCCGATGAGCTCGGCGCTGCTGGCCTTCACCGCTGACCGGCCCGAGGTGCGGATTCGCCTCCAGGAGGGCTTCACCAGCACGACGTTGGACCGCTTGCAGCGAGCTGCCGCCGACGTCGGGTTCGTCCGGGATGCCGAGGAGCGGAACGGTATCTCGCTCACCACGCTGCTCGCCGAACCGTTCGTCGCGGTGCTACCGATCACCCATCCGTCGGCGGCCCGGCCGGCGGTCGAGGCTGCGCAACTGGCCGGGTCGCCGCTGGTCCTGTTCCCTGCCCGGGCCGGCGCACACGCTCATGCTGTCAATCTGCAACCGTTCCGAGAAGCGGCACTGGAACCCGACATCGCCTTCGAGGGTTCGGAATGGAACACGATCCTGCACCTGGTCTCGGCCCGGCTCGGAGTCACCATCGCTCCGCGCAGCGCGGCGCGGCCGCTGCCGGCGGGGACGGTGGCGATCCCGCTGACCGGCACCGACGCCCGCAGCACCGTCCAACTGGCCACCCGGGCCGAGGACGACAGGCCCCTGGTCCGGCAGTTCGGCACGATCGCGACCACGATGATCGACGCCGCACGACACCTGCCGGGCCGGCACCCGGTCGATGCCACCTGACAACCCGATCAGCGGGCGCGCTGAACGCGGCCCTCGTCCCAGACCGGTTCGTCGGAGGCGTACACCCCGCCGTCGGCTCCGAAGATCAGGAAGCTGTCCAGTCCGCGGGCGAACCACCGGTCGTGGGTGACGGCGATCACCGTTCCCTCGAAGGCCTGCAGGCCGCTCTCCAATGCATCGGCCGACTCGATGTCCAGGTTGTCGGTCGGCTCGTCCAACAGCAGGCAGGTGACACCGGACAGCTCCAGCAGCAGGATCTGGAAGCGGGCCTGCTGACCTCCGGAAAGCAGGTCGAAGCGGACCTCGGCGGCCTTGGCCAGCTCGTAGCGATCCAGCCGGCGGGCGGCGTACTCCCGATCGAGTCCGTCTCGATGATCATCGCCGCGGTGCAGGATCTCCAGCAGCGTCCTGCCGACCAGCTCGGGATGGTGATGGGTCTGGGCGAACAGTCCCGGCTTGACCCGGGAGCCGAGTCGGGCGATCCCGGTGTGCGCCACCGGAGCAAGATCAACTCCGCCGATCGGATCAAGATCGGATGCCGGCAGCGTTCCGCCCAACGCCAGCAGTCGTAGGAAATGCGACTTGCCGGACCCGTTCGAACCGAGCACGCCGACCCGATCGCCGAACCAGATCTCCGTGCTGAACGGTTTCATCAGCCCGGTCAGTTCCAGATCGTCGACGATCACCGCCCGCTTGGCGGTGCGGCCACCGCGTAGCCGCATCGTCACGTTCTGCTCCCGGGGCAGCTCCTGCGGCGGACCGGCGTCGGTGAACTTGGCCAGCCGGGTCTTGGCGGCCTGGTAGCGGCTGGCCATGTCGGAGTTGTACGCAGCCTTCTGCTTGTACATGATCACCAGCGCCTTGAGCTTGGCGTGCTCCTCGTCCCACCGCTTGCGCAGCTCCTCGAACCGTTCGAAGCGGGCCTGCCGGGCGGCGGCGAAGGTGCCGAAGCCGCCGCCGTGTACCCACAGCGTGTTGCCCGCCGACCCCAGCTCCAGCGCGGCGATCCCGGTCGCGGCGTTGGCCAGCAGCTCGCGGTCGTGGCTGATCAACAACACAGTCTTCTTGGTCGACCGGAGTTGATCTTCCAGCCAGCGTTTGCCCGGCACGTCCAGGTAGTTGTCCGGCTCGTCGAGCAGCAGCACCTCGTCCGGACCGCGGAGCAGCGCCTCCAGGGCCAGCCGCTTCTGCTCACCGCCGGACAGCGTGTTCACCTCACGCCACTTGGCTCGGTCGTAGTCGATCCCGATCGCCGCGGTGCAACAGGCGTCGAAGGTGACCTCGGCGTCGTACCCGCCGGCATCGGCATACTCGGCCAGCGCCGCGGCGTAGCCGAGCTGGGTCGGTTCGCTGTCGTCGGTCATCAGCTGCAACTCCAGCCGGTCGACGTCGGCGACCGCCTGCTGCAGCCGTTGCGGCGCCAGGGAGAACAGCAGATCCCGCACCGTCGAGGAGTCCCGGATGCTGCCGATGAACTGCCGCATCACTCCGAGCCCACCGCTGCGGGAGATGCCGCCGTCGGTCGGTTGCAGGTCGCCGGCGACGATCCGCAGCAGCGTGGTCTTGCCGGCACCGTTGGGCCCGACCAGCGCGATCACCGCGCCGTCGCCGACCCGGAACGTGACATCACTGAGCAGCGGGCGGCCGTCCGGGAGGTGGAACGACACCCCGGTCAATTCCACGTGTCCCATGGGTCCCACTGTAGAAGAGCCGTCCGGTCGCGGACCTCCGGTTTTTCGCCGCCGGGTGGTGTCACCCGACGGCAACCTGATCGTCGAACCGATCGCAGGGGTCCCAGCCGCCGGCCGGCGGCAAACCTTTCATCCCGGCTGTCGGCGAGTAACAATGGCTCCATGTCGCGTACAGCTGTCCGCTGGCTCGCTCCGATCGCCGCCGCCGCGCTGGCGATCGGCGGCGGACTGGCCGCCACCACCGCTTCCGCCGATCCGAATCTGCCGAAGAAGTCACCGCAGGAGCTGTTGACCGCGGTGGCCGGAGCCAA
Organism: Microlunatus soli; assembly: GCF_900105385.1. NCBI lineage: Bacteria > Bacillati > Actinomycetota > Actinomycetes > Propionibacteriales > Propionibacteriaceae > Microlunatus > Microlunatus soli. Next base: position 4,126,039 of record NZ_LT629772.1, on the reverse strand, counting down.
GGTCGACGGACTGTCCGGGACGGTCACCGAGACCGCCGAGCTGGGCCTGCCGTCGATGCCGTCCAACGGCCCGACCGAGGAGTCCGACTTCGGCTCCCTGGCCAGCGGGACACACACGCTGAAGGTGTGGACCTCCGGTGAGGACAAGTCCCGGGTCTCGCTGCTCGGTACCTACGGCGAATCGTCGCTGATCCGCAACGGCAATCAGGCCTGGTTGTGGTCGAGCAAGGAGAAGAAGGCCGTGCACACGACCTACGCCGGCAAGGCGATGGCGCAGCGGCACTCCTCCGAGATGCCGGCGACCCCGCAGGAAGCGGCGAAGAAGGCCCTCGACGCCATCGATCCGAGCACCAGCACGAAGGTCGCCCGCAACGTCACCGTCGCCGATCGGCCCGCGTACGAGCTGGTACTGACGCCGAAGGACGACCGCTCGTTGGTGGGCGAGGTCGCGATCGCCGTCGACGCCCAGACCTCGGTCCCGCTGCGTGTCGAGGTGTCCGCCGACGGCGCCAAGGATCCCGCCTTCTCGGTCGGTTTCACCGACGTCGACTTCTCCGTCCCGGCAGCGAAGAACTTCACCTTCACCCCCTCCGAGGACACCTCGGTCACCGAGAAGAAGGTCGAGCCGAAGGAGCACGGCACGGCCGACAAGGCCGATGCGGCTCCGGGCAAGGTCGTCGGTGACGGCTGGACCTCGGTGCTGGTGACCGACAAGTCGTTTGCCGACCAGCTGGGCAAGGCAGGTTCGGATCGGGCCGGTTCGGATCAGGCCGGTCCGCACGGCCGGTCCCAGGGCGGGTCGGAGGCAGGCCAGATGCTCAACTCGCTGCCGAAGGTGTCCGGATCCTGGGGCTCGGGGCGGCTGCTGACCGGTTCGCTGTTCTCGGCCGTGCTCACCGACGACGGTCGGGTCGCGGTCGGTGCGGTCAAGCCGGCCCTGCTGTACTCGGCGCTGGAGAAGTAGGCCACGCTGTCTGCCGTTTCGGCGCCGGCGACGGCTGATTCCGCCGACAGGGCGGAACTCGAGGCGGCCGTCCGCAGCGAACGCCTGACCAAACGGTTCGGCAAGCAGACCGCGGTCGACAGCATCGATCTGCTGGTGCCGACCGGCGCGGTCTACGGCTTCCTCGGCCCCAACGGTTCGGGCAAGACCACGACGATCCGGATGCTGCTCGGGCTCGTCGCGGCCACCTCGGGGCGACCGATCCTGCTCGGCAGCCCGATGCCGGAGGGAGCCCGGACGGCGTTGCCCCGGGTCGGTGCGCTGGTCGAAGGGCCGGCCTTCCACCCCTACCTCAGCGGACGACGCAATCTGGCCCGGCTGGACGCCGCGGATCCCTACGCCGATCCCAGGACCGCGACCCGGCGTGTCGACGCCGCGCTGGACCGGGTCGGACTGCTCGCAGCGGCGACCAAACGATTTCGTGCCTACTCGCTCGGGATGCGGCAACGACTGGCGATCGCCGGCGCCCTGTTGCAGCCGCGTGAGCTGCTGGTCCTGGACGAGCCGACCAACGGACTGGATCCCCAAGGGACAAGGGAAGTACGACATCTGGTCGCCGATCTGGCCGGCGACGGCGCCACGGTGTTGATCTCCTCACACCTGCTCAGCGAGGTCGAGCAGATCTGCAGTCATGTCGGGGTGATGCATGCCGGCAAACTGCTCACCCAGGGCACCATCACCGAGGTCCGCAACCGGACCGCACCGTCGGTCCGGGTCGTGACCACCGACCCCGACCCGGCGATGATGATCTTGAAGCGGCTGGGAATCGGCGAGCTCGACGCCGTCCCGGTCCGCGGTGATCAACACCGGCAGACGATCACCGGCCTGCTCGGCGAGGTCGATCCGGCGTCGATCATCCCTGCCCTCGCCGACCGCGTCACGGTCTACGGCTTCACCGTCGAGTCCCCCAGCCTGGAGGACATGTTCGTCCAGCTCACCGGGGAGGGCTTCGATGTCAGCGGTTGAGCAGCTCACCGATGATCATCCGAGCAGCGCCGGGCCGTGGGACCGGCCCTCGCTCGGGCGGCAGCTCACCTCCTGGTTCCGGCTGCTGGCCTCGGAGCTGCGTCTGGTCCTCACCCGGCGGCGCAACATCGCCGGGCTGGCCACGCTGGCGGCGGTGCCGATCCTGATCGCCGTCGCGGTCAAGATCTGGGGTGTCGGCGGTGGCGGTGGCCCGGTGTTCATCGACAACATCGTCGGCAACGGGCTCTTCGTCGGACTGACCGCGCTGGCCGTCGAACTGCCGCTGTTCCTGCCGCTGGCGATCGCCACCATCTCCGGTGATTCGATCGCCGGCGAGGCCAACATCGGCACCCTGCGCTATCTGCTGACCGTGCCGGCCGGCCGGACCCGATTGCTGACCGTCAAGTACGCCAGCATCGTGATCTTCTCGCTGCTGGCCACCTGCCTGGTCGCCGGCACCGGCCTGGTGATCGGGCTGATCCTGTTCGGCGGCGGGCCGATGCCGCTGCTCTCCGGTGTGCAGATCAGCTTCGGAGCCGGCTTGGTCAGGATGCTGTTGGCCTGCTGCTACCTGGCGGCCGGATTCGCCGCCGTCGGCGCGATCGGATTGTTCATCTCCACGCTCACCGAACAGCCGATCGGGGCGATGGTGGCGACCGTCCTGCTGACGGTCGGGATGTTCATCGCCGAGACGATCAATCAACTGGACTGGCTGCATCCCTACCTGTTGACGCATTGGTGGTCGGCCTTCGCCGACGTGCTGCGGGACCCGATCTACACCGGCAACATCGAACGCGGCCTGGTCACCGCGGCGGCGTACGCGGTCGTCTTCTGGCTGGCCGCCTGGGCCCGTTTCACCAGCAAGGACGTCACCAGCTGACTCTGGGCGTCAAGCGAGCCGACGGCGCGGCGAACGAGCCGGATGACGTTCCGCCGGCCGTCCGACCGAGGCCACGAACAGCGGAACCGTACGGCGCCCGAGTCCCAGTCGGTGTTGCAGTTCACCCTGCGCCAGCGCCGAGTCCAGCACTTCCGAATGCGGCGAGAAGGCAGCACCCATCCGTGCCGCGCACAACCACACCCGCAGCAGCACCCGGCCGGTCTCGAACACCACCTCCGGCGGCAGGCCGAGCGGCGAGTTCAACACCCGGGTGAGCTCGACCCCGGTCCCGATGGCCAGCTCGTTGGACCGCACGACGAGGGTGAAATGATCCGCGTCGGCGGCATCCCCGGCTGCCTCGATGGGGACCTCGAGCAGCAGTCGTCGCAACAGGTCGCCGCCACGACGCGCGGCCCAGGCCGCGGCACGGCGCGGTCGATCCGGTCGGGTGAACGGCGCGGCGACGGCAGCCACCGGACGCGGCAGCCGGAGCACCCGATCGGTCAGGCCGTCCACCGCATACTGCGGATGGCGTGGTGAGAGCCGTAGCCAGCTGGCGAGTTCCTCCACTGCCCCGGGGCGGGTGAGGGTGTCGGCGGTGCCGAGCAGTGCCATCCGATTCAGATCCCGGGCGGTGATCGGGACCAGGCCGGCCCAGTCCGGGAGGACCGTCGCTGCCGCGGTCAGGAAGCCGTCGGCACGGCGGACCGGACCGCGGTAGGTGAGCCGGGCGGCGAGGAGGTCGGCGTCGAGGAGACGGGCGGGATCGTCGGTGGGCCGGGGTGCACCGCCGAGGGTCAGCCGGGCCACCGGATCACGGCGCCGAGCGGAGACGATCAGCTCCGGATCGCCCAACGTCGGCAGCGTGTCGACGATCAGCTCGCGGCCGGCCCGCCGGGCGGCGATCGCTGCCGCCTCGGTCCAGGCTCCGAGCGCCAGCAGCGTGTCCCGTCCGGTCCCGTCCCCCACCGGCAGCGTCCGCCCCTCGGCAACGCCGAGTTCGATACCGCCGGCACTGATCCGTGGATCCCACGGCTGGGTGTTGTGCGCCGACGGCGCCGAGGCAGCGACCGTGATCAGCTCGGCGAGCAGCGACTCGTCCGGCCCCGACGACCGGCCGGCGGTCCGTCGGTCGGTCGTCATCGCGCCGTCCGATCATCGGGACCATGATCACCGAGTGCATGATCACCGAGATTGCGGCGATAGAAGGACAGGCCGTGCAACGGCCGGCCACCGAGCCGCTGGATGGAACGCGCCGAGGCCGGGTTGTCCCGTCCGATGTAGGTCGCCCGTACGGTGCGGTAGCCGGCGTCGATCAGATGCCGGGCCACCCGTCGCCACATCAACCCGGAGATGCCCCGGCCCTGCTGCTCGGGAAGCACACCCTGGATGATCGCGACCACATCGCGCGACCCGGTCCGACCGCGGAGCAGCCGGACGAGCTCGCGCGGACCGATCCGGCCGCCGGATCCCCGCAGCACGTCGACCGGGTCGGGCATCATCAGCGTGAACCCCACCGGCGCGCCACTGTCACGGTCCTCCGCCATCACCCACAGGCCGGGATCCATCAGGGCGATCAGGCCACTGGTTGCCGCCCGCATCTGGGCCGGCGAGATCTCGGTGTAGTAAGGCAACTGCGCGAAGCAGGCGTTCAGCAGGCCGCGGACCTGCTCCACGTCACGGCGGAATCGCAGGCGGGAGGCCGGTCGCAGCCGGATCCCTGCTGCAGCCAGCTCGTCCTCGGCCGGCGCCTCGATCCGGTCCGCGGTGCTGCGTAGCGCCGCAACGTCCAGCTGCCAGGTGTCGGACTCGTTCCAGGCCTGGAAGCCGGCGTCGGCGTAGGCCTGCGGCACCCAGGAGGGATTCCACGGGCTGTCGAAGAAGCCCGGCTGCTCGAAGCCGGAGGTGATCACCCCGCCGGTCTGGTTGGGCAGCAGCGACATCGGCCCGATGGCCTCGGTGTGGCCGGCGCGCCGACCACGGTCGGCGATGGCGTCCAGCAGCTCGGCGTAGTCGGCACGGGTCGCGGCCCAGGTCGCGCCGAACAGGGTGGCTCGGGTGCCGAGCTTGGCGTCCAGCGTCGGGTCGGCGTGGATCGTGGTCCTGCCGACGGTGCGGTCGCCGCGGCGGGCCAGATAGAGCTCCGGCTGCACCGGCGCCGCCGCGCGACCGGCGAACCAGGACCGTACGGTGTCGGTGAGCAGCGGTACGGCGAGCGTGGCCGGGTCGCCCCGGCGGGACACGGCGAGGAACTCCCGCAGCTGGGTCTCGGTCTGGACCCGCTGCAACTCCAATCCGGCCGGTTGCTGCTGCGCGGCGTCCTGGTCGGCGGCGGAGTGGATCCTGATGAAGCCTGCAGTCGCGTTGCGGGTGTCTCGCGCGATCCACTGCATCAGGTAGCGATGTTCGGGGACGCGGGCGAAGCGCATCATGTCGTCGGTGGACCGGAACGTCGCCACCGTCCCGAGGGTGAACGGGAACTGCCAGTAGACGCCGTGCCAGACGGTGCCGGGCATCCGATACATAGACCGCAGCATCGCCCACCAGTAGCGGGCGGTGTGCAGCCAGGCGATCGGGTGCCGGAACCTGTTCGCGCCGAGAAACAACGACTCGCTGTCGAAGATCGTCCACTGCCGGGGTGCGGGCTCGGCCACGGGGCGTCGGGTGAGCCGGGCCGGCTCGCCGGTCGGCGGTGGTTCCCGGCCGTCGCGGAGCTCGGTCCGGACCGGATGGAAGCGCTCGTTCAGACCGTGGGTCCCGTCCTCGGCACGCCAACCACCGTTGGAGTATCCACGGTCCTCCGCGATCAACAGCCGGGTCCGGCCACGATGGGCGGCCGCCGCCCGGCGAGCCTGCTCGGCGGTGTCGAAAACGACCAGTTCGGCACGGATCGCGTCGTCGCGGACGCGATGACGCCAGACGACGCCGTCCCGACGACGCGCGTCCGATCGCCCCTCGGCGATGATCATCGCCCGCCCGCGACCGGCCGGCGGAGTGCGGGAGAAGTCCGTGGTGTACACCTCAGTCCTCCACCAGGTAGACGTTCTTGATCTTGGACCGCTGGCCGCCGAACGGTCCCTCGCCGAAGCCGTGCACCCGGACCCTGATGTCGCCGGCCGTCGGGTCTTCGGTCAACGACTGCTCGAAGTCCCGCGACACCGACGCAAGATGTGCCACGATGCCGTGCCCGGCGGCTCGGCCGAGATCGGCTCGTTGGACGTCGGTCAGCTCGGCATCGGCGCGCAACTGGACGTGGACCAACGGCCGCAGTTCATGATCATCACCCTCGAGCAAGGCGAGCTTGAAGGACTCGATCGCGGCGGCGTACGGGTTGTCCTGGTAGAGCCCGTTCTCGACATCGATCGGATACAGGTTCGCACCCATGTAGGAGATCGTCGAATCCTTCCGACCGAACAGGAACAGCAACGGCAGCCGCATCCGTTGCACCGCGAAGGCCCGGTGGAAGGCGCGTTGCAGCTCGGGATCGAAGTCCAGCGCGGCAGTCACGTCGGCCAAGCTCATCAGCCGCGCCTCATCGCCGATGTTGTACCGCAGCCGAGGGCTCATCACGGCGGTCGAGTTGAGAGTGACGACCAGTTCACTGTGCTCGTTGACCTCCAGATAGGTCTCCAACGGGTTGTACTGGAAGACCATCGGGATCCGCGTCTCGTCCGGCCCGAGCAGCCGCTCCCGGACCCGATCGTCGGCGTACATCGAACGCCGCAGCCAGACCGCGACGTCGGACTCGCCACCCATCCCGATCGTCAGATCACTGGCACCGTAGCCGGAGTAGACCCGACCGAAGCGGGCCTCGACATAGTCCCGCAGCCCCTCCGTCATCGCCTCACCGCCGACGAAACCGTTCAGCTGATAGTCCGACCAGGAGAACCAGCTCTCGTTGTCCAGCCGATCACGCAGATGTTTGAGGAACGGCGGGTAGGCACTGATCAGGTACACGAACCGCGGTCCGAAATGCCGGATCGTGTCGATGATCTTGTCCAGATCCGGTCCGGTGTTCTTGACCATCGCGATCTTGGACATCGCATGGCCGGTGTTGGTCCCGGTCGCCCAGGCGCCCATCGAGAACGCGTTGATGCAGAACAGCCTCTTGGAGCCGAACAACAGGGTCACATAGCCGGCGACGTTGTTGTGGATCGCCTTCAGCTCGTCCCGGCCACGCATCCAGTTGAACGGCGTGCCGGACGACCCGGACGACTCGTCGACGACCGTCCCGACGGTCTCGATCCGGCCGTTCCAACACCGGTCCGGTTCTGAGTATCGACTGACGTAGCCGTGCTTGTCGGTCTCGGGGAAGCTGTCCAGGCTGAACCAGCGGAACCGGAAGCCGTGCTCCCTCAGATGCTCTTGGTAGGCAGGGACATCGAGGTTGGCGAGCTGGCACATCATCCAGGCGTTCAATCGGGCGAACCGGGCCAACCCGGGATGGAAATGCCGGGCGGTCCAGCGCCACACGACCGGATGCACACGATAGAGCTCGTACAGGTTGGTGATCGCCCGGGCCGACGTTCTCAAGATCGATTGTCGCAGCGCGGACACCGGACCGTGCAGACCTGCCGGGCCCGGGCCATGATGCCGGCGCGCCATCGTTCCCCCATTTCGCACCCGATAGCGATCGCGCGCCGGACAGCACCGGACGCGGGACACAAGATCATCTTGTCGTCCGACTACGGTAGCGGTCGGGTGGGCCAGTTCGGCCGCCGTCAGGTCACGGATCGGTAGTCGGGGTCAGAGATCGTCGGTGGAGAACGTGTCGCAGCGCTTCACCTCGCCGGACTGATAGCCGATGCTGAACCAGCGGACCCGCTGCGAACTGGAGCCGTGGGTCCAGCCGTCGGAGCTGCCACCGGACAGCTTGTCGTCGCCGATCGCCCGAGCCGTGGTGATCACGTCGGAGATCTGTTGATCGGTGATCGGCTCCAGCATCGCGTCCTTGCCGTCGTCGGCCCGATTGGCCCAGACACCGGCATAGCAGTCGGCCTGCAGCTCCAACCGGACCGATCCGGACTTGGCGCCCTTCGACCCCATCTGCTGGGCCTTCTCGTCCAGCCCTTGAACATGCTGGACGTGATGCCCGAACTCGTGGGCGACGACGTACTCCTGGGCCAACGGTCCGTCACTTCCACCGAGCTGCCGTTCCAGGGTGTCGAAGAAGCTGGGATCGAAGTAGGCGGTCTGGTCGCTCGGGCAGTAGAACGGTCCGACCGCGGAGGTCGCCGACCCGCAACCGGTGTCGACCGAGCCGGAGAAGATCACCGTCTGCGGCTCGGTGTAGTCGGACATCAGCTGCGGCCACACGTCGCCCAGGCTGTTGGTCGTCGCGACGATCCGGCAGACGGTGTCGGTGTTCGCCTTCTCGATCGTGCAGCTCTTGATCTGGTCGTCGATCTGACCTGCTCCGGAGCCTTCCGCACCGACGTCACCGGTCGAGTAGTCCCCGCCACCACCGCCGAGGATGTCGGCCGGGTTGATGCCGAACACCAGAGCGGCGATCACGACGACCACCAACCCGGCTCCGCCGCCGATCGCGACCCGGCCGCCTCGGCCACCGCCACCGCCGGACACGCCGCCGGTGTCCAGCGGGCCATCACCCTGGAAGGTCATGGGGCTCAGCGTAAGCCTCTATCGTCGGCGGGAGCATCGCAACGGCCGTTTCGCCGGTAGACGGTAGGTTCGAGGGGTGGCGAAGAACAATCGGCGGCCCTCCGGACCGACGCAGAACCGGCAGCCTGCGCACAACCGGCAGCCTGCGCACAACCGGCAGTCCGGGCGCAACCGGCAGCCCGCCCAGCCCGGTCAGCGGCCGCCGGCTACCGCACCGAAGGGGCGTTACCCGGGCCGTAATCAACCCGGCCGACGCGAGATGCCGCAGCGGACCCCTGCACAGACCGCCCGGTTGTGGATCGTCTCGCTGTGCGGTGCCGTTCCCGGTGCCGTCGTGGTCTGGCTCACCGACAGCTACCTCGCCGGTGCCGCGGTTTTCCTCGCGGTGGTGATTGTGCTGGGATTTGGGATCCACCTGTACGAGAAGCGGAAGCAGCAGTGACCGAATCAACTCCCGACACCGACCCGTCGCCGGACCACACACCGGGACCGACCGACCGTCCGACCGCGCTGAGCCTGGTCGAGGGCCGGTCCCGACGGGGCGTGGTCTCCTTCGTCAGCCGCAGCCCGCGGCTGACGCCGCAACAACAGAAGCTGTGGGACCGGTTCGCCGGCCGGTGGCTGATCGAGGTGCCGCGAGACGAAGCGAAGACCTCGATCCGGCCCGACCATGGCATCGACCTGAAAACCGAGTACGGCCGCGACGCCGACCTGATCATCGAGATCGGTCCCGGCATGGGCGAGTCGCTGGCCCCGATGGCCAAGGCCCGGCCGGAAGCGAACGTGTTGGCGTTCGAGGTCTATCGTCCGGCGGTCGCGAGAATCCTGGCCAAGCTGGACAAGCAGCAGGTCGGCAACGTCCGGGTGATCCAGGCCAACGCCGTCGAAGGTCTGCAACTGCTCGCACCCGAGGCCGGTGTCGCGGAGCTGTGGATGTTCTTCCCCGACCCGTGGCACAAGAGCAAGCACCGCAAGCGACGGCTGCTGAACCACGATTTCGCCGATCTGGTCGCCTCCCGGCTACGGCCCGGCGGCGTCTGGCGGCTGGCCACCGACTGGGCCGACTACGCCCATCAGATGAGGGCCGTCCTTGATGATCATGACGCCTTCGAGTCGTTGTATCCCGGCGACTTCGCCCCCCGCTGGGATGCCCGTCCGGTGACCAAATTCGAACAACGCGGTATCGACGCCGGCCGAGAGATCTTCGACCTGGCCTATCGGCGCCGATGACTAGCGGTACGACCACCGACCCGATCCGCTGGCGGCTCGACGTCAGCTACCGCGGGACCGACTTCTCCGGCTGGGCCGCGCAGCCCGGATTGCGAACCGTCCAAGGGGAACTGGAGCTCTGGCTGCCGCGGCTGCTGCGCACCGATTCACCGGTTGCGTTGACCTGTGCCGGGCGGACGGATGCCGGTGTGCACGCGCGCGGCCAGGTCTGTCATCTTGATCTTGCTCCCGGGCTGATCACCGATGACGGCAGCCGCCTGCTGCGTCGGCTGGCCCGAGTGCTGCCCGACGATCTCGTGGTCCGCCGGGTCGGCCGCGCTCCGGCCGGCTTCGATGCCCGCTTCTCCGCGAGTTGGCGGCGCTACTGCTACCGGATCGGCGACGGCGTGGTACCGCCCGATCCGTTGCTCCGCGACCAGATCGCCCGATGGCCCCGGGAGCTGGATCTGGCAGCGATGAACGAAGCCGCCCGACAGCTGCTCGGGCTGCGTGACTTCGCCGCCTTCTGCAAGCGCCGGGACGGCGCGAGCACCATCCGCACTCTGCTGAAGCTCGCCGGCACCCGTGTTGATCATGGTCCACAGGCGGGCACGATCGAGTTCACCGTTGTCGCGGACGCGTTCTGTCATTCGATGGTGCGGTCCCTGATCGGTGCCCTGGTCCGCGTCGGCGAGGGCGCGCGGTCGACCCCCTGGATCGCCGAGATCCAGTCCGCTGCGGTGCGGGACAGCAGCGTGCCGGTGATGGCCGCCGCGGGACTCACCCTGGAAGAGGTCGGCTATCCGCCGGACGAGGAGCTGGCCGAGCGGGCCACGCGGTCCCGCAACCGGCGCAGCTCGGCCGACCTTGCAGCACCTGGTCCCGACCCCGACCCGGAACAGGCGAGTTGATCATGGCCGACCATTACTTCACCAATTCCCCTGGCGCCGGCAAGAACCGGCAGACCACCGAGGCGACGATCTGGGGTACCGACTACGCGTTGATCACCGCCAGCGGCGTCTTCGCCCGCCATGGGTTGGACATTGCCACCGCCGTCCTGTTGCGGTCCTGCGACCCGCCGACCGATGCGAGCCGGCTGGCCGACGTCGGCTGCGGCTACGGTCCGATCGCCATCGCCTTGGCCGACCACTGCCCTCGGGCGACGGTCGACGCGGTCGACGTCAACGACGCCGCCTTGACGCTGTGCCAGGAGAATGCGGCCGCAGCCGGTGTCGCCGACCGGGTCGTCCCCCTCCGTCCCGAGGCAGCCGATCCCGATGCGCGCTACGACGAGATCTGGTCCAATCCGCCGATCCGGATCGGCAAGCAGGCGCTGCACGAGCTACTGATGGAATGGCTCCCCCGGCTGGTCCCGGACGGTGTGATGCGGATGGTGGTCGGCAAGAATCTCGGCGCCGATTCGCTCCAGACCTGGCTCACCGAGCAGGGCTACCCGTGCGAACGGGTCGCCAGCGCCAAGGGTTTCCGGGTTCTCGTCGCGCACCGGTCGGATCGTCACTGAATCCCACCCCTAGGGGTGTATCGACGCACACCGGAAGCAACTACAACTGCCTGTGTGAACAGTTGCTACACCACTGACAACGGCTCCAGGGGTCACCACGAGCCGACTCCGCACCCAACGGCACCTGCGCAGACCGGACGGTGTGCGCTGTGACCATCGTCTTCTACATCGTGCTCGGGCTGATCGCCGGGGCGATCGCCAAGCTGGTCCTCCCCGGACGGCAGGGCGGCGGCATCATCGCCACGATCATCCTCGGCATCATCGGCGCCCTGGTTGGCGGCTTCCTCGGCAATCTGATCATCCACGGGAAGCTGAGCTTCGCGCTGAGTGGCAACTGGATCTGGTCTCTGCTGACGGCCGTCGTCGGGTCGATCGTCGTACTGCTGATCTACGGCGTGATCCGGCGACGGAGCGCGGCCGAATAGCAACCTGACCGCCCGGGACACCCCGGCACGGTCAAGAGAACACAACCGCACGGGAGGAATTCATGGCTGGAGCAATGGACAAGGCCAAGGGAGCTGCCGCCGAGAAGATCGGTCAGGTCAAGGAGAACCTCGGTTCCAAGACCGACAACCGGGACCTGCAGGCAGACGGTCTGCAGGATCAGGTCAAGGGCAAGGCGCAGCAGGCCAAGGGCGAGGCCAAGGATCGGATCGACGACCTCGAGAACGACCACCGAGAAGCTCACTGACGATTACTGTTCTGCCATGACGATCAAGGTCGCCCTGGTCAACGACTATGAGGTCATTGTTCGTGGACTGGCAAACATGCTGCGCAACTACACGTCCAAGATCGATATCGTCGAGCTGGACGCCAACCGGGAGGTCTCGACCCCGGTCGACATCGTCCTCTACGACACGTTCGGCGACATCGCCGGGCACCGTCAGATCAATGACCTGCTGGCCAATCCAGCAGTTCGTCGAGTCGCTGTCTACGTGTGGAACTTCGGTCCGATCCGGGCCAAGGACGCGATCCGGCGGGGTGCGAGCGGCTATCTGTCCAAGCGGCTGCCGGCCGCTCAGTTGGTCGATTCACTGATCCAGATCCACCACGGCCGTACCGTCGTCGTCGACGCGACACCTGTCGGCGGGAGGACCGCCGGAAGCGCCGACTGGCCGGGGCGAGAGGAAGGTCTTACCGAACGGGAGGCCGAGATGCTCGCCCTGATCACCCGCGGCCTGAGCAATGCCGAGATCGCCGATGTGACGGGTCTGTCACCGAATTCGATCAAGAGCTATATCCGGAGTTGCTACCGGCGGATCGACGTCAGCAATCGGGCCAACGCCGTTCGCTGGGGTGTTCGCCACGGGTTCGAACCTGATCATGTCCGGGTCGTGCAGCCGGATGTCGGATGACGACGTCGATCGAACCGAATCCACCCTGAGGGGTGTATTCGATCCGCTCCGGACGGTGCAGAGTTGGGGGTGACAGTCGCCGACTCACGGCGGCTCGATTGCACGTGACGTACCGTCACCGCAAGAATCTGGGCCCCGGTTCGGAACCGGGGCCCAGATTTTGCCGCGTGGTGCGCAGTTGCCGTGGTCGCCCAGCGGTCAGCAGCGGACCTTGCTCTCCGCCTCACAGTAATCATCAGCCGGACCACCGTCGGCCCGATCGGTATCGCTGCCGCCGATCAACCGATCCCGCCCCCGCTCGCCGTACATGATGTCGTCACCGGCACCACCGTAGAAGGTGTCGCGATTCTCCCCGCCGCGGAACACATCGTCGTGCCGACTCGCCCGATAGATCTGCATCCCACCGAAGCCCGCCTTGGCCGGGTTGCCTACGCACGCCAAACGCCGATCGGCCACATTCGCCCGCGACTCACAATCCCAACTCAGCGTGTCGTCATCCGCACCGCCGGTCAGGGTGGTGTCGATGGGCACCGCCCGTTCGGCCTCCGGGACGCCGTCGATCTTGCTCCGCACCTTGAACAGGTCGTCGCCGGCGCCGCCGGCGACGGTGGTCCTCCGCCCTGAGTAGATGGTTGCGGTGTCGGCTCCCGGCCCGAGTGTGACCTTGACGTCGCTGGCTGCCGCCAGCAGTCGGACCAGATCGTCGCCGTTGCCGGCGTTGATCACATGGCCGCCGCACTGGTCGTCGAGCGTCGGATCGCCGCCCTCGCCGTACTTCAGCACGTCGATCCGGTCGTCTCCGCCGTTGCCGTTGATCGTGCTCGGCTCCTCGGTACACACCAAGGTCAGGTGATCGGGCTTCTCACTGCCGTCGACGTCCAATCGTCCGGACACCTCGTAGTGCTGGAATCCGGAGAAGGAACCGCTGCCGTCGGTGATGGTCTTCGACGTCAGGTCCAGTCGTGGTGTCGCGCCGTCGACGGCCCGGAGGTCGAGCGTGTCGTGACCCGATTCGCCGTTCAGGTCGAAGTCGGCCGCCGCGGCGATCGGGACATGGACGGTGTCATCGCCGGGTCCGGCCCAGACCTTGTCGCTGGTGTCGGAGATGGTGCCGTGGATCCGGTCCGGGCCGTCGCCCCCGGTGATCCGATCCGATCCTGCGCCGCCGACCAGGTAGTCGCCGAGTCCGTGCAGCTGGCTGTCGGAACCCTTCAGGACGTCGTCGCCGGCTTCGCCGAGCATGTTGACGATCGAACCGGCGTTCCGGGCCGAGATCCAGTCGTCGCCGTCGCCGCCGCGGATCCAGCTGTAGTCCTGGACGTCGGCACAGATGGTGTCGTCGCCGCCCTTGGCGTCGTAGTCGTGCTCCCCCGTACCGTTCAGCAGGACGACGTCATCTCCGTCGGTGCCGTAGTCGGTGCCGGTCGATCCCGCGTCCCGGGTCACCGTCTGGGTCACGGTCTGGCCGTTGCAGGTTGCGGCGGCCTGGGCGGGGGCGATCGTGATCGCCGTGTACGGCACGGTGATCAACAAGCCGACTACCAAGGCCGATCCGACACTGGATCCGGGCCGACGACGCATCATGCTCCCCTTCGCGTTTGCGCGTCAGCATAAGACACGCGAGATCGCCACGGAGCGGCCTTTGATCAGGGTCGAAACCTGCACCCGTTCATCCCGATCACCCCGTCACCGGACGAGCTCGCCGGACGTGGGCGGTCACGGGCCAGCAGCGAACCTTGCTCTCCGCCTCGCGGTGATCATCAGCCGGACCATCGTCGGCCCGGTCGGCGTCACTGCCGCCGATCAACCCTGCGCGCTGACTCGGGCCAGCACCTCGGGCCAGGTACGGTCCAGTCGCGCGCCGCCGCGGGCGATACCGACCCGGAGCGCGATCAGACCGCTGATCAATCCGATTCCGATGGCGAGATAGCCCAGCCAGCCGATCCAGTAGGAGGCGATCACCAAGCCGATCGTCGGCAGCCCGATGGCCGCAGTCAGGCCGATGCTGGCACCGGTCGAGGCGAGATTGGCGAAGCCGCCGCTGTTGCCACGCTGAAACGGGTTGGCGCCGGGTGGCGGCACCGGCACCTGCCAGACCGATCCGGCCCAGCAGCCGACCCCGAGGCCGATCAGTCCGAGGCCGATGACCAGGGCCAACACCTGCGGCAGCAGCTGTGGCGTGCCGCTGAAGATCGATGCCGCGACGGTCATGATCACCACGATCGGACCCAGCACCACCGCCGATGCGATCGCCCGCCCGGACCGGTCGGCGGCGCCGCGGACGCCGGTGCTGATGTGGGTCCACAGCGCGCTGCCGTCGTAGGAGATGTCGGTGGTCACCACACTGCCCAACAGCAGCGAGATCAGCACCGGAGCGAACGCGATCAGGGGCTTGTTGCCACCGTCCTGGCTGATCAGCTGCGTGACGATGATGATCAACGGCGCGATGCAGATGCCGCTGATCTGCGCCAGATAGCGTGGGTCCCGCCGCCAGTAGCGCAGGCTGCGGCCGGCGATCGCTCCGGCGGCGTTCGCCGGCAACAGTCGATCGATGCCGCTGCCCGCCGCGACCCGCCGGCTGCCGCCGCCGCTCTCCAACGGCGAGGTCAGGCTCCTGGTCAGGAAGTAGCGCCAGCCGAGCCACAGAGCAGCCAGCAACGCGATCGCGAGCACCAGTTTGATCACCGCGACCAGCACGGCACCGCGGGCGAGTTCGCCCGGGATCGACCAGGCCCAGCCGAACGGCGTCCAGCCCAGTGCCGTCGAGACCCGCTCCAACAACGACCGGAGTGCGGCGAGGCTGAAGTCGCTGGTGGCCCGGGTGATCGCGTTGATCGCCAACCCGATCGTCGCGCCGAACAGCGCCATCGCAACGGCCGCGAAGTCACGGAATCGGCGGGAGGACAGCGCTTGAGAGAAGGCCGCGGTGGCCGTCCGCGCGATCAGGAAACAGGTCGCGACACCGATCGGTACGGTGATCACCGCCGCCATGATCATCAACGGACCCCGGGCCCAGGCCGCCACCGTGCCAAGCGCGATCAGGGTGGTCGCGATCCCCGGCGTGCCGAGCAGACCGGCCAGCAGCAGACCCGGCTGCAGTCGCTTCGCCGGGACCGGCAGCAGCGCGAAGCGGGCCGGGTCGACGGTCTCGTCCGAGCCGAAGACCAGCAGTGACATCATCAGCCAGCCGACGGTCAGCAGCGCGAAGCCGACCGTCGTCAGATCTGCGGTCAGCCAGCCCGGAGCGGACCTCAGCGCGACCAGTCCGATCCACGCGCCGACCACCAGGATCAGGCCGTACGCCATCCCGATGATCAACGCGACGGTTCGCCAGGTGCTGCGCCGCAGGCCGTTGCGGAGCAGGGTCAGCTTCAGTTTCACGATCACGGTGATCATGACGTCACCGCAGCCAGGAGAGGGCTTCGGAGCCACTCGTCCGTTGGGCCTGCAGGGCCGGTCCCCCGACGAGTTCGAGGAACCGCTGTTGCAGCGAGGATCCGGCGCGGACCTCGTCCAAGGTCCCGGCAGCCAACACCTGACCGCCGGCGACGACGGCGAGGCTGTCGCACAGGCTCTCCACCAGTTCCATCACGTGGCTGGACAGCACGACGGTGCCGCCGCTGCGGACGTAGTTGCGCAGGATCCCGCGGATCCCTTCGCCGGAAACCGGGTCGACCGCCTCGAACGGTTCGTCCAAGATCAACAACCGTGGCGCATGGATCAGCGCACAGGCCAATCCGATCTTCTTCGTCATGCCGGCCGAATAGTCGACGACGAGTTGGCCGGCATCGTCGGTCAGCCCGAGTGCGGCCAGCAGTTCGGTCGACCGGACCTCGATGTCGTCCTCCGACACCCCGCGCAGCCGACCGACGTAGCGCAGCAGTTCCCGACCGCTCAGTCGGTCGAACAGCCGCAGCCCGTCGGGCAGCACGCCCATCAACGCCTTGGCAGCCGGCGGATCGCTCCAGACGTCGTGGCCGAGCACCAGGGCCCGGCCGGCGTCGGGCCGGAGCAGGCCGGTGGCCATCGAGAGCGTGGTGGTCTTGCCGGCGCCGTTCGGTCCGACCAGGCCGAAGAGCCGACCGGCCGGCACTCGGAGGTCGAGCCCGCCGACGGCCCGTTTGCTGCCGAAGGTCTTCACCAATCCGCGGAGATCGAGGGCCGCCGGGTCGGTGTGCGGCGGGCCGCCTTGTGACGGGCTCGGGTGTTCGCCGGGCAGGCCCAGGTCGTGCTCTGTGATCATGTCACCATCAAACCTGCCGCGATGGGTCACCGCCCGAGACATTTGTCCTGATTCGGCCGTGACGTTCTCATCCCCGGCTCAACCACGATCGTTCAACCACGATCGCCCCGACCCCGACCCCGATCGCCCGGCCGTCGTTCGGCTGCATCAAGATCAATTCAGCGTACGGACCGCCCTGCCGACGTGTCGCGAGCGCGCGTTAGGATGCGAAAAAGCGTCCACAACCGCTGAGCAATCAACTCACGAGCAAGGGACAAGGACTGAAGATGGCTGCCTACGAGCTTCCCGATCTGCCGTACGACTACGGAGCACTCGAGCCCCATATCTCGGGCAAGATCATGGAACTCCACCATGACAAGCACCACGCCACCTACGTGAAGGCGGTCAACACCGCCCTGGACCAACTCGCCGAAGCCCGCGACAAGAACAGTCTGGGCACCGTCGCCGGCCTGGAGAAGGCCCTGGCCTTCAACCTCGGCGGCCACGTCAACCACTCCGTCTTCTGGCCCAACCTCTCCCCCGACGGCGGCGACAAGCCCACCGGCGAACTCGGCCAGGCCATCGACGAGTTCTTCGGCTCCTTCGACGGCTTCCGCGCCCACTTCGAAGCCACCGCCACCACCATCATGGGATCGGGCTGGGCCATCCTGGCCTGGGACAGCCTCGGCCAACGACTCAACATCGTCCAGCTCTACGACCAGCAGGGCAACCTGCCCATCGCCCAGGTCCCGATCGTGCTGCTGGACATGTGGGAACACGCCTTCTACCTGGACTACCAAAACGTCAAGCCCGACTACGTCAAGGCCTGGTGGAACGTGGTCAACTGGGCCGACGCCCAAGAACGCTTCACCCGCGCCACCCAACAGACCAAGGGCCTGATCATCCCCAACTGATCACGACCTGAGGCCCCCGAGCTTGTCGAAGGGCCGTGAGCCTGTCGAAGGACCGTGGTCCCGACCACCAGATCGGAACCACGGACACAACCCCTCCGACACGCTCAGGGCCCTTTCTTGCGCCATCGGCCGTTCGACAGGCTCAGGGCGCTTGTCCGCTCAGACCGGTGCTGGCACCGAGAGGTGGGTCTCGATCGCGTCCACCGCCGCGGTCGCCCCACCGGCCCGGGCCAGGTCGGTGGCGAAGTCGGCGACCCGGGCGCGGAGCTGCGGATCGTCGGCCACCGCGGTGACCGCATCGCGGAGCTGTTCGGCGGTGACGGTTTCGGTGTCGAGCCGGCGGCCGAGGCCGAGGTCGTCGACCTGCTGGGCGTTCATCTGCTGCTCGGGCATCTGCGGCACCGCGACCAGCGGAACACCCGAAGCCAGCGCCTCCATCGTGGAGTTCATCCCGGTGTGCGAGACGAAGACGTCGGCGTGCCGCAGGACCGCCGGCTGGGGGAAGTAGGGCCGGATCTCGAAATTGTCCGGGATTTCGCCCAGATCGTCGACCTCGGTCGCCCGACCGATCGCCATCGCCACCTGCCAGCGCCCGCCGCCGAAGGCCTCGATGCAGGACCGGAAGAACTCCGGGCGATCGTTGAACGCCGTACCGAGCGAGATGAACAGCAGCGGCCGGTCCGACTCCGCAGGACGCCAGTCGTCGTCGGCCCGGCTGCCCAGGTCGGGGCCGACGAAGACGAATCGATCGTCGAAGGTGTCGGCCTGCGGCTGGAACGCCTTCGGGATGAAGACCAGGTTCAACGCCTCCGGGGTGGCGTCGAAGAACGCCGGCGGCGTCACCCCCTGCTGTTCGGCGAACGCCGCGACCCTTCCGGACGCCGCCCCGATGAGCTCACGCATCCGGGCGAAGCGTTCCGGGCCGCCGTCCTGGCCGGCGAAGCCGCTCATCATCGCCTGCCGCGGCGAGTAGCGTTCGTTGGACGCGTACGACGGGTTGTAGGCGATCCCGGGCACGTCCAGCTTTTCGATCAGCATCGGAGCGGTGCTGAACATGTTGTCGTAACAGATGGCATCGACCGGGTCGGCCGACCAGGCAGCGGCCACCGGTTCGAAGGCGGCCAACGCATCGTCGATCATGGTCTGCATCCGACCGGCCATCCGGGCCGGATCGGTGCCACGCATCGCCGGGATCGGGCTCCCCGGGATGGTCAGAGCTGTGGCGCCGGCTCCCTCGACGGCGGCCACGAATTCTTCGGTGATGGCATAGCTGACCCGATGGCCACGGCGCACCAACTCCTCGACGATGGGGAGGGTGGGGTTGACGTGGCCGTGTCCGGGGAAGCTCAGAAAGCCGATGTGCATGAGGGATCCTTGTCTTCATGTCGGGGGAATGAGACGCGGACCAGAGTATGAGTGAGCACTCACTCACTCAACTGGTTTCAGGGAGGGCTCAGGCTTCGGCCGTCACGTGCCACGGAGCGAGCCTCCCCGTGCCACGGAGCGAGCGGTCGGTCATCGACCTGGGTGCACTTGCTACCTTCGGCTGGTCCGACTGTAGCCAGCCCCAGCCCGGCCTCGATGAGTGGGCACCGATGAAGGTGGAACTGATGAGCGTTGACCATCCCGCCGGCGTCCGTCCGGCGCAGGCCCGGGGACCGCGGCAGATCATCGCCGCGTCCATCGGCAACCTCGCCGAGTGGTACGACTGGTACGTCTACAGCTTCCTGACCGCCTACTTCGCCCCGCAGATCTTCCCCGGGCACGACCGGTTGGCGCAGACGCTGAGTTCGTTCGCGGTGTTCGCCGTCGGCTTCTTCCTGCGCCCGATCGGCGGCCTGGTCGTCGGGGCACTGGCCGATCGCTGGGGCCGGCGGAACACGCTGACCCTGACGATCCTGGCGATGGGTGCGGCCAGCCTGATCATCGCGGTGGTGCCGACCTATTCCTCGATCGGGATCGGAGCCCCGATCATCCTGGTCTTCGCCCGGCTGGTGTCCGGGTTGTCGATCGGCGGCGAGTTCGCGGCCAACACCACCTTCCTGGTGGAGTCGGCCCCGGAGGGCAGGCGTGGCTTCTACTCCTCCTTCCAGTACGTCTCCACCACCATCGGGCAGCTGATCGCGTCCGGGTTGTCGGCGATCCTGGTCGGCACCCTCAGCGACGACGCGATGAACAGTTGGGGCTGGCGGATCGGCTTCGTGGTCGGCGGCCTGATCGCCCTGGTCGGCCTGTGGATTCGCCGCAGCGCGGTCGAGACCCACGCTCCCAGCGCCGAACGCCGGCCGGGTCTGTTCGAGGCGATCGTCCGCTACCCGAAACAGTCGCTGATGATCATCGGCGTCACCGTCGCCGGCACCATCAGCTACTACACCTGGACGACCTACCTGCCCAACTACGCCGAGCAGAACAAGTTCGACCCGGGCAAGGCGTTGATCATCTCGACGATCTCGCTGGCCTTCTTCACCCTGCTGCAGCCGGTGGCCGGTGCGCTCAGCGACCGGATCGGCCGCAAGCCGCTGTTGATCATCTTTTCCGGCGCGTTCGCGCTCGGAATCGTCCCGGCGCTGGCGTTGATCAGGTCGGGACCGTCGTTCGCCGGCTATCTCGCGATCAGCCTGCTCGGGATGATTCTGCTCAGTGGCTTCACGTCGATCAGCGCCGCCGTCAATGCCGAGATCATTCCCGGTCACGTCCGCGCGGCAGGGATCGGTTTCCCGTACTCGCTGACCGTCGCACTCTTCGGCGGCACCGCGCCGGTGATCGGCACCGCGATGGCCAAGGCCGGCCATGCCGGCCTCTTCGGCTGGTGGGTGGCGGTGCTCTGTGTGGTCTCGCTGGTGGTCTATCTGATCATGCCGGAGACCCATCGGCGTCCGTTGCAGGAGTGACCGTCGCTCGTCCTAGTGGCGCGTTGCCGAAATTTGTTGACGTTTCGCGGCGCCCAGGCACGCACATCGCGGCGTTGGCGATCGCTCGACATACGCCCGGTATGCCTTCGCGACGCCGCCTTGCGCTGCACGCACCTGGACACCGCCAAACGTCAACCTATTTCAGCAACACACCACTAGTGTCCTGCACCCGAAATCCGTTGCAGAAGTCGGGCGGCTGAAGTGGTGAGCTGCAAGGCGGAGGAGGTGCGCATGCCGGGTGCATGTAAGCCACC
Source organism: Microlunatus soli (assembly GCF_900105385.1). Taxonomy (NCBI): domain Bacteria; kingdom Bacillati; phylum Actinomycetota; class Actinomycetes; order Propionibacteriales; family Propionibacteriaceae; genus Microlunatus; species Microlunatus soli. The sequence goes on along the minus strand of NZ_LT629772.1, from coordinate 4,105,180 downwards.
TGGCTTCGCAGCAGATTGTCGCTTCAGGCGTTCGAATTATGTGACGGATTTCGAGGGCTGGACACTAGCAGCCGTTTCACGGTGTCGATCGTGTCCGCCTGATCGGGGGTCTTGTCCTCCCGGTAGCGCAACACCCGGGCGAACCGCAGCGCCACCCCACCGGGGTAGCGCGGCGAGGTCTGCAGTCCGTCGCAGGCGATCTCGACGACCACCTCCGGCCGCAGTGAGACGACGCCGGTGGTCCGGCCGGTCTCCAGTTCCAGGAATCGTTGGGTCTGCCAGGTCAACATCTCATCGGTCAGCCCCTTGAACGTCTTGCCGAGCATCACCAGTCCCCCGGTCCGCTCGTCACGCGCGGCCAGATGCAAGTTGGACAGCCAGCCGCGGCGCCGGCCGTGGCCCCACTCGGCGGCGGTGACCACCAGGTCGAAGGTGTGCCGCGGCTTCACCTTGATCCAGCCCGCGTCCCGCCTGCCGGCGGCATAGCCCGAGGTCGGGTTCTTGATCACCACACCTTCGAAGCCCTGCTCGACGACATCACGGTAGAAGGATTCGACCTCCTCGGGCTGCTCGGTCCGCAGCCGCGGCACCAACAGCTCGGCCGGCAGCATCTCGGTCATGGTGGCGTCCCGCTGCTGCAGCGGTTCGTCCAACAGATCATGATCACCGATCCGGAGCAGGTCGAAGAAGTAGGCCCGCAACGGCAACCGCTGCTGTCCCTGCTCTGCTCTGGTGGCCGCGCTGGACGCGATCTCCTGGAAGGCCTCCGGAGTGCCGTCGGGACGCAGCGCCAGCGCCTCTCCGTCGAGCACGAGTTGATCATGCGGCAACGCGGCGACGGCGGCGACGATCTGCGGCATCCGGTCGGTGATCTCGTCCAGGCTGCGGCTGTAGATCTTGACGGTCGGGCCGTCCTTGTGGACCTGCACCCGGACCCCGTCCAGCTTGGCATCGACGACGACCGACGGCCCGGTCTTGCCGATCGCGGCAGCGGTGTCCGGCGCACTGGCGGCCAGCATCGGCTGCACCGCAACCCCGACGGCCAACTGCACCGCCCGCAAAGCGCTCTCGCCACCGGTCGACAGCTGTTCGGCGGCGTCGGCGGTCGACCCGAGCAGCATCGCAGCCCGGGCCACCAGCTGCCGCGGCACCCCGTACGCCGCGGCCAACCCGTCCTGGACCGCCGACTCCAGCGCACCCTGGCGCAGCTCGCCGAAGATCAGACCGCGCAGCAACTGCTGCTCCTGGGCCGTCGCGCGAGCGAACAGGGCGGCGACCCGCTGCTGCCTCCGGCCCGCCGATCCGGGGCCGGACAGCTCGGCGATCCCGGCCAGCTCGGCGTCCACCGCTGCCACGGTCAGCGTCGGCGTGTCAGCCGGCTCCGGGAGCTGCTGTACGGTCCGCCATCCGATGCCGGTCCGTCGCTGGCGCAGCGAGCCGGACAGATAGCTCACCACCGTCCGGACGTCGTCGGTCCCGGTCTCGGTCAACACGCCGGCGATGATGTCCCGCTTGGCGTTGCGCGACCGGGTTGCGCCGAGGTCCCGCCAGGCGGTCACCAGACGGTCCAGCGCCACCGGGCCCCTCGGCAACACAGGCGGGGGCAACACGGTTGGGGGCGTCTCCGGTCCGGTACTCATGAAACGATTCTTGCCGGTGCCGCAGACAGTTCGTCGGCAGTTCTTGGTAACGAATCCGCAAGATGACGTTGACAACCGAACCGCTTCAGTGATGATGGACCCACGACGGCGTGCGGTCCAGCGACCGGCAGGCCGAAGACATCTGAACTACGGGGTTCTCGGCCGCTCGCCGGTCGGTGTTCAAGGAGGAACACAACAATGACGTTACCCAGCGACCCGATCCATCCGGGGGAAGGCGACAACGCGTCGCCGTTCGAGGTCACCGCTGCCAGCACACCGTCGACGAACCGTCGCCGATTCCTCGCGTTGGGCGGCCTGGCCGTGGGCGCGGTGATGACGACCGGGGTCGCAGCCGGTTGTGGCACAGCACAGACCGGCAACAGCAGCGGCAAGGGCTCGGCCGGCGCGGCGGGGCGCAAGGGTGCGGCCGGTGACACCTTCTTCATCGCCGGCTTCCAGTGGGATCCGCCGAAGTCGTTCAACCCGCTCAACCCGTCGCCGACCTGGCCGGCCGGGATGGGGCAGAGTCAGTTGATCTTCGAGTCCCTGGTCCGGTTCAACATGCTGGACGGCAGCCTGCAGCCCGGCCTGGGCAAGGAACTGAAGGAAGTCGACAAGCGGACCTTGGAGGTCCCGCTGCAGGACGGCACCAAGTGGCAGGACGGTGAGGATCTCACCGCCGACGACGTCAAGTTCACCTTCGACCTGGGCAAGAAGGAATCGGTCTCCTACTCCAACGTCTGGGAGTACCTGCAGGAGGTCAAGGTCGTCGACGACCGGACCGTGCAGTTCATCGCCAAGGCCAAACCGCTCAATCTGCTGGCGATCAAGAACGCCATTGCCGGCACCACCATCCTGCCCCAGCACAAGTTCGAGGCAGCTGCCGCCAAGGGCAAGGCGGCCGCCGAGACCTACCTGGAGGACCCGGTCGGCAGCGGACCGTTCAAGGTCAAGCTGGCCGATCAGACCCAGGTCGTGCTGACCCGGTTCGACGGCTACTGGGGCAAGACCGTCTTCGGTACGCCGCCGATGAAGACGATCACGCACCCGATCTTCAAGAGCAACCAGGACGGCGACCTGAAGCTGGAGAGCGGTGAGATCGACGCCAGCCAGCAGTTCACCGCGCAGATCTGGAAGATGTGGGAGGACAAGAAGAAGCCGGTCGGCACCTGGCTGAAGGAGAAGCCCTACTACCTGCCCGGCAACATCCCGCTGCTGCAGATCAACGTCAAGAAGAAGGGCCTGAGCGACCCGAAGGTCCGACTGGCGATCGCCTACGCCATCGACACCCCGAACATCGTGGCCACCGCGATGTCGTCCTATTCCGATGTCCCCAAGGCCAGCCTGATCCTGCCGACCGGCTTCGAGGAGAAGTATTTCGACAACGACGGTGTGGAGGCCGAGGGTTGGAAGTACGACCCGGAGAAGGCGAAGTCGATCCTGGAAGATGATCTTGGCGCCACCAAGGGCAGCGACGGGATCTACAAGCTCAAGGACGGCACCCGGCTCGGCCCGTACACCTTGATCACGCCGACCGGCTGGACCGACTGGAACACCGCCTGCGAGATCGCCGCCAAGAGCCTGAAGGCCGTCGGCATCGAGGTCAAGACCCAGTTCCCGCAGGCCGCCAACGTGACCACCAATGTGCAGAACGGCAACTTCGACATGGCCTGCTGGAGCGCGTCCGGCGTCAGCCCGGCCAGTCCCTGGAGCCGACTCCGCGACGTGCTGGACGATCGGGTCGGCGCCGCGATCGGCAAGACCGCCTTTGCCAACTACACCCGCTTCTCCCATCCCGACATCGCGGGCCTGCTGGACGATGCGGCCGAAGCGGCCGACGACGAGGCTCGCAAGAAGGCCTACGCCGGGATCGAGAAGATCTACCGGCAGGAGGTGCCGGTGATCCCGTTGATGTACCGCCCGTTGGAGTTCTACGAGTTCAACGAGTCCACCTGGACCAACTTCCCGACCGAGAAGAACCCGTACGCACCGCCGCAGTGGGGTGGCGCCGGGATCGCCTGGATGTTCAAGATCAAGAAGGCCGGAAGCTGATCGCCCGATGGACTTCGCCAAATACCTCGGCCGGAAGGCGATCTGGTATCTGATCGCCCTGGTCGTCGCCCTGTTGCTGAACTTCCTGCTGCCCCGGCTGATCCCGGGCAATCCGGTTGACGCGATCGTCAGCCAGATGGCCCGGGGCGGCGGGGCGAGCGGCGAGCAGATGAAGACGATCTACGCCCACTACATGCAGCAGTTCGGCCTGGACAAACCGATGTGGCAGCAGTTCTTCATCTATCTCAACCAACTGGCGCACGGCGATCTCGGCACCTCGTTCGGGCAGTACCCGGCCAGCGTCAATTCACTGGTCGGCAAGGCGTTGCCGTGGAGCATCGTGATCCAACTGCCGGCCATCCTGATCGGCTGGATCGTCGGCAACCTGCTGGGCGCGGTCGCCGCCTACCGGGGCGGCTGGTTCGACCGCGGCGCGTTCGTCGGGTCGGTGTTCGCGACGTCGATGCCGTACTACTGCCTGGCGATCCTGCTGCTCTACATCGTCGGGGTGAAGATGGGCATCCTGCCGGTCGGTCAGGCGTACACCCTGGGGCTCGTACCGGAACCGACGTTGGCCTTCTTCGGTGATGCGATCACCTACTGGTGGTTACCGTTCTGGTCGCTGGTGATCGTCTTCATCGGCGGCCAGGCGGTTGGCATGCGGTCGATGGCGATCTACGAGCTCGGCTCGGACTACGTCAACTACGGCCGCGGTCTGGGACTGGGCGACAACACGATCGTCCGCTACATCTTCCGGAACGCGATGCTGCCGCAGGTCACCGGACTCGCGCTGTCGATCGGCGGCCTGGTCGGCGGCGCGTTGATCACCGAGCTGGTGTTCTCCTATCCCGGTGTCGGGTCGTTGCTGTTCAGTGCGATCAACACCAGCGACTATCCGGTGATCCAGGCCATCACCTTGATCATCACGCTGGCGGTGCTGGCCGCGAACTTCTGTGTCGAGGTGGTCTACGGGATCATCGATCCGCGGATCCGAGCCGCTCACAGCGGGGAAAGGTAAGGAGGCCCGGAGATGAAGTTGATCAATCTCACTCCCCGCTTCTGGGTCGCGGCGGCACTGGTCGCCTTCACCCTGCTGCTCGGCCTGATCGGACCGTTGGTGATCCGTACCGATCCGAATGCGGTGATCGGCGGCCTGTACGACAAGCCGAACTTCGACTCGGTCGCGATGTGGCTCGGCACCGACAACGAGGGTCAGAGCGTGATCGCCAATCTGACCAACGGTGTCCGCACTTCGCTGATGGTCGGCCTGATCGCCGGTGCGGTCTCCACCGTGATCGGCCTGGTGATCGGGCTGATCGCCGGCTTCCAGGGCGGCTGGGTGGACGACGTGCTGATGGGGGTCACCAACATCGCGTTGGCGATCCCGTCGATCGTGGTCGTCATCCTGCTCGCGGTCGCGGTCAACGGCAGTACCTCGTTCACGCTGGCGATGGTGATCGGTGTCACCGGCTGGCCGTGGACCGCCCGCGCCGTCCGCGCCCAGGCCACCAGCGTCCGCAACCGGGAGCACATCGACGTCGCGCGACTGTCCGGCGCACGCTGGGGCAGCATCCTGGGCTGGGACGTGCTGCCCTACCTGCTCAGCTATGTCGCGATGGCGTTCGTGCTGCAGGTCTCCGGCGCGATCCTCGCCGAAGCTGCGTTGTCGATGCTCGGCCTCGGCCCGTCCGGCGCAGTGAGTCTCGGCATCATGCTGCACTGGTCGCTGGCCTGGGGTTCGGTCCGGACCGGCGCCTGGTGGGCGTTCCTGCCGCCGACGATCATGCTGACCCTGATCGCGTTCGCGCTGTTGCTGCTGCAGTCAAGTCTCGACGAGGTGTTCAATCCGCGGCTGCGCCGCGGCCGGTCCAAGCGTCGGCTGTCCGGTGCCGGGGCCGCCGCCCCGATCGTGAACCCGACCGAACCCGTACTGGAAGGTGATCGCGGATGACCCGCCTGTTGGAGGCCCGCGGGCTGGAGGCGGCCTACTACACCCCCGACGGCAGCCGAGTGGTCGCGGTCGACGACGTCTCGCTGGAGATCAACGACGGCGAGGTGCTCGGCATCGCCGGCGAGTCCGGCTGCGGCAAGTCCACCCTGGGCGCGATCCTGTCGCTGACCGCGCGGGATCCGTTGCGGGTCGAGCAGGGCACCTTGATCGTCGACGGCCAGCAGCAGGTGCTCGGACCGCGGTCCCGGGTGCCGCGGACCTGGCGTGGTTCGGTGGTGTCGTTGCTGCCGCAGGGCGCGATGAATTCGATCAGCCCGACGATGCGGGTCCGGGACCTGGTCTTCGACGTGATGCGGGCTCACGATCGCGGCGTCAAACGCTCCGACGCCCTGGACCGCGCCCGCGACCGGTTCGCCGAACTCGACCTTCCGGTCCGAGCGCTGGACGCCTACCCGCATCAGCTGTCCGGTGGCATGAAGCAGCGGGTGGTGACGGTGGTGTCCACCCTGCTGAATCCGCGGCTGCTGATCGCCGACGAGCCGACCTCGGCGCTGGACGTGTCCAGCCAGAAGGCCCTGATCGACATGCTGCTGCAGATGTTGGAGAACAAGATCATGTCCGGCGTGGTGTTCATCACCCATGACCTGCCGGTGCTGCGGACGGTGTCGGACCGGATCGCGGTGATGTATGCCGGCAAGATCGCCGAGATCGGCGATGCCGAGGAGATCGCGACCGCTCCCCGACATCCGTACTCCGCTGCCCTGTTGAATTCGGTGCTGGTGCCCGAACCGTCGTTCCGGCGCAAGCGGGTCAAGGGGATCCCGGGGTCACCGCCGAACCTGCTGCATCCACCGGACGGCTGTCGCTTCCACCCACGGTGCGGGTTGGCCACCGACGCCTGCCGGACGAAACAGCCTCCGCAGGTCGGCGACGAACTGCGCTTCTCGGCCTGCTTCTGGTCGGCCGAACATCCCGGCGAGACCGTGCCGACCGACCGGGTGATCCCGATCGAGGAGCCGACCATGATCAGTCCCCAGCACGCTGCAGGCCAGGAGCCCGATGATCATGATCGACTGCTCGGCACCGAGTCGCTCAGCACGGATTCGGGGGTGGCACGATGACCGAGCCGACCGTGCTCTTCCGCGGCACCGGTGTGACCCGCAACTTCGGGCGTGGGAAACATCTGGTGGAGGCGGTCAAGAAGGTCAATTTCTCCCTGGGTCAGGGCCAGATCACCACCGTCGTCGGCGAGAGCGGCTCGGGCAAGTCGACGCTGGCCCGGATGGTGCTGCGGCTGCTGCCGACCACCGAGGGGCTGCTGGAGTTCGACGGCAGGGACGTCACCACCATCACCGGGCCGGAGCGGGCGGCGTACTGGCGTGACGTGCAGGCGGTCTTCCAGGACCCGTTCAGCTCGTTCAATCAGTTCTTCACCGTCCGCCGGCTGCTCAGCCGGTCGTTCCGGCTGATCGGCAGCGCCGCGGCGGGCCGGGACCGCATGGAAGAGGCACTCGGCCACGTCGGGCTGTCCGGCGCCGACGTCCTCGACCGGTTCCCGCACCAGCTGTCCGGCGGTCAGCGGCAGCGGGTGATGATCGCCCGGGCGCTGATGATGCGGCCGAAGCTGTTGGTCGCCGACGAGGCGACCTCGATGCTGGACGCGTCGCTGCGGGTGAACATCCTGAACGTATTGACCGACCTGCGTGACGAGCTCGGGATGACGATCCTGTTCATCACCCACGACATCGGTCAGGCCTGCTACATCGCCGATCAGGTGCTGGTGATGGAGCAGGGTGAGATGGTCGAACAGGGCGCGGCCGATCAGGTGATCTTCGATCCGCAACACGAATACACCCGGCGGCTGCTCAGCGACGTGCCGCGGCTGACCGATCAGTCGGCCGGCTGATCACTGCGCCGCGAGCACCCGATCGACCACATCGGCAGCAGCGGGCGCGCCGCCGGCGGCATCCATCTCGGCACGCATCCAGTCGAGTCGATCGCGGATGCCGTCGTCGTCGGCGGTGGCCTCGACGGCCGACCAGAGGGTGGGGGCGTCCAGTCGGTCGGGATCGAGGGCGACGCCGAGGCCGAGTTCGGCGATCCGATCGGCGTTGGCCCGCTGCTCGGCCATCTGCGGCAGGGCGATCAACGGCACCCCGGCCCTCAGGCCCTCCATGGTGCCGCCCATCCCGGCGTGGGTGACGAAGGCCCGGGCATGGCGGAGCACTGCCAGCTGCGGGAGTCGCGGCTGGACCTCGACGTTGTCCGGGATCGGGCCGAGGTCAGCGGCGGTGACCCGGTCGCCGATCGACATCACCACCTGCCACGGCCGGTCGGCGGCGGATGCGATGATCATCCGGTAGATGTCGGGTCGGGCGTTGTAGGAGCTGCCGAGCGAGACCAACAGCACCGGGTGTTCGGCCCCCACCTCGTGATGAGCACCGGCCGGCTGCCAGTCGCCCTGGAAGGCGCGGTCGGTGAGGCAGGGACCGACGAAGTCCCAGCCGTCGAACGTGTCGCCGCGATATTGGAAGGCTCGTGGCACGGTGACGATCCGGGCCGCGGCCGTCGTGCCCTGCATGAAGTCGCCGACCCGGTCGATCCCCTGGCTGCGCAGGTAACGGCCGATCCGCAGCATCTGCCAGAGGAATCGCGGGTCGACCGGATTGATCTTGGTGTAGGCGTTCATCGACCAGTGCCGGTTGCTGACCAGGTTGGGCAACGTCTCCACCGCCGGCAGCTGCCACCGGTGGGCCAGGATCCTGCCCCACCAGGTGAGCGTTCCGTCGTGCAGCACCAGGTCGGGTTTCGGTGCCTGCCCCAGCGTCGACACCATCGCCTTGGTCTCGTCCAGCAGCAGGCCCATCGCCCGGAGGAACTCCCGTCCGTGCATCTGCGGTGGTTGTCCGCCCAGTTGCTCCCAGGTCGAAGTCACCGGCTCGAAGCGGGCACCGGTCTCGGCGATCCGGTCACCGAATTCGGCCGGAGCCCAGAACCTGACCCGATGGTGGCGCCGGACGAGTTCGGCGACGATCCCCAGCATCGGATTGACATGACCGGCACCGAGCGGTCCGTAGGCGTGAATGGTGGCCACGGTCGGCCAGCGTAGCCAGGTCGGGGAGCTCACCAGGGTGCCTGCCGGCGGGGAGCCGTTCAGTCGGTTGTGGTCAACCGCGGTTGCAGGAAGCGACGTGCGCGATGGATCCGCGCCTGGACGGTGCCGAGCGGGGCCTCCTCCCGGGCGGCGATCTCGGCGTAGCTGAGCGCGGCGAGGTCCCGCAGCACAAAGGATCGGGCCTGCTCGGGGTGATCCCGCTCGAGTTCGTCCAGCGCCTCCAACAGGTCCAGCCGGGAACCGGCGATCACGCTGGTGGTGCGCGGGTCGGGCCGCTCCGGGACCGTCTCGGCCGCAGCCTCCGACCGTTGTTTCAGGCGGCGGTAGGTGCTCCAGGCGGAGTTCGCGGCGATCGTCGACACCCAGCCGGGAAAGGAGCCGGTGCCGCGATAGCCGTCGAGGTTCTCGGTGATCGCGAGCATCGCGTCCTGAGCGGCTTCCTCGGCGTCCTGGCGGCAGGGCAGCATCCGGGCACAACGCCTGGTCACCAGCGGTTCGACGGCGGTCAGCAGGCGTTCGAGAGCGGCGGTGTCGCCGTCGACGGCTGCCGCCCGCAGCCGTTCCAGCTCGTCAGCTTCGGCCGGCCGGTCGGTGTCCATCAGACCATCCTCCTGGCTGCCTGGGTCAGCAACGGCTCGAACTGGACGGTGCTCGCCGGGTCGCTGCTCGGGGAGGTCAGCAACAGGTAGACCACCCGATCGTCGACCCGGGCGACGGCCACCGTGCCCCGATCGGCGCGATCCGGCACGACCGAATCGTGCGGAATCTTCAGCTGCCACCAGCGCGTCTCGTCGACGCCGCCGAGCCGCGGCTGATGCAGCTGGGTCGGCTCGGCCTGCCGCTCGGAGCCGGCCGTCTGGCAGTCGGCGACCGTCTCGGTCAGGTCGTCGAAACGCTCCTCGGCGGCGGCCGTCGAGTCGTGCCGCTGGACGAGTTCGACGGCATGGGTCTGCAGTCCCTGGTATTCGGCAGCGTAAATCTCCTCCGCCTCGGCACCGAGCTTCTTCGGTGCCACGCACAGGGCTGGCAGGTCTTTGGCCGCGCTGTCGTACAGCGCGGTCTGGTCGGCCTTGCCCCAGCCGAACCGACGGAACTCGTCGGGCTGCAGCAGCGCTGCCCGGGTGAACGGCGGATCCTCACCGGCGGGCGTCGAGGCTGCGCCGTCGGACGGCGACGGCTTCGCCGAGGGCTTCGGCGCCCCGGTCGTGGGGCCGGGGCTGGTTCCGCCGGTGCCGGGACCACCTCCGGTCGTCGGCAGCGGCGCGATCAGGAAGCCGGTCACGCCGACGGCAAGACCGACCACGACTGCGATCAGCCACAGCGCCGGGCCGGTGCGGATCCATCGGGGCGTCGAGCTCATCGCGGGCGATCCACCTCCGGCTGGTTCTGGTCACTGGTCAGTATCGCCGTCCACAGTATTGAGGAACCTACCGAACGACGCGTCCTCGATCGACCGCCGTCATGATCGACTGCCATCATGGGTGCATGGACGTCGTCGGCCGCTACCGCGTCGAGCGGCGGATCGGTGCCGGGGCGTTCAGTACGGTCTGGCTTGCCTACGACGACGCGCTGGCCATCCCGGTGGCGATCAAGTTGCTGAGCGACAACTGGGTCGAGCACGCCGACGTCCGGTCCCGGTTCTTGGACGAGGCTCGGCTGCTGCGCCGGATCAGCAACCCCGGAATCATCGGCGTGCACGACATCGGTCGGTTGGCCGATGGTCGGGACTACTTCGTGATGGACTACGCCGACGGTGGCACGGTGGCCGACCTGTGTGAGCAGCCGGTGCCGGTGGACACCGCGCTGCGGCTCGGCGCCGACATCGCGCACGCGGTCGGGCGACTGCACGAGAACGGTGTCCTGCATCGCGATCTCAAGCCGGCGAACGTGCTGCTGGCCAGCAAGGACGGGCAACGCCGACCGGTGCTGGCCGATCTCGGCACCGCGAAACGGCTGGCCGAGGCGTCCGGTCTGACACTGACCGCCGGCACGCCGGCCTACATGGCGCCCGAACAGGCCAAGGGCCTCGGACTGGACGAACGGACCGACGTCTACGGGGTGGCCGCGGTCTGCTACCGAATGATCGTCGGCGATGTCCCCTACCCGGGCGAGTCGGTGACCGAGATCGCCAACCGGCCACCGGACCGACATCCGGCCGTGTCCCTCGACGACCGTGGCCTGCCCGCCGGTGTGGCGGCGCTGCTGATCGACGGGCTGGCGACCGATCCCGACCGGCGTCCCGAGTCCGCCGATGCGCTGGCGGCGCGGTTGGACGCCCTCACCGCGCCCGCTTCCGATCCGGCCGGCGGACCCGGACCGCAGCGACGGACGGATCAGGAGCGAAGGGCCGACCCGGATCGCCCGTACCGTCCGACCGAGTTACGGCACGCGGGGTCGACCGATCCACGAGCAGCCGAGACGGTGCCCAGCCGTGACAGCGGCGCGGTCGTTGCCGGTGGTGCACGGGCGCTGGCACCCCGCGCCACCGCCGCCGGTGCGGTCGCACTGGTGATCGCCGTCGCCACCTGGTTGGCCCTGTCGCTGCTGCTCGGCCGCTGACCCGGCACATCTTTTTTGCGAGTTCGTGCAACAAAGCCCGCCCGACCCGACTCCTCCCGGGTGAACGCAGAACCGAACACGACCGGGAGGATCTCCGATGACAACGCACAGCAGCGCGTCGATGACCGACGTACACCCCGCGGCGCGGCGGGCCGGATCGGCGCGTCGTCGCGTTCGGCGGCTGACCGCACTGGCCGGCGCTACCCTCGCGCTCGCCGCCGGCCTGGGCGTCGCGCATACCGCGACCGCCGATGCCGCGAACTTCCCGAAGGCGACGGTGCATGCCGACGGCGGGCTGATCTCGCACCGGTCACCGAGCACCGAGTCGCCGCGGGGCTACGTCTTCGACAACGGCACCCGGCTGTCGGTGGACTGCAAGATCGACGGCAGCACCGTGAAGGGCAACGACGACTGGTACCTGATCGCCGCCGAGGGTGACGCGTCCTGGGTGTCCGGGCGTTACCTCACCGTTCACGGTGAACCGGAATACTGCGGGCTGGCGGTGACGGCGCCGGTCACCACCACCGAGCGGACCGGCGTCTTCGAGGGGCCGACGAAGAGTGACACCCGCGAAGACACCCTGCCCAAGGGCGTGGGGATGGAAGCGGTCTGCTACGTCGACTCCGAAGCCACCGGCCAGTCCCGGCAGCGCTGGGTGCTGCTGTCGGAGTCAGGCTGGGTCCGTGCCTCGGCACTCGATGCCAGCAAGAAGATCCCGTACTGCTCACAGACCGCCTGACGCCCATCGTGCACCCCCGACGTCGCGCCACCAGACCGTCGTACACGGCGGCTGACGGCGCGCCGGTCGATGGCACCCTGGTAGGAAATTCGGACACTCGGCCACAATTCCTGGCCAGCCATCCACCGAATCCCGAGCTGTCCCGGTTGCCCCGTGCTGGCTAGGCAGGCTCGATCGAGGTCGGGAGTCGGGTCAACCCACGGACGGTGTTGTTGAGGCGTCGTTGCGGTTCACCGGTCTCGAAACGTGCCACGTGCTCGGCCAGTGCCGCCAGCAGTGCATGTGCCTCCAGGCGGGCGATGCCCTGCCCGGCACACACGTGCACGCCCCGCCCGAAGGCAAGGTGCCGAGAGGCATCCCGGTCGATATCGAACGTGTCCGGGTCGCTCCATGCGCGTTCGTCGCGGTTGGCTGAGCCGAAGAGCAGGAGCACCCGAGCCCCTGCCGGCAGTTTCACCCCGTCCATCTCGTAGTCGGTGGTCACGCCCCGCGCGAACCACTGCACGGGGCTTTCCAGGCGCAGGATCTCGTTGAACGCGGCCGGGATGCGGCTACGGTCCGCGCGCAGCCGCTGCCACTGGTCGGGGTACGTGCTGAACAGCAACGCGATGGTCGACATGGCGTTGATCGTCGTGTCGAGCCCAGCGTCGACCAGCGCCGCCAGCAGGTTGACACACGATGCTCGGTCGATCTCACCGCGGTCGGCAGCCTCGTAGATCCCGCGACCGATGCTTCCCGGAGTGAGGCGGTCGGACGCCACGACGGATTCGAGATACTCCATCTTGTCTTGTTGTGACGCCAGCGACGCCCGGAAGAGTTCGTTGTCAGGACCGAAGGCGTTGAACGTGCCATCGGCCCAGGCCAGCACCTTGTCCCGCCCATCATCGGGCAGCCCGATGAGGTCCAGCAGCACCGCGACCGGAAAAGCCTTGGCCAGTTCCTCCACCGCGTCGAAGGAACGGCGACCAACCAGGGCTCGAACCATCGTGTCGGCCTGCCGGCGCACGTTCGCGCGAAAATCGTCCAACACACGCGGTGCCAGACGTTCGTTCATCACCGCCCGGAGTCGATCGTGTTCGGGAGGATCAGAGGCGAGGATCATGCCCTTCAGCGCCTGGTTCACACCATCGGTCAGGGCGATGCCGTCGGCCGACGAGAACGTCTCCCAGTCGGTGAGGGCGGCACGGACCGAAGCGTCTCGAGCGAGCGCCCAAGCGTCGATGCGTTCCAAGTACACCGCGGGTCCGGTGTCGCGCAACCGCCGGTAGGTGGGGTACGGATCAGCCAATACCTCCTCGCTGAACAGGTCAATCGACTTCATGGAGTTCTTGTCGGATACCGACATCAAACCTCCCAATGCTCAGAATGTGGGGAATTCAGCCAGCCTTTCACCGGGCGCTCCCACCGGGCCGACCGCCCCGCGGCTGCGCAATCGATCGCGTCGACGCGCGTTCGATCGTGTCGATCGGTCTCCGATCATCGTGTGAGTGTGGTTGACCCCGTTCGCGCGACAGCGGCGACCTGGCTGCTCATCTGCGCCACCGGCTCGGCCCGCACGAATACCGGACAGTCGTCCACAAATCCTGCCCGGCCGTCGGCGCCGAGTGGAATCGGCGTTCGATCTCCGCCGGCCGCCTCATCGGCACAGGAACGGGGTGTTCGGTGAACCAAGGGGTGATGGCCGGTCGTTGTGTCACGCGAGCCCTCAGCCGCACGGTCGACCGACGCTGCGCCGGGACCGGTGGGGGTCGAACACGGTACGCCGCGGACGACTGTCAGCCCTCGGCCGATCCCGACACCGATCCGGCGGCCTGCTCGATCGCGCGGGACAGCAAGGCCACGGCGTCCCGTTCGCGTCCGGAACGCAGGTTGCCGAAGCCGAGGACGAGTGCCGGCTCATCGACCGGCCGCAATCGGTAGCGGTCGAGACCGATCACGCCGACGCCGTGGGTGGCGGCAGCGCCGACGACCCGATCGACATCGGTACCGTCGGGCAGCCGCAGGACCAGGTGCAGACCGGCCGGCATGCCGGTGACTCGACACTGCGGCAGCAGTTCCTCGATCGCGGCCAGCAGGGCGGCTCGCCGTCGACGGTAAGTGGTACGCGTCGAGCGCAGATGCCGCTCGTACCAACCGTTCTTGATCATGGTGCCCATCGCGTCCACCACGAAACCGGACGGTCCGGCACCGCGTTCGAGATCCTCGGCCAGGATCTGCATGATCAACTGCTGCGGCAGCACCACCCAGCCGAGCCCGACCGAGCTGGTCAACGTCTTCGACACCGACCCGACGAGCACGACCCGATCCGGCGCCATCCCTTGCAGACTTGCCACCGGGCGTCGGTCGTAGCGGAACTCGGCGTCGTAGTCGTCCTCGATGATCGTCCCGTCCACCCGCCGGGCCCAGTCGATCAGCGCCAGCCGGCGCGACGCCGACAGTGCGACACCGGTCGGGAACTGGTGGGCCGGCGTCACGATCACTGCTCGGACGTCATGATCATCGAGCTGTTCGACACGCAACCCGTCCTGATCGACCTCGATCGGCACCAACTCCAGTCCGACCCGGCGGGCGGCATCGCGCAGTCCGTGCCAGGACGGATCCTCGACCGCGATCCGACGATGTCCGGTGGCGAACAGCAGACGCGCCACCCAACCGGTCGCAGCCGTCGCACCGGTACTCAGATTGAGCTGGGTCGGATTTTCCAGCACCTGCCGGGTCCGGCGCAGATAGTCGGTGATCACGGTCCGTGCATCCAGGCTGCCGATCATCGCACTGCCGGTCAGCCGCCCGGTCGGACGCTCCAGCACCGCACGCCGATAGCTCTCGGCCCACCGACTGCGGGGGAAGGCCGCCAGGTCGGGGACGCCCGGCGCCAGGTCGAAGCGTGGTCGCTGCTCGACCGGGATCGGTCGGGATCGGGCGCCGGTCTGTACGGCGCCGAGGTCGCGGACCCTGGTCGCCGAGCCCTGGTTCGCCGACAGGTAGCCCTCGGCGACGAGTTGGCCGTACGCCTCGGTCACGGCCCATCGCGAGCAGCCGAGCTCGCCGGCCAGCAGCCGACTCGGTGGCAACGCCGACCCGGCCGGCAGCCGGCCGTCGCGGATCCCGGACCGGAGCGCATTCATCAGCCGGCGGCTCAGTGGCGCCGAGGGGTCGCCGAGCTCCAGCGTCAGACCGGCAACCGCGACGACCTCACTCATGGCACCCTCGCCTCCGAAAGATTGGTCTGTAAATCGGTACGGTGATTGGCTCGGTTCCCCAGACCAATCTCGGCCTAGCTTAGCCACCATGGAAACTCGAATCCTGCACAGCGGAGGCACCGACCTCGAAGTGACGGTGCCCTGTCTCGGCATCATGAATCTCGGCGTGACGGTCGACGACGAGGCCTCGATGGCGATCCTCGATCGCTTCTACCAGGCCGGCGGCCGGTTCGTCGACACCTCCAACAACTACGGCTCCTGGACCCCGGGCACCACCGCCGGTGACAGCGAACGGCTGCTGGGCCGCTGGATGGCCGACCGCAAGGTCGCCGACGACATGGTGATCGCCACCAAGTGTGGGGCCGGAAAACTCGATCCCAACGGGCCGATCCTGAACGGCACTCCGCCGACCAACTACGAGGGTCTGGCGCCCGAGGTGGTCCGCAACCAGCTGACCGTCAGTCTGCGCAATCTCGGCGTGGAACGGGTCGGCGTCTACTACGGCCATGTCGACGACCGCGACCGCGACATCACCGAGGTCGCCGACACCTATTCCGCACTGGCCGAGGAAGGCTTGATCGCCATTCCGGGCCTGTCCAACACCGTGTCCTGGCGGCTGGCCGTCGCCCGCGCCCACAGCCGGCAGCACGGCCGGGCAGAGTTCGGCGCCTGGCAGCAACAGCACTCGATCTACTGGCCACGCCCGGGTTATTACGAGGCCGGCCCGGTCACCCCGGACATGATCGACTACGCCGCGAGCGAGCCGGACCTGACGATCATGAGCTACTCGCCACAGCAGGGTGGCCAGATCACACGGCCCTGGATGGCCGTCCGGGACCCGTACGATCATCCGGCCAGTCTCGATCGGCTGCGGTTGGCGCACCGGATCGCTCATGATCATGACGCCACGGCCAATCAGGTGATCATGGCCTGGCACCTGGCCGGCCCGGAGAGTCGACTGGTCTACCGGGACGGTTCCCGGACCCATGCGTTGGACGAGTTGCCGGCACGGCGGGCGGCGATGATTCCGATCTTCGGCGCCAGCTCGGTCGCCCAACTGGACGAGGCGATCGGTGCCCTGGACGTCAAGTTGTCCGACGAGGAACTGGATCTGCTGGACACCGTCTGATCATGATCGACAGATCCCCGTCGGCGCCGGGGCGGGGATCTGCCAGACTTGATCGTGGAGAACGGCTCAGACACCGATCAAGGCCCCGCGATCAAGAGGAGTGTCCTCCCCGTGCTGTACGGCGTGTCCTACTACTGGGAATACCAACCCTTCGACCGGCTCGACGACGACGTGGCGATGATGCAGCAGGCCGGCATCAACTATGCACGGATCGGCGACGCGATCTGGTCGCTCTGCGAGCCGGCCGAAGGCGACTTCCGGATCGACTGGCTGCAGCGGGTGCTGGACCGGCTGCACGCCGCCGACATCAAGATCATTCTGACCACGCCGAGCTATGCCATCCCGCCCTGGTTGCACCGGCGCCATCCCGAGGTGATGGCGATCCGCGCCGACGGCAGTCCGACACCGTACGGCGGCCGGCAGAACGTCGACATCACCAACCCCACCTACCGGCACTTCGCCGAACGGATCATCCGGCTGCTCTGGGAACGCTACGCCGATCACCCCGGGGTGATCGGTTTCCAGGTGGACAACGAGACCGGCACCGTCGGCGCGCAGAATCCGGCGGTGATCGACGCCTTCACCGAACACGTCAAGCGTCGCTACGGCACCGTGGACCGGGTGAACCAGCTGTGGGGGCTGACCTACTGGTCGCATCGGCTCGGCGACTGGGCCGACCTGTGGCCGCCGGCCGGCAACACCAGCCCGGGCTACGACCTGGAATGGCGTCGCTTCCAGGCACAGTTGACGACCGACTTCCTGCGCTGGCAGGCCGACATCGTGCGCGAGTACGCGGGTCCGGATCAGTTCGTGATCCACGACGTGGTCGGGTTCCACGGTCGCAGTGAGGCCGACCGCTATGCGATCGGCGATGCGATGGACGTCGTCGCGGAGAACTTCCCGCACGCCACCCAGGACGGGCTGGCCCACCCGCCGGTGGACGGGCTGGCGATGTATCCGGCCAACACCACCGGCCCGGG
Organism: Microlunatus soli; assembly: GCF_900105385.1. Classification (NCBI taxonomy): domain Bacteria; kingdom Bacillati; phylum Actinomycetota; class Actinomycetes; order Propionibacteriales; family Propionibacteriaceae; genus Microlunatus; species Microlunatus soli. The sequence continues at coordinate 4,087,815 of NZ_LT629772.1, read as the reverse complement.
AGCGGTGCAGCTCTACCAGCGTTCCGACATGGCCTACGGGGTGAAACGGAAGAACTTCTTCATCACCGAGATGAACCCGATCAGCATCGCCAACTCCGACAACGTCTTCCCCTGCTATGACGGACAGTGGCGGATGGCGGCGTTCAGCACCATCTCCCGCGGCGCCGACATGGTCGCCTACTGGCACTGGCACAGCCTGCACTACGGCCACGAGATCTACTCCCACGGCATCCTCAATCATGATCTTGAACGCAATCGCAACTACGACGAGGTGGCCGGCATCGGCCGCGATCTGCAACGACACGGGGACACCCTCACCGGCCTGACGCCGGACAGCGAGGTCGCCTTCCTCTACTCCTATGACAGCCGGTGGGCGATGGCGAACCAGCCACCGTTGAAGACACCCGACGGCCGGCGGCCCGACGCCGGCAGCTACGCCCGGATCTTCGACGCCTTCTACCGCGGCTTCTTCGACGCCCGCGCACAGGCGGTCGTGCTTCGCGCCGGAGCCGACCTCGGCGACCATCCGGTGGTCGTCGCGCCCGGACTGTACGTGGCCGACGACCAGACCCTGGCCGGGCTGGCCGACTATGCCGAGCAGGGCGGGCATCTGGTCCTCACCTTCCGCACCGGGTACGCCGACGAGTACGCCCGGGCCCGCTGGCTGCGCGCCCCCGGCCGGCTGCGGGAGGCCGCCGGGATCGGCTACAACCTGTACTCCGATCTGGCCAAGCCGCTGCCGGTCACCGGAAGCGGCGGACTGTCGATTCCGGCCGGGGCGCAGGCGACCGGCTGGATGGACGAACTGGTGGTCGAGGACGAGGCGACCGAGGTGCTGGCGTCCTATGATCATCCGCATTTCGGCCGGTTCCCGGCCGTCACCAGTCATCGGTTCGGCAGCGGCCGGGTCAGCTACGTCGGCACCCTGCCCGATGCCGGCTTCGCCTGCTCGATCGCCGACTGGGTGCTGCGGACATCCGGTGTGACGCCGCTCGGTGCCGGTCTGCCGGAATCGGTCCGGTTCACCCGGTCGACGACCCGGGACGGACGCCGGCTGGCGTTCCTGTCCAACTGGTCCTTCGACAACCATCGCCTGCCCGACGACCTGGTTGCCGGCACCGATCTGCTCGCCGATGCCGACGTCGGTCCCGGCCGCCCGGTCGAGCTCGGTCCCTGGGACATCCGGATCATCGCCGAGGCCGACGCGCGAGACTAGTCGGCATGGCGGAGGACACGGCGACAACGACCGGCGGTCTGCGGCGCACCCTCGGGTTGCGCGACCTGATCGTCTACGGACTGCTGTTCATCGGCCCGACCGCACCGATGGGCACCTTCGGCGTACTCGATGCCCGCAGCCACGGCGCCACCGCGCTGGTGTTCGTGATCGCGACGGTCGCGATGGCGTTCACGGCCTGGTCGTATGCCCGGATGGCGGCCGCGGTGCCGCGCGCCGGATCGGTGTTCGCCTACGCGCAGACCGGCCTCGGCAGGTTCCCCGGTTTCGTGGCCGGCTGGATGCTCGGACTGGACTACCTGTTCATCCCCGCCCTGGCCTCCTTGTTCACCGGCATCGCCGCTCACTCGTTGCTGCCGGCGGTGCCGATCTGGGTGTTCACCGCGGTCGGCGTGCTGGTGATCACCGGACTGAACATCGCCGGTGTCAAGATCGCGGCGGCAATCGGGATGGTCATGCTCGGGATCGAGATCCTGCTGTTGTTGATCTTCGTCGTCGCGGCGCTGATCGTGCTGGCGCACGACGGTCCGACGCGTCCGCTGTTGTCTCCGCTGACCGGAGTCGGCGGCTTCGACCTGAGTGGCGTGTTCGGTGCGGTCTCGGTTGCCGTGCTGGCCTTCCTCGGTTTCGACGCGATCGCCAGCTTCGCCGAGGAGAACACCGGGTCACCGCGCCAGGTGGGACGGGCACTGTTGTTCTGCCTGGCCCTGGCCGGCTTGCTGTTCGTCGTCCAGACCTACCTGGCCGGGCTGTTGATCGACAAGGATCCGACAACCCTGGCGGCCCATCCCGACCAGCAGGGGACGGCGTTCTACGACATGCTCCGGCAGGCGATCGGTGGCTGGTTCGGCCAGGTCGTCACCACCGTACGAGCGATCGGGCCGATCTTCTCCGCCCTGGTCGCCCAGGCAGCGGTCAGCCGACTGATGTACGGGATGGCGCGCGACGGCCGGCTGCCGGCCGCTCTGGGCCGACTCGGTCGACGTCGACAGACGCCCCGCAACGCCATCCTGCTGTCGGCGATCGTCACCTTGATCATCTCGGTGCTCGCGGCGTTGCGTGACGACGGTCTGGACCTGCTGTCATCGATGGTCACCGTCGGCGCGCTGGTCGCCTTCGTGTTCCTGCACGGATCGGTGATCGGCTACTACGTGATCGGCCGGCGGACCGAGGCGCCGATCCGGCACGTCGTGCTGCCGGTGATCGGCGTCGCGATCGTCGTGATCGCCCTGGTACTGGCCAGCCGGCCCGCGTTGATCATCGGCGCCGGCTGGCTTATCGTCGGACTGGTGGTCGCTCTGGTGCAGCGCAGGCAGACCGGTTCACGGCCCGACGTAACGGCCGATCGGCCGTAATCTCAACGCCGGCTGGCGATACTCGTCCAGTGCGTGCGCGATCCATCCGCCGATCCGGGCGATCGCGAAGATCACCGACCCGGCTTCCGCGGGCATCCCGAAGGCCAATGCCAGCGCGGCCAGAGCGAGATCGACATTGCCGAACCCACCACTGTGCACTCGCAGCACCGCCACCAACTCCTCGGCCGCTGCCAGCGCGGGACAAGCATCAGGAAGCACCCCGCGGCGACTCAGCTCGGCCAGCCTGGCGAAGATCAATTCCGCCCGCGGGTCAACCGCGGTGTAGATCCGATGCCCGAAGCCGGGAACGCCGCCGACACCCGCAGCGATGGTCGCGGCGATCACCTCGGTGGCAGGCGTGCCGTTCGCGACCGCTGCCAGCATCCGATAGGCCGAGACGCTCGCCCGTCCGTGCAGCCCGGAGTCCAGCGCCCCGAGCGCACTGCCGACCACCGCGTACGGGTTGGCTCGGGCGGACGCGGCGGCACGCGCAGCGAGGGTGGAGACCGCAAGATCATGATCGATCAGCAGCACCAGGGCGGTGTCGAGCAGACCGACGAGTTGATCATGATCGATCGCGGAATCGGGTGCGGTCAGCGCCGCTGCCAGACAACCGGCCACCGTCGTCTGCTCCGGCCCTCCGGCGAGGGCCGCCGCCAGCGTGATCATCATGGCGCCGGCACGGTGTGCGACCGACTGCGGGTCGCGGTCCTCGCGGAGCGGATCCGCACCGGCGATCACCGGAACCGCAATCCGGATCCGGTCGTCCAGCGCCGTCTCCGGCGGCAGCGCAGCGAAGACCGCGATCACGCGTTCGACCGCGTCCGGCAGCGGCCGGAATCGGACGGCGTCGTCCAGTCCGCCACGCCAGACCCAGTGGCACACCGCTTCGAACCGATAGCGGCCGACCAGGTCGGCTACCGGTCGGCCGCGGTAGTAGAGCTCGTCGTCCTCGATCAGCGCGACCTCGGTGTCGATGGTCATCAGCGGGCCACCGATCGGCCGACCGTCCTTCAACTGGACCGGCGACCGGTCCGCACCGCGCCGACGGGAGGCGGCGAACCGTTCGACCTCCAACGGATCGAAGGACGAGCCCGAAGGGCCGCGTTCCCGGCCGAGCAGGCCGCGCGAGACGTAGGCGTACAGCGTCTCGGGTTTGACGCCGAGCCGCGCAGCGGTCTCCGCCGCCGTCAGCCGGGTCGGGTTCATCTGCTCTGCACCTCACATTGATCGAATCAACGTTGATCGGGTGGTCACTCAAGTATGACTCTGGAGGAAACTGAGCTTCGGGAGGTCGAGATGACAACGCAGCCGCAGCAGCACCAGCCGGCGCGGGTGGTTCGGGATCGGATGGACGACAGCCTGATCGACGTGCCGGCAGGCCTGGCCGGCGTGGTCGCCGCCGAGACGGCCATCGGCGACGTCCGCGGCCTGGAGGGGTTCTATCACTATCGGCAGTACTCGGCCGTCGAGCTCGCCACCCGGAAACCCTTCGAGGACGTCTGGCACCTGATGATCGCCGGTTCACTGCCGACGGATGCCGAGCGGGAGCGCTTCGCCGCCGACGTCCGGGCCGCCCGTTCACTGCCGGTGACGGTGCAGGCAGAACTGCCGGCCATCGCCGCGGCCACCGCCGGTGCGGACTCGTTGGCCGGTCTGCGCGCCGCGCTCGCGCTGGCCGCCGGAGCGTACGGCTTCGCGCCGCTGTACGACCAGGACGAGGCCGGTCGGCGACAGCATGCGATCACCGTCGGAGCGATCACACCGGTGCTGCTGGCAACGCTGCACCGGGCCCGCAACGGTCTGTCGCCGATCCCGCCCCGGGACGATCTGGATCACGCGGCGAACTACTACTGGATGCTGACCGGTAGCGAGCCCGACCAACGACAGTGGCACGCCCTGAATGCCTACCTGATCTCCACCATCGACCACGGCTTCAACGCGTCCACCTTCACCGCCCGGGTGATCGCCTCGACCGGCGCCGACCTGGGCGCTGCGGTGCTCGGCGCTCTCGGATCGCTGTCCGGGCCGCTGCACGGCGGTGCGCCGAGCCGGGCGCTGGACACCCTGGATGCGATCGGCAGCCCGGACAAGATCGACGGCTGGGTCCGCAACGCGGTCGGTTCCGGACAGCGGATGATGGGTTTCGGCCACCCGATCTATCGGACCGAAGACCCGCGGTCGGCGATGTTGAAGGAGATCGCCCGCGGCTTCGGCGGTGCCCGGGTCGACTTTGCGATCGAGGTGGAGCGGAGCGTGCTGGCCATCCTCGCCGAGCTCAAGCCCGGCCGGGCCCTGCACACCAACGTCGAGTTCTTCGCCGGCGTCGTGATGGAGGCCTGCGACATCCCGCGGGAGATGTTCACCCCGACCTTCGCCACCGGCCGGATGATCGGCTGGACCGCGCACATCCTGGAGCAGGCCGCCGACTCCAAGATCATCCGGCCGTCCTCGCGGTACGTCGGAGCACCGCCGCCACAGCCGTTCGACTGACCGGGACCGACCGTTCCCTGGTGGACGGTGCGCCGACCTGTTGCCGTCATTCGCTACGATGACGCGACATCATGGACGAGCCTCCTCCTGCGAACCCTCAAAGTCCGCGGCCCCGCCTCCGTCGGCGGGGCTTCCTTAGGAGCGTGCTGAACGATCTGTCCTGCTCCGCGGCGCGCTGCACGCACATCGGCTGCGTTGCGCTCCTTCAACGTGCTGACGCACGCCCTCAGTCGCGCGCCTTGCCGCTGCACGCACATCGCGCCGCTCGCGACGGACAGATCGTTCAGCACCCTCCTACCGCGACGTGCCCCGATCGGGGCGCTGATCGGTGACCTTCGAATGGATCATGCTCGGTGTCGGCGTGCTGCTGACCTTCGGCACCGGGGTGTTCGTGGCCGCCGAGTTCGCCCTGGTCAATCTGGACCGCGCCGACCTGGAGTCCCGCCGCGACCGTGGTGAGAGCGGGCTCGGCCCGACCATCAAGGCGCTGCGAATCACCTCCACCCACCTGTCCGGCGCCCAACTCGGCATCACCCTGACCACCCTGCTGACCGGCTACACCTTCGAACCAGCGCTGTCCGAGCTGATCACGCCGGCATTGGCGGCGACTCCGCTGCCGGACGGTTCGGTCGGCGCCGTCGCGACCGTGATCGGCGTCCTGCTGGCGACCATCGGCTCGATGGTCGTCGGCGAGCTGATCCCGAAGAACTTCGCGATCTCGGTCCCGGTCCGAGCGGCCAAGCTGGTCGTCCCGCTGCAGGCCGCGTTCACCACCGTGTTCAAGCCTCTGGTGCTGCTGTTGAACACCAGCGCGAACGCCATCGTGCGCGCGTTGGGCGTGGAGCCGCAGGAGGAGCTGTCCGGCGCCCGGACCGCGGAGGAGCTGTCCTCCCTGGTTCGCCGCTCGGCCACCGAGGGCACCTTGGAATCGGAGCAGGCGGCGCTGCTCGGCCGCTCGCTGCAGTTCGCCGAACGGGTCGCCGAGGACGTGATGACGCCCCGGGTCCGGCTGGAGACCGTACGCCGCAACGACACCGCGCAGAGCGTGATCGAACTGACCCGGGAGACCGGCATCTCCCGCTATCCGGTGCAGGGCAGCGACATCGACGACATCGTCGGCCTGGTGCACGTCAAGAACGCCTACGCCATCCCGCCGACCGAACGCCGTACGGTCCGGGTCGCACAACTGATGACCGAACCGCTGCGGGTGCCGGACACGATCGGCGTCGGGCTGCTGCTCCCCCAGCTGCGGCACGCGCCGCTGCAGTCGGCGATCGTTGCCGACGAGTACGGCGGCACCGCCGGCCTGACCACCATCGAGGACCTGATCGAGGAACTGATCGGCGACGTCGTCGACGAGCACGACTCGGAGTCACCTCGGGTGGTCGCCGAGGGCGAGGATCTGATCATCGACGCCTCGCTGCGGCCGGACGAGCTGCGCGGCGCATCCGGCGTCGACGTACCGGAGGGCTCGGACTACGAGACCGTGGCCGGTTTCGTCACCGGTGAGCTCGGCCGACTGGCCGAGCCGGGTGATGAGGTACGGATCGACACCGGCACGCTGCGGGTGATCGCTGTCGAGGAACGCCGGATCGATCGGCTGCGCTACATCCCCGATCCGGACCTCGACGACGACGAGAAGGACAAGGAGGCCGGCCGATGAACGGCGATCTGGTCGGCCTGATCGCGTTGGTCGTGCTGCTGTTGATCAACGCCTACTTCGTCGGCGCCGAATTCGCGGTGATCTCCGCCCGCCGGTCGCAGATCGAACCGCGGGCCGAACAGGGCAGCGCGGCCGCCCGGACGACGTTGTGGGCGATGGAACACGCCACCCTGATGCTGGCCACCACCCAGCTCGGGATCACGGTCTGTTCGCTGCTGATCCTGAACGTGTCGGAGCCCGCGATCCACCACCTGCTGGAGATCCCGCTGCATGCGATCGGGCTGCCGGAGTCGGTGATCGGGGTGGCGGCGTTCGTGATCACGCTGGCGTTGGTCACCTTCCTGCACGTCGTGCTCGGCGAGATGGTGCCCAAGAACCTGTCCTTCTCGGTCCCCGACCGGGCCGCGTTGCTGCTCGCTCCCCCACTGGTCTTCCTCGGCCGCCTGGTCAAGCCGATCATCGTCGCGCTGAACTGGATCGCCAACACCGTGATCAAGCTGTTCGGCATCGAGCCCAAGGACGAGGCGACCAGCGCCTACACCTTGGAGGAGGTCGCCACCATCGTCCGGCAGTCGGAGGAAGCCGGGGTGTTGGAGGACGCCGACGGCCGGGTGTCGGCGGCTCTGGAGTTCACCGCCAAGACCGTTGCCGAGCTGGTGGTGCCGACCCGGCAGGTCGTCTCGGTGGCGCCGCAGGCGACGCCGGCCGACATCCAGCGGCTGGTCGCCGAGCACGGCTTCTCCCGCTATCTGATCGCCGACGACGGCCAGCCGACCGGCTACGTCCATCTCAAGGACTTCCTCGACCTGGACGACGTGAAGACCTGGGATCGGCCGCTACCGGCCGACCGGATCCGGAAGCTGTTGCGGGTCTCGGAGTCCAGCGAGGCCGAGGACGCCCTGCGGGCGATGCGCTCGAACAGCTCGCACCTGGCGCTGACCACCGACGACACCGACAGCGTCACCGGCGTGATCTTCCTCGAGGACGTGCTGGAGGAACTGGTCGGACAGATCGAGGACACCACCACCAACGCCGACTAGCCTCGATCTGCTCGTCGGTACGGCCGCCGGGCGATCATCTCATCCGGTCGACCAGCGTCGTTCACCGTCGACCACCTCATCGGTCGGAGCCATTCCGAGTCTGTGGGCGATCGCCTCGGAAGCGCGATGATCGGGGTGGATGTGGGCGATCAATCGCGTTGGCCTCAGCTGATCGGCGACCAGGCCCGCGGCACGGGCTGCGATCCCGCGACCCTGCCACGGCATGCCGACCACCCAGGCCAGCTCGGCGGTCGCCCGATCCGCGGCGAGGGGCTCCGCGGCGAGGGGCTCCGCGGCGACGGTCGCCTGGAGGTAGCCGACCGCCGGCCGGTCGGGGTCGAGACGGAGTCTGATCACCCAGTTCAGCCACCACTGGGTACGGTCCGATGAATGGCCGGCCACCTGTCGGGCATACCGATGCCGTAGTTCTGCCAGCGTCGGCGCACTGCCACCGGTGAACGCGTACAACTGCGGGTCGGCCAATACTTCGACCATCTCCTCGGCGTGCTCGACCGTCAGCGGCTCCAGGATCAGCAGCCCGTCGTTCAACGGTTCGCGTCGCAACTGCTCTGGGCTCGGGGGTTCTGGGCTCAGCGGTTCTGGGCTCAGGGGTTCTGGGCTCAGGGGTTCTGGGCTCAGGGGTTCTGGGCTCAGGGGTTCTGGGCTCAGGGGTTCTGGGCTCAGGGGTTCTGGCCGCATGCGCGCTCCAGTGCCGTCCCGCAGTCCAGCTCGGTGGCCGATCCGAGGACCAGCTCGGCATGCCCGACCCGGTCCGGATCGACGTAGGGGTTGGGAATCGCGATGCAGGGCAGCCCGGCGCGGTGCGCGGCGGTGACGCCGTGCGGGGTGTCCTCGACCGCGATCGCGTCAGCGGCGTCGATGCCGAGCCGGCGCAGCGCCAACTGGTAGACCGACGGGTCAGGTTTGTGACCCGACACCTCCTCACCACCGGCGATCACGGTGAACCGGTCCAGCAGTCCGACCCGTTCGAGATGCCCGATCACCCAGGTCGTCTCCGAGGACGAGGCGACCGCGAGCCGGAGCCCGCGAGCGCCGGCCTGCTCGATCCAGTCGCCGATCCCCGGTCGAAGGTCCAGTCGGGTGTGCAGCTCTTCGCGATACCGGGTCCGACGACGATGGCTGAGCTCCCGGTCGAACTCGGCACCGACGGCTGCTGCCAGCTGGGCGGATCGTTCCTCGGCGACGCTGCCGCCATGATCAGCGAAGAAGCCGCTGCGGTCGAGCGTCAGTCCCCACTGTCGCCATTCGTACTCCCAGCTCAGCAGGGCCGTCGTCTCGGTGTCCATCAGCAGCCCGTCGAAGTCGAAGACGATGGCCGAGAGTGACGGACCTTGATCAGTCGACATGGCACCCATCGTGACACGACCGGTGCATCCACCCGAACTGCACGGGGCGGATCGCATGGTTGATCATCGGCCAGGTCGTCCGGTCGACTCCCGGATGATCAACTCCGCTCCTTGGGCGGTCGGTTGCCGACCGTCTCCGAGCAGCGCGCCGACCGCCTCGATCCCCTTCCTACCAAGGCTTTCGGCACCAAGATCAACAGTGGTCAGCCCGGGCCGCAGGATCTGCGCGGCGTCGACGTCATCCATCCCGACGACGGACAGATCGGTCGGGACACCCAGCCCGAGCTGATCGGCAGCGTGGTAGACCGCAACCGCGAGCACGTCGTCGTCGCAGACCACCGCAGTCGGTCGCTGCGGGGACGCCAGCAGGTCACGAGCACAGCCTCGGGCCAGGTCGAGATCGCCCGCCTGGCGGACCGGTCGTTCGGACACCCGGAGTCCGTCGGTGGCGGCGGCGAACGCGGCCTGCCGGGCCCGGAACGTGTAGTCGTCGATGGCGTAGCGGAGCCGGCCGATCCGGCGATGCCCCAGGTCGCGCAGATGGCTGAGGAGTCGGCGCATGCCGTCGGCCACGTCGAGTTCCACGACCAGTCGGTCAGGGCCCGCGGAAGCGAGATCCGGGTCGGCATCGAGGAAGACCAACGGGACGCCCGACGGAAGACGTTCGAGCTGTTGATCGGTCGGCGAGCAGAAGATCAGCGCGTCGAACTGAGTGTTGGTGGCGATTCTGACCAGCTTGTCGGCATCCCAACTCGAACTGGCCACCACCGTCAGGTCGCCGGCCTCGGCGGCCTCGTGGGCGCCGGCCAGGACACGGGAGAAGTACGGCGCCCGGATGTCCGGCACGGCCAGCAGCACCAGTCCGGAACGACCGAGCCGTAGCTGCCGTCCGGATGCCTGCGGAAGGTAACCGAGCTGCCGCGCCACGGCACGCACCCGGGCCCGGGTCTGCTCCGACACCCGGGTCGCAGCGGCGTCGGAGAAGACCAGCGAGACGGTGGCCTGGGAGACGCCGGCGGCGCGGGCGACGTCGTGTCCGGTCACCCGACGGTTCGACGATGCTCGAGCTCCGGCCACGCCTGCACCCTACCGCTGGCAAACCCATTTGGAGCACCCGTTGTCATACGTATAACTTGACCATGTGAACCCGCTCCTCGTGCTGCGCCGTACCCACGTCGCGAGGTTGATGGCCGGCACCCTGAGCGGTCGGCTGCCCAGCGCCATGGCCGCGGTGATGATCCCGCTGATCCTGCGCGAGCACGAGGCCGACTACGGATTCGTCGGGCTGGTCGCCGCGGTGTACGCGATCGCCTCCGCCGTCGGCGGGCCGATGCTCGCCCGGTTGGTCGATCGGGTCGGACAACCCTGGGTGCTCGTCGGCTCGTCGGTGCTGTCCGGTCTCGGCTTCATCGTGATCGCGGTCGCCGCGCAGCAGCACGGGGTGGTGGTGATCGCAGCGGCCGTCGCGGGCGCGGCGATGCCGCCGCTGGAACCGTGCCTGCGCGCCCTCTGGCCCGATGTCGTCGACCATGATCAACTCGACGCCGCGTACGCGGTCGACTCGGCGGCCCAGGAATTGATCTTCGTCGGCGGGCCGTTGCTGGTCAGTGTCTGCGTCGCGCTCGGCAGCGCGGCGCATTCGCTGTGGCTCGGCGCGGGGCTCGGCCTGCTCGGTTCGATCGTGGTGGCAACCGCCGGACCGTCCCGGCATTGGCGAGCACCGCGGCGTTCGGCGGACTGGCTCGGCCCGCTGCGCAGCAGCGGCCTCGTCGTCCTGCTGCTGAGCCTGGCCGGCGTCGGTGGCGCCCTCGGGATGATCAGCATCTTCGCCGTCGCCTACGCCGAACAGCACCCGGTCCCCGGCGGCGCACCGGTGCTGCTGGCGATCAATGCCGCCGGAGCATTGACCGGCGGCATCGCCTACGGCGCCGTTCGGTGGAGCGGGCCGGCCGCCGGCCGGATCGCACCGCTGTTGGTCGGCTACACCGTCGCGTACGGCCTGCTGGTGCTCAGCCCCGGCGTCGCGGTGACGATCATCCTGATGTACGCCACCGGTCTCTTCCTGGCGCCCATCCTGGCCGCATCCTTCGCCGAGGTCGGAACGCTCGCACCGCCCGGCACCACGACCGAGGCCTTCGCCTGGCTGGTCAGCCTGATGACCGTCGGCGTCTCCCTGGGATCCGCCGTGACCGGCATCCTGATCGGCTCCGGTTCACTCCCCCGAGCAGCCCTGACCGGTGTCGTGTCCGCCGCCCTGGGACTACTCACCCTGCTGCTGGGTCGATCCCGCCTCACCCCAGCGCAGCCGGCTGCCCACTAGGAGAACTGGCGGCGTCCGGCGTCCATCCTCCTCGTCGGCGATGATCACCACGGCGCCAACGTGAGCCGCCCGCAGAACGGGGATTTCGGCCCCATGGTTGGGTTTCGGGTGTGGCGGGCGTTGCGTCGCGGCCGGTCGCCGAACGCAACCTGATCACCAGAGGTGAGCCGGCCGCGATGCTGGGCGGAAACCCAACCATGGGGCCGAAATCCCAACCAGGCACCAAGATCCGAGCCCTTCGACAATCTCACCGACCTTGGAAACGACAATGCCCGCCCGCTCCGGAATGGAGCGAGCGGGCATCGACAGAGCAGTTGCTCAGGCCTCGGTGTCCTCGGTGGTCTCCTCGGCGGGAGCCTCTTCGGCGTCGTCCTTGGGCTGGACCGCGTTGACGAATCCGGCGGCCTGGGCGGCTTCCTCGGAGTTGAACCAGACCTCGGCGACGGTCCGGCCGTACCACGGGGACTCCGGGGTGTGGTACTTCATCGAGTCCTCGTTGCCCTTGATGGTGAAGTCCTCGCTGGGAGCCTCCGCACCACGGAACGATCCCTCGCCGTAGTCCTTGCCGTCGGCCGGTGCCTCGTCGGCAGCCGGGGCTGCCTCAGCTGCCGGGGCCGGAGCCGGAGCGGCCTTGGCGGTGGAGCCGTTGGCCTTCTTGGAATCCTCGACCGACTCGGTGACCAGTTCGATCACGGCCATCGGAGCACGGTCGCCCTTGCGCAGGCCGACCTTGGTGATCCGCAGGTAGCCGCCCTCGCGCTCGGCGAAGGTCGGAGCGATCTCGGTGAACAGCGAGTGCACCACGCCCTTGTCGCGGATGGTCTGCATCACCTGCCGCCGTGCGTGCAGATCGCCACGCTTGGCCTTGGTGATCAACTTCTCGGCGACCGGACGCAGCCGCTTGGCCTTGGCCTCGGTGGTGGTGATCCGCCCGTGCTCGAACAGCTGGGTGGCCAGGTTGGCCAGGATCAGCCGCTCATGTGCCGCGCTGCCGCCCAAGCGAGCGCCCTTAGTGGGTGTAGGCATTGGTTGTTCTCCTCGGTGTTTTCCGGACCCGGCGTCTGTGCAGGCTCGGAATCAGTACTGTTCGGTCTCGGCGAAGTCGGCGTCGCCCTCGTCGCCCGTCGACTCCTCGTCGTCGTCGTAACGACCGATGGCCGACAGCGGGTCGAAACCGGGGGCGCTGTCCTTCAGCGACAGACCCATCTCGTGCAGCTTCAGCTTGACCTCGTCGATGGACTTGGAGCCGAAGTTGCGGATGTCGAGCAGATCCTGCTCCGAACGGGAGACCAGCTCACCGACGGTGTGGATGCCCTCGCGCTTGAGGCAGTTGTAGGACCGGACGGTCAGGTTCAGGTCCTCGACCGGCAGCGCCAGGTCGGCGGCCAGCTGCTCGTCGATCGGCGACGGGCCGATCTCGATGCCCTCGGCCTCGACGTTCAGCTCACGGGCCAGGCCGAACAGCTCGACCAGGGTGCGACCGGCCGATGCGACGGCGTCCCGCGGCTTGATCGCGTTCTTGGTCTCGATGTCCAGGATCAGCTTGTCGAAGTCGGTGCGCTGCTCGACACGGGTGGCCTCGACCTTGTAGGTGACCTTCAGCACGGGGCTGTAGATCGAGTCGACCGGGATCCGGCCGATCTCGGCGTCGGCGGTCTTGTTCTGCACCGAGGACACGTAGCCGCGGCCGCGCTCGACGACCAGCTCCATCTCGAGCCGACCGTTCTCGTTCAGGGTGGCGATGTGCAGCTCGGGGTTGTGCACCTCGACACCGGCCGGCGGCGCGATGTCGGCAGCGGTCACGGCACCGGGGCCGGCCTTGCGCAGGTACATGACGACCGGCTCGTCCTCCTCGGAGGAGACGACCAGTGCCTTCAGGTTCAGGATGATCTCGGTGACATCCTCGACGACGCCCTCCAGGGTGGAGAACTCGTGCAAGTTGCCGTCGATCTTGATGCTGGTGACCGCCGCGCCCGGGATGGACGACAGCAGGGTCCGCCGCAGCGAATTCCCCAGGGTGTAACCGAATCCGGGCTCCAACGGCTCGATGGTGAACCGGGACCGGTAGTCGGAGACAACTTCCTCCGACAGCGTCGGGCGCTGTGCAATAAGCATGGAACTGCCTTCTTCCTTCTCCGCATCGACCGCTATTTGACGATGCGATTGCGTGCTGCCGTTCCGGGGATCCGCCCCGGAACGGCCACAAGATCAACTTGGACCCACGCCAGTCCAAGCCATGTTCAGTTGTCCCTGCGGACCAGCGTCACCGGCGGGAGTAGTACTCGACGATCAGCTGTTCCTGAACGTCGACGGTGATCTGCTCGCGGACCGGGAGCTGGTGGATCAGGATCCGGTTGCGGTCGAGATCGGCATCCATCCAACCCGGCACGTCGCGCTCGCCGTGGGTCTCCTTGGCGATCACGATCGGGGTCGCGTTCTTGGACTTCTCGCGAATCTCGATGATGTCGTACTGGCTGACCCGGTAGGACGGGATGGTGACCTTCTGGCCGTTGACCTGGAAGTGGCCGTGTCCGACCAGCTGGCGGGCCTGGCGACGGGTCCGGGCGAAGCCGGCGCGGTAGACCACGTTGTCCAGACGGGTCTCCAGCAGCTTCAGCAGGTTGTCGCCGGTACGGCCTTCACGACGGAAGGCTTCCTCGTAGTAGTTGTGCAGCTGCCGCTCGAGCACCCCGTAGGAGTAGCGGACCTTCTGCTTCTCGCGGAGCTGGAGGGAGTACTCCGACTCCTTGATCCGGCCGCGGCCGTGCATGCCCGGCGGGTAGGGGCGGCGTTCGAACGCCTTGTCATTGCCGACGAGGTCCGTGCCCAGCCGGCGCGACTTCTTGGTCAAAGGACCGGTGTAGCGTGCCATGGTTCTTTCCTTCAGATGGGTTGGGACGGACGACTAGACGCGACGGCGCTTCGGCGGGCGGCAGCCGTTGTGCGGGATCGGGGTGACGTCGGCGATGGCGCCGACCTCGAGCCCGACCGCACCCAGCGAGCGGATCGCGGTCTCACGACCGGAGCCGGGGCCCTTGACGAAGACGTCGATCCGCTTCATGCCGTGCTCCATCGCGCGTCGGCCGGCGGCCTCGGCAGCCATCTGGGCGGCGTACGGAGTCGACTTGCGGGAGCCCTTGAAGCCGACGGTGCCGGCGGAGGCCCAGGCGATCACGGCACCGGTGGGATCGGTGATCGAGATGACGGTGTTGTTGAAGGTCGACTTGATGTGGGCCTGACCCGCGACGACATTCTTCTTTTCCTTGCGGCGCACCTTCTTGGCGCCAGCGCGGCCTGCAGTAGCCATAAGTTTTCAGATCTCCTGTGCGTTCACGGACCGCGTCAGCGGGCCTTCTTCTTGCCGGCGACGGGCTTGCGAGCGCCCTTACGGCCACGGGCATTGGTCCGGGTCCGCTGACCGCGGACCGGCAGACCGCTGCGGTGGCGGCGGCCCTGGTAGGAACCGATCTCGATCTTGCGACGGATGTCGGCGGAGACCTCGCGGCGCAGATCGCCCTCGGTCTGGTAGTTGGCCTCGATCCAGTCACGCAGAGTGATCAGCTGGTCGTCGGTGACTTCGTGAACGCGCAGATCGCCACTGACCCCGGTATTGGCGAGGGTCTCGGATGCGCGGGTACGGCCGATGCCGAAGATGTAGGTGAGAGCGACCTCGAGGCGCTTGTCGCGCGGCAGGTCGACACCGATCAAACGTGCCATGGTTGGCAGTGTCCTTGTCTGTTTGACGAGATCGTGTCCGGCCCTGCCGTCACGTCCCGCGGAGGTCGTCGCGTGATGCGTCCGATCTGAAGAGCAAGGAGACGTCCCCTTGGCCCCCGAGTCGGTCACCTTCTGGTGCGACCTCGGTTCTTCTTCTCGGCCCCGGCCTCCGACCGGGGGTGGTGGCCGGGTTCCGCCCGTCGAAGGATCGGATCCGGCCCTGCAATCACGTTGAAGAGGATTGTTCTGTTGTTGGATGCAGTTGTGTCTGCGGGATCAAGTGACCCCAGCGGGCCCTCGGCCAGCTTCAGAGTTTCAGCCCTGACGCTGCTTGTGCCGCGGGTTCGTGCTGCAGATCACCATCACCCGACCGTGCCGACGGATGACCTTGCAGTTATCGCAGATCGGCTTGACGCTCGGCTGGACCTTCATCGCAGTGACTCTCTGTCTCGCGCAGACCCGACCGACCTGGCCGTGCCTGGGGTGTGTGGTGGTGGTGCAGTGCCCGGTGGCCGGGCAACACCTCTGACGAGGGGGCTTACTTGTGCCGGTAGACGATCCGACCGCGGGTCAGGTCGTAGGCGGAGAGCTCGACGACAACACGGTCAGCCGGCAGGATCCGGATGTAGTGCTGTCGCATCTTGCCGCTGATGGTGGCCAACACCTTGTGACCGTTGGCCAGCTCCACGCGAAACATCGCGTTCGGCAGCGCCTCGACCACGGTGCCCTCCAACTCCAGGGCGCCTTCCTTCTTCGCCATAAACTCTCATTCGCAGGGGTGAGCAGGAAACAACGAACCACCGGCACAGGTGGCCGACATGCAACCTTACGCCAACCCGCCCGCTGGCCCAAATCACACCGGCGGCTCGCTCCCAATCCGCTGACCCGTCAGTTTCTCCCCGACTTGCCCGGCGTGTCGGGGAGAAACTGACGGGTCAGCTGATTGGGGGCGGGTGCTCTGGGTCCGGATCCGCCGAGACAGCCTTGTCGAGCAGCAGCTGACGCTCACGGGCGTTACCGCACAGCTCTGCCGCCCGCTCGAACTCCGCCCGCGCCTGAACCGATCTTCCCATCCGGAGCAGGACCTCGCCGCGGACGCTGGGCAGCAGGTGGGAGGCGGCCAGCTCGCCCCGGGCTACCAGCCCATCGACGATCTGGAGCGCGGCTGCCGGCCCGGCGGCCATCGACACCGCGACCGCGCGGTTGAGCTCGATGATCGGCGACGGCGCCAGCCGACCGAGTGCCTCATAGAGCAGCACGATCCGCTCCCAGTCGGTGCTCTGCACCGATGTGGCCAGGTCGTGCTGTTCGGCGATGGCGGCTTGCAGCCCGTACGCCCCCAGACCGCGGCCGACCGTTGTCGCCTTCGCCAGGGCTGCCCGCCCGCGGCCGATCGCCGATCGGTCCCAGCGCCGACGATCCTGATCCTCCAGCTGGACGAGATGACCGTCCGGCCCGGTCCGTGCCGGGAAGCGGGCGGCACTCAGCTCCAACAGCGCCAACAGCCCGTACACCTCCGGCTCGTCGGTGACCAGTCCGGCCAGCACCCGGGCCAACCGGATCGCCTCGTCGGCGAGCTCGGTCCGGATCAGCTCGACTCCGGTCGACGCGCTGGAGCCCTCGGTGAAGATCAGGTAGATCACGTTCAACACCGACCCGATCCGATCCGTCCGCTCGGAGGCCGGTGGCAGTTCGAACGGGACGCGCGCCGCAGCGAGGGTCTTCTTGGCTCGCGTGATCCTCGCCTGGATCGTCGGGATCGGCACCAGGAAGGCGCGTGCGATCTCCTCACTGCTCAGGCCGCCGACGACGCGCAGGGTGAGCGCCACCCTGGCTTCCTTGGCCAGTACCGGATGGCAGGCGATGAAGATCAACGCGAGCCGGTCGTCGTCGATCCGGTCCGGGTCGAACAGCAGGTCGTGATCGTCGGTGCCGGCGTCGGTCTCGGCGACCTCTCGCGCGATGGCGGCGTACTTGCTGTCGGCGACGGAGCGTCGGCGGAACGCGTCGATCGCCCGCCGCTTCGCGGTGGCCATCAACCAGCCCGCCGGCGAGGTCGGCATTCCGTCCCGCGGCCAGCTGACCAGCGCCTCGGCCAATGCCTCCTGGGCGACGTCCTCGGCCAGCGCGAAGTCGGAGGTGTAGCGGGTCAGCGCGCCGACGATCCGGGCGGACTCGATGCGCCAGACCGCCGCAACGGCCTGGCGCCCCGAGCTCACCGCCGGTCCCGGATCTCCGGGAGGTCCGGAGTCTGCTGGAAGGGACATAGCGGGTGACCGGTCAGAGCTGACCGGTGGACTCCCGCCAGGCGCGTTCCTTCTTGATCCACTCGTTGTCCTGCGGGAACTCGTCGATCGAGGCCACCCGGCGGACTTCGGCCTTGCTGCCCGGCCCGGCCAGTGGTGCCCGCTTGGCCCACTCGACGGCTTCCTCCAAGGACCCGACGTTGATCAACCAGAAGCCGGCGAACAGTTCCTTGGTCTCGCCGTACGGGCCGTCGGTGACGACCGGCTCCTCGGCGGAGTAGTCGACCACCAGGCCACTCTTCGGGTCGGGATCCAGTCCCTCACAGGACAGCAGGACACCGGCCTGGATCAGGGAGTCGTTGTAGCGCCCCATCGACTCGGTGATCTCGTCGAAGTCGACGTCGGCCGACGCCTCCAACGTCTCGTCGGTGGACCGCATGATCAGCATGTACTTCGGCATCGTTGCTCCTCGAGCTCGGGATCCGCTGTTCGGACCCTCTCACCCCCAGGTCGAACGACGAAACCCCCGATCAACACGCCGACCCGTCAGTTTCTCCCCGACTTTCCCGGAATGTCGGGGAGAAACTGACGGGTCGGCGGGGTGGAAGGTGGGGTCAGGAGCCGCCGAGCTTGGTGTAGACCTCGGCTGCGTTGTCCTTGGTGACCAGTTCGCCGGGCAGCGTGGTGTCCTTCTCGACGTCGGACTTGCAGTCGACCAGGATCTGCTTGGCCAGTTCGACCGCCTCCCGGCCGCCGGTCGGGTAGACGTAGGTCGCCTGCAGCCGTCCTTGCTGGACCGCCTTGATGCCGCCGGAGGCGATGGCGAGCCCGTCGATCCCAGTGAACTTGATCTTGTCCTGGACGCCTGCCGACTTGGCGGCCAGGTAGGCACCTTCGGCCATCGGGTCGTTCTGCGAATAGACCGCGTCGATGTCGGGATTGGACTTCAGCACGGTGTCCATCACCGACTGCCCCTTCTCCCGCAGCCATTCACCGGATTGGGATTCGACGATCTTGACCTTGGGGTTGGACTTGATCCCGTCGGCGAAGCCCTTCGTCCGCTCGGCGGCCGGCGTGGACCCGGCCAGCCCGGAGATCTCGACCACCCGGCCGCCGTCGGGCAGCATCGTGGTGGCGTAGTACTCCCCCATCGCCTTGCCGATGGCGGTGTTGTCGCCGCCGATGAACGCGGTGTAGGCGTCTCCGTCGACCTTGCGGTCCAGCACAATCACCGGGATCCCGCCGTCGTAGGCCTTCTTCACCACCTGGGTCAACGGTGTTGCCTCGTTCGGTGAGATGATCAGCAGGTCGACCTGCTGGGTGATGAAGTCCTCCACTTGGGACACCTGCTTGCTGTTGTCCTGGGCGGCGTCGGAGACGGTCACGCTGAAGCCCTTGACCTTCTTGGCTGCACGTTTGATGTCGTCGTTCATCACCTGGCGGTACGGCTCGGCGTTGTTGGCCTGCGACATCCCGATGCTGAACTCCTTGCCGGTGCCACACTCGGCCGCTCCGCTGGATTTGCTGCCGGGGTCGGCCTCGACGCTGCAAGCCGCCGCTGCCAGGACGGCCGCGACGGTGAGTCCGGCTCCGAGCAGCCGTCCCGTCCGCCGGCTCAGCTGCATCTTCATTCCTCGGATCATCATCGATCCCTCTCCTCGTTGTTGATCTTGCGATGGTGGATGGTGCGGTCCGACATGGGTCCGGGTTTCAGCCGGCGGAGGGGCGGAACCGTTGCAGGGCGGCCGCAGCGACGATCACCAGCCCCTTGACCAGCAGTTGCACGTTGGGGTCGATGCTGTTCAGCCCGAGGATGTTGTTCAGGATTCCGAGCAGCAGCGCGCCGGCCAAGGTGCCGACCATGCTTCCCGATCCGCCCATCAGGCTGGTGCCACCGATCACGACTGCGGCGATCGCATCGAGCTCGTAGCCGGAGCCGTCGTTCGGGCTGCCCTGGTTGAGCTGACCGGCGTGGATGATGCCGGCGATCGCGCTGGTCAGTCCGGAGATGGCGAAGACGGCGATCTTGACCCGGAGCACCGGAACACCGGCCAATCGGGCGGCCCGCTCGTTGCCGCCGATGGCGTACACGTGCCGGGAGAAGGTGCTGAATCTGAGCACCAGCACGGCGATCACACCGATCACGATGAAGATCACCGCCGGCACCGGCAGGATGCCGTTCAGGGACCCGGAGAGGATCGAGAACGCCGGTGGCGCCTCCTGGTGACCGGACCCGTACGCGATCGGGACGCCGACCCCGCCGGACCAGATCCGGGCCAGGCCGCGCGCGACCTGTAGCCCGGCCAGCGTCACGATGAAGGCCTGGATCCCCAGCTTGGCCACGGCCGCGCCCTGTAACAGGCCGAAGACGATCCCGATCATGATCACCAGCAGCACCGTCTCGGGAATGCCGAGCCCGTTGTTGACCATCAGGGTCGCCGTACCCACCGCTGCCAGCCCGAGGATCGCGCCGACGGAAAGGTCGATGCCACCGACCAGGATCACGAACGTCATCCCGATCGCGATGATCCCGATCTCCGACACCGCCCGGACGATGTTGCCCAGATTGCCGGCGGACAGGAAGACCAGCTCGCCGTGCCGGACCGGCGACGTGGCAATGCCGATCACGAAGACCACGACCAACCCGAACAAGCTCTGGAAACGGAAGATCACCTCGACGACCGATTGGGTGCGTGACATCCCGGCCAGTGCGCCACCACTCATACCCGCTCCTGTTCTCCGCTCGTCAGATCCCCCGGCAACTCGCCCATCGCGGCGGCCAGGATCGTGTCCTGGGTGGTGTCGCCGGCCAGCTCTGCCACCACCCGGCCGCGCCGCAGCACCACGATCCGATCGCAGACGCCGACCAGCTCCGGCAGCTCGGAGGAGGCCATCAGCACCGCGGTGCCGTCGGCGGCGAGGTCGCTGAGCAGCCGGTAGATCTCTGCCTTGGCGCCGATGTCGACACCACGCGTCGGCTCGTCCAACATCAACAGTCGCGGCCGGGCCAGCAGCTGCCGACCGAAGACGACCTTCTGCTGATTGCCGCCGGACAGGGTGCCGACCGCGACTCGCGGCGTCGCCGCCCTGATCCCCATCGCGTCGATCTGACTGTCGACCAGCCGCCGCTCGGCCGCACTGCGGACCACGCCGGCGGCGCTGATCGAGGAGAGCACCGACAAGGTCAGGTTGTGCGCCACCGAGTGCTGCAGCACCAGTCCCGCTCCGCGCCGGTCCTCGGGCACCATCGCCACTCCCGCACGGAGTGATCGTTTCGGTCGCCGGGGTCGGAAACGTCTTCCGGACAAGGTGATCTCGCCGGTGAGTAGGCCACCGTCAGCGGCGCCGTACAAGGTTTCCAGCAGCTCGGTGCGGCCGGCCCCCATCAGGCCGGCGAGGCCGACGATCTCTCCTGCCCGCACCGTGAGGTCGACGCCGTCGGGATCGGTACGCCCGGGTCGGGGCCAACGCCGCCGGTAGGCCAGCTGTCGGGTCTGCAGCACCACCTCACCCGGTGTCCGCTCATGATCATCGGCGAAGATCCGATCGGCTCGTCCGCCGACCATCATCGAGATGATCTCTGCTCGGGGCGTCGCCGCCGGGTCGACCGAGCCGATCAGCTGTCCGTTGCGGAGCACCGTGGCCCGGTCGGCGATCTTCTCGATCTCATCCATCCGATGGGAGATGTAGACGATCCCGACGCCGGCACGGCGGAGCTGATCGATCACCGCGAACAGCCGGTCGACCTCGGCGTCGGCCAGCGAGGCGGTCGGCTCGTCCATGATCAACACCCGCGCATCGAACTGCAGGGCGTTGGCGATCTCGACCAACTGACGTTCGCCCACCCGTAGGGTCCGGACCGGACGGTCGACGTCCAGCTCGATGCCCAGCCGCTGCAGTTGCTCGCGGGCCGAGCGCCGGAGCGTGCCACGGTCCAGGATGCCGAACCGTCTCGGCTCGCGCCCCAGCGACATGTTCTCGGCGATGCTCAGCTCGCCGACCAGGTCGAGTTCCTGGTGGATGGTGGCGATGCCGGCAGCCTGAGCGTCCGCGGGGCGAGCGAACCGCTGCACCGTCCCACCGACCTCGATGCGCCCCTGGTCCGGCATCAGGACACCGGACATGATGTTCACCAAGGTCGACTTGCCGGCACCGTTCTCGCCGAGCAGCGCCTGCACCTCACCCGGCTGCACGACGAAGTCGACGTCGGCGCACGCGACGACGCCACCGAAGCGCTTCCCGATCCCGGTCAGCCGCACCAACGCCGGCTCGTCGGCCACATCGCTCCCTGAAAAGATCCCGCGCTGCGACCCGATCACCGCAACGTTGCTGGAAGAAATCGATTTCAGCCAATCTAAGGGCGGCTTCGGAGCCTGTCAATCAACCACCAGCCCCTGGGCCCCAGACATCCTTCCCGCACGCCCAACAACGCCGACCCGTCAGTTTCTCCCCGACACGCCGGGCGTGTCGGGGAGAAACTGACGGGTCGGCGGGAAGGGTGGGCGGGTCAGAAGACGTGGCGCAGTCCCGGTAGCCGGCGTACGCCGGCGGCGACGGCGAAGGTGAGCGGTATTCCGAGCACGGCGGCGACCACGAAACCGAGCACCGCGTTCAGTCCTAGCGGCGCCATCGCCACTGCCAGCCAGGTGATCACCGGGGCGTGCACGACGTAGGCAGGGAAGGCCGATCGGGCGAGCTCGGCGGCGATCGGGCCCTGACGGTTGACGAACCGGCGGAAGAAGACCAGCAGCGCGAGGCAGCAGCCGATGGCGAAGGTCTGTTCCCACAGGGCGTACACCGCGGACTGCCAGGTGCCCCGCTGCGTCGCCTGCTCGACACCGGTGATCAGCACCGGCGACAGCACGATCGTGGCGCCCACCGCCACGATGCCGCCCACGATCCCGAACCGGGACGGCAGGTTGCGCAGCCAGCCTCGCCGATAGGCCAGGATGCCGACCACGAAGAAGGCGGCGTACTGCGGGATCTCGTAACCGGAGGCGATTTCGAGATACGGGACCGGGCTGGACAGCGGCAGGATGAACCGGAACAGGTAGGTCGTCAGCACCAGACCGACGCCGAAGATGATCACCGAACGACCGCGCAGGGTCTGGTCCCACGGTGACGGAGCCGGGCGACCACGACGGACCGCCAGATAGATCGCGGTGAAGATGATCAACACCTCGACGAACCACAGCGGACCGAAACCGATCGATGAGAGGTAGTCGGCAAACGTGTAGTGGCCGGTCGTCACCAGCTGGCCGTGCAGAGCAGCGACCGGGCCGAGGACGAAGACGAACAACACCAGCGGGACGCCGAGCCGCAGCGCACGATCCCGAATGAACTGCCCGACACCTTTCCGGTCTACCGACCCCGGGGTGAAATAGGCAGAGACCCCGAAGAAGAGACCCATGAAGTAGGCCTGATTGATCAGCAGGAAGACCAGGGACCCCAGTGTCGCCGCTTCCGGGCTGTTCGGCACCAGGTAGTACCACGGCCCGGAGCGGCCGAACGTGATCGCCAGATGATGCAGGATCACCAACGCGGTCAACCAGACTCGCAGGTTGTCGATGAAGAACATCCGTTGCCGGCCGTTCTGCTCCCGCTCTGCGGCAGGGATGGAGGATGCAACAGGCATGCTCATGATCATTTTCCGTTCGCGTCAGTAGGATCGGAGTCGGTCGACTCCTCACCCGAGGGACGATGGATTGCTCGCTCTGCAAAGTTGATCAACTGCGCACCGAAGCCGAGGACGTCGTAGTCGGCGTCGTACCGCAGTCGTGCGGAGACTCCGTCGATCGCATCCCGGATCAGGTAGGCGATGGCCATCGGATCGAAGTCGGTGAACTCGCCGGCGGCCTGGCCGTCCGCCAACAGCTCGGCCAGCGGGCGGACGACTTCCAGCTTGCCGGCTTCGTCGAAGCGCAGGCCGCCGTCCGGTCGGCGCAGATTGATGATCACCTCGCCGACGGCGACGATCTGACCTCGATTGGCATCCAGGAAGTCGATGTTGCCCTGCAGATAGGCGCGCAGCGCACCCTTGGCATCCTCGGCGGCGACGATGTGGGGGATCATCTCCTCAGCACCCCGGGTAAAGGCGTCGATCACCACCTGCTCGAGAAGATCGTCCTTGCCGTCGAAGTGGTAGGACACGACACCCTTGGCCACACCGGCCTGATCGGCGATCCGGGCCAGGCTGGTGCCCGCATAGCCCTTGGTCGTCAACACCTGCACCGCAGCCTGCAGGATCTGCGCCCGCCGGGCGGTTGCAATGAACGACTTCCGCCCGTCCGACGCGGGCGTCTCCGAGGAAGAATCTGACCGCATGGTCAAATTTTAGGCCGCCTGGACAATTTCGCGCAATCAGGGTTCTCCCCCGACCTCAGCGCGGACACAGCGCACAGCACGTCGGCCGCCTATTCCCATAGCCAGCCGATAGTTCAGCTGGTAGCGTCCCTCTTCGCGTTGCTGATCCGTCGGGAGGGCGATGATCGACGATGGCGTCCCGTTCCGAGGTCGGACTGTCGAGTCGGTCCGGCTGTTCGGATTGGCCGTCCGGATGGTGTGGCGGGTCGGACCGCTGCTGTTGGCCCTAGCCGATCGCCGGATACCTATCTAACAAACGGTCGGCTTTCTACCTAACAAACGGTCGGGCTTCTATCTAACAAAGGGTCGGGCCCGGCTCGCCATCGGTCCGCTCCCAGGGCCCGATCATCGGCGGTAGAGCAGGTACGGACGGCGACGGCGGTTGAAGTCGGACAGCTCGTCGGACCAGCCGTCGACGATGTCGTCCGCGGTCGCGCCGGCCTCGAGCTGGGTGCGGAAGCGGGCCGAGCCGGTCAGCTTGTCCAGCCACTGCCCCTGGTAGGCGTCGGACGGGTAGGTCCGCCAGGCGAAGCCGTCGTACAGATCACGCAACGCGACCAGCATCTCCGCCGTCGTCCGGATCGGCTGCACCTCCGCCGGTTCGAGCAGGTGCACCTGGACGCCGCCGCAGACCTTGCCTTCGTTCTTGGAGAAGGTCGGGGTGAAGTAGGCCTCGCGGAAGTAGACCCCGGGCAGGTTGCGCTTGTTCAGCATCGCGGCCCACTGGTGATCGACGTACGGTGCGCCGATCAGCTCGAACGGCCGGGTGGTCCCCCGCCCCTCGGACAGGTTGGTCGCTTCGAACAGGCAGGTACCGGCGTACAACCGTGCCGTGTCGGCGGTCGGCATGTTCGGACTGGGCAGCACCCAGGGCAGACCGGTGTCGGCGTACAGCGTGTCGGCCCGGTAGTTGGCGACCTCGATGACGTCCAGCTGCGGCAACCGGCCGCCGGCCCGGTCGGGCATGAATTCGCCGTCGTAGAAGCGGGCCAGTTCACCGGCCGTCATGCCCTGCTGCTGGACGATGAAGTCCTGGCCGACACCGGACGTGAAGCCGTCGGTCATCAGCGGACCGTCGGCCTGGCCGCCGATCGGAACCGGGCGGTCCAGCACGACGAAGCGCAACTGCTTGCGCACCGCGGCGATCATCGCCTGATACATCGTCCAGATGTAGGTGTAGAACCGGACGCCGACGTCCTGGATGTCGAAGACGATCGTTTCTACGCCGGCCTCGGTGAACAGCTCGGCGAACTTGTCGGCCTGCGCACCGTAGGCGTCGTAGACGGTCACGCCGGTGCGTTCGTCGACGTAGGTCTCCTCCGACTCGCCGGCCTGGGCTGTACCCCGGAAACCGTGCTCGGGCCCGAACACCGCGGAGACGTTCACCCGCCCGGACTCCACCATCGCGTCGACGATGCTGATCATCCGGTCACTGACGATGCCGGTCGGGTTGGTGATCACTCCGAGCTTCTGCCCGCTCAGCGCCGACCAGTCGTCGGCCGCCGCACGATCAGCGCCGGGCAGCACCCGACGCCCACCACCCGGCGTGGTGTGACCCGGCTTTCCGTGGGTCGGATCCTGCCGACGCGGCGTGGCTGCGGCTTGGCCGGCGATGCCGGTCGCTGCAGCGGCGCCCAGGCCGATCGTCGAGCCGATGATCATGCCCCGACGGGACAGCGACCCGGTGTTGGGTTCGGAACCGCTCATGACGTTCCCCCTTGATCAGCCCTGCGAACAAGCTCGGGGCTCTCGACGACCCCGCCGCTCCTGTGAAGAAGCTACTCAGGGACCGATCGTGGGGTCAAGGGTGTGCAGCGGTCAGCCGGCCGAGCCTTCCCGGGCTGCCCGTTCACGATAGAGATCGACACTCTCCCGCAGGGCCTTCACGATGTACGGCGGGACTTCCATGCCCTGCTTGTTGGCCCACAGCAGTCGGGCCTCGACCCGGCCGATCTCCCGGGCGTACTCGTCCATCCCGTCCTCCATTCCGAGGTCGAGAACGACCGCCCCCATGTCCGCCTTGTAGCGGTCCATCGCGTTGGTGCCGACCAGGCCGTAGGACTTCTCCCGCAGCACCCGGGCCAGGAACATCTGCCAGGGCTTCAACTCACCGTTCTGCACCATGGCCGTCGCCGACATCTGGTAGAAGGCGAAGTGGCCTGGCTCCTGCTGCTTGATCGGGCTGATGATCGTTTCCGAGATCGCCCGCTCGCCCATCTCGTTCAGCCCGGTGTGCAATTGGTTGTAGGCCAGCACGGCCTGCCGCTCGGTGCTCGCACCGGTCAGGTAGTACAGCAGCTTGGCGATGTCCTGGATCGGCTCGAAGTGTGCCAACGCGCCGAGCATCTTGATCTTGGCCGAGACGTCCAGATGCGGCTCGGACGGTGTCATGTCCAGGTCCTGTTGCAACCGGTCCAGGATCAGCCCGTGCTGGATCTCCTGCGGCTGCCAGACGTCGGCGTAGAACATCCGATTCGTCTCGTCGACGTCGGGCAGTAGGACGAGCAACTCCAACACGTTGCGATCGACCTCGAGCTCGACCCGCGCCAGATAATTGAGCACGTTGCTGTACTTCTGCTTGACCAGGTCGGGGTTGTTGACGGTCCGGTCGACCGAGTCCAAGGGGATCGGCGGATACAGATCGCCCAGCCGCTTGACGTGGTCAGCGATCTTCTGACCAGTGATGATCTGCCGGGGCACGGTGTCAACCATAACCGTGGCTGAGACGATCCGACGACTCGCACCGTGTGGGCTTGACCACAAAAAGTTAGGTACGCCTAACTCGCGATCCGAGCAGGGTCGCGCTCACAGCAGCACCAGCAGCAAGATCACCAGGATGATCACGATCGCGGCGATGCCACCGACCAGGGCGACGGTCATCCGGCTGCCGTTGCTGCTGGCGACGCTCAGTTCGCCGGGCTGCTGGGCGCCGGTCTGCTGCACCATCGCCGGCTCGCTGTAGGACTGGACCGCCGGCAACGATTCGACGACCGGGACCAGATCGCCCAGCCGCTGGGCGGCGTACAGCTCGTCCAGGCGGGCGGAGTAGTCGTCCTGGGTCAGCTTGCCGGCGGTGAAGGCCTCGTTCAACCGCCGGGTGAGCTGTTCACGTTCCTGCGCCGACACCTGCTCGTCCGGGCTGCTCCGGTACTTCGACGACCTGGGCAATTCATTCACGGGGCAGCTCATTCATCGGGTTCGCTCGTTCATCGGGCAACACGCTCACTGAAGCCAGGCTACTCGGCCAGGGCTCGACGGACGTGGCGAATCCTGCACCGGTGACCGACACTGGGGTGATGCGGATCGTGTCGTTGCTGCCGTCGGCCACCGAGATCAGCTACGCGCTCGGGTTGGACGAGCAACTGGTCGGGGTGACCTTCGAGTGCAATGAACCGCCCCGGGCCCGCGAGCAGAAACGGATCATCGTCGGCGGCCAGGACACCAGCGGGATGGCGCCATCGGCGATCGACGCCGCGGTCCGGTCCCGGCTCGCCGCCGGCGAGGATCTCTACACCTTGGATGCCGGTGCACTGTCCGACCTGGATCCGGAGCTGATCCTGACCCAGGATCTGTGCCGGGTCTGCGCGGTCCCGACCGAGAAGGTCCGCGATGCCGCTGTGGCGTTGGGCTGCACCGCCGAGGTCGTCACCCTCGACCCGCATTCACTGGACGAGGTGCTGGCCTCGATCGCCGACGTCGGGGCCGCCGCCGGCGTGCCTGACCGGGCCGCGGTGCTGTGCGAAGAGTTGTCGGCTCGGATCGCCGAGGTCCGAACGGCGGTCCGCGGTGCGCGGCGGCCGCGGGTCGCGGTGATCGAATGGGTCGATCCGCCGTTCGGCGCCGGGCACTGGATGCCGGACATGGTCGCTGCCGCCGGCGGCGACCCGGTCGCCTGCCGGCCGCGTTCGAGGTCGGTGCCGACGAACTGGTCGGCGATCGCCGCCGAGCGACCGGAGATCATGATCATCTCGCCGTGCGGCTTCGATCTGGCAGGCGCCATCGAGCAGGGTGCCGGACTGGTTGCCGACAGCGCCCTGATGGCCCGCTTCCCCGACACGGAGGTGTGGGCGATCGACGGTGACGGGTTGATGGTCCGGCCGGGACCGCGGCTGATCGACGGGATCGAGTCGCTGGCCGGGATCATCCATCCCGGCCGTTGCTCACGACCACCAGAGACCGCCGCACGACGCTTGCGATGATTTTCGGTCGGACCCGATGAGTTCTGACGAGCGCGATGGTCTGATGGAGCAAGAGCACTTCACACGAGAGGCACCATCATGACGCGCAAGGTCACAGCCCACCTGTTCCACTCGGTCAACGGGGTCGTCGAGAGCCCCGACCGGTGGCAGTTCGACGCCTTCGGGCCCGAGGAGGGCGAGCTGATGGAGTCGACCATCGGCCCGGTCACCGACCTCATCCTCGGACGCAAACTGTGGCAGGAATGGTCGGAGTACTGGCCGAACCCTGAAAACGACGATCCGTTCAGCGCCTGGATCAATCCGATCCGCAAGCATGTCATTGCGAGCACATTGTCGGGCGAGCTGGGTTGGAACAGCACGTTGATCGACGGCGATCCTGTCGCGTACCTGCAATCGTTGCGGGAGACCGAGGGAGGCGACATCTCCGTCGGTGGCGGCATCGAGACCGTCCGTTCGCTGTTCCTGGCCGGTCAGATCGACGCCTTGACGCTGACCACGCATCCCGCGGTGACCGGCGAGGGACGTCGGCTGTTCGACGAGACCGTGCCGGTAACCCGGCTGTCGCTGATCGATTCCAAGATCACCAGCGCGGGGAACGCGGTGCTCACCTACGGCCTGCGAGCCTGAGAACGGTCCGGACTGCGCCGCGCCAGCTGCCGGGCCAGCAGATTCAGTGCTCGGCGGGCGGCACCTGCAGGCCGGTGTAGTGGGCGGCGAACGCCAAGAGGTCTGCATTCTCCGCCGCCACCAGGGCCAGTGGTTTGCCCATCCCGTGACCGGTCTGGGTCTCGATCCTGGTCAGGATCGGTGCACTCCCCTGTTGTGCTGCCTGTACGGTGGCGGCGAACTTGTGGCTGTGCAGCGGCACCACCCGATCGTCGTGGTCACCGGTCATGATCAACGTCGCGGGATAATCCGCCGGCGCCACGTTGTGCAACGGCGAGTAGGCCAACGCGATCGTGAAGTCGTCCGGGTCGTCGGGATTGCCGTAGTCGGAGGTCCAGGCGGCCCCGGCGGTGAACTTGTGGAACCGAAGCAGGTCCAGGACGCCGACACCGGGCAGCGCGACAGCCGCGAGATCCGGACGTTGGGTCATCGTCGCGCCGACCAGGAGGCCGCCGTTGCTGCGGCCGTGGATGGCGAGTTGATCATGACTGGTGACACCGCTGGACACCAGATGGTCGCCGACGGCGATGAAGTCGTCGAAGACGTTCTGCTTGTTGGCGAGCCGGCCGCCGTCGTACCACGCGGTGCCGTATTCGCCACCACCGCGGAGGTTGGCGATCGCGATCACCCCGCCTGCTGCCAGCCAACCGGACCACATCGGGCGGTAGTCGGCCTCGACCGGGATGTTGAAACCGCCGTAGCCGTACAACAGCGTGGGCCTCGGGCCGGTCGGCTCGGCGTCCGCGCCGGGAGTGATCAGGAAGTACGGGACCTCGGTGCCGTCCGCGCTTCTCGCCCGACGGCGTACCTGGGTGTAGGCCGGCGGGTCGAAAGCGGCGCCGGCCGGAACAAGATCATCCAATGGTTCGACCGCCCCGCCGCCGCTACCGATCCGGTAGGCACGGGTGGGTGAGGTGACCGTCGACATTCCGATGAACCATTCGTCCTCGCCGGCCTCCGCCCACAGCCCGGTGATCGAACCGCCCTCGACGTCGACGGCACCGCGGTCGGCGCCGTCCAGGCCGTACCGGGTGATCGTCGGCGCTGCGTCCGCCAGCCTGATCATGATCAACTCATCGCCCGCGGCGGTCACCGCAAGGACGGCGTCGGACGATTCGGCGATCAACTCCTCCAACACCAGCTCACCGGTGCGTTCGAAGGCATCGAGATCGACCTGGACGACGCGACCCCGATCGGCCTGGTGATCGGTGAACAGGGTGATCTTGCTGCCGACACTCCTGACGAACTCGAACTGGGCGTACGCCGTGTCGATCAGCTTGATCGGCTCGGACAGGGTGCTGCGCCCCTGGTCGGTGTCGATCCGGTAGACCCAGAGCCGATTGGAGTTCTCGGTGCCCTCGACCAGATAGCTCACCAGATACCGGTGATCGGCCGACACCTCACCGAACACGAAGCCCTGGGTGTAGTCGTCCCGGACGTCGACGATCACCTCGTCCTCGCTCTCGGGACGGCCGACCCGATGCAGTGCCAACACACCGGTCTTCACCTGGCCGGCCTGTGATCCGTCGGCCCGCCCCTCGTGCGGCACTGCCGGATAGAGGTAGCTGGCGTTGTCCGGCAGCCAGGTCGCCGAGCCGAATTTGGTCTGGATCGCGGCGTCGTCGTCGGTCTCTCCGGTTGCCGGGTCGAGCAGCTTGAAGTCGACCCAGTCGCTGCCACCCTCACTGACCTGATAGCTGAGGTAGCGGCCGTCCTTGCTGGCCTGGAAGCCGCGGATCGAGGTCGTACCGTCGGCCGACAAGGTGTTCGGATCCAGGATCAGCCGGCCGCCGGCCCGCAGCTCCTGCAGGGTGTCGGCGACGAAGATCTGATCTTGGTCCTGGCTGCCGTCGTTGCGGCTGACGTAGTAGCGTCCGCCGCGCTTGCTCGGCACGCCGGCCCGGGGCCGCCGGATGATCCTGTTCATCAAGCTGGTGAACCAGGCACGCTCCGGCAGCGCCGTGAGCCGCTCGGAGGTGAAGGCGTTCTGCCGGTCAACCCAGTCCCGCGTCTCCGTCGAATCGGGATCCTCCAACCAGCGATACGGATCGGCGATGGTCCGACCGTGCAGGTCCTCGGCAACATCGCAGCGTCGGGTGTCGGGATAGTCGACCATGATCATCACTTTCGGTTCGGACGGGTTGTTCAGGTCAGGTACGGCGTCGGGTCGCGGCCCTCTTCCAGGGCATCGCTGATCTCCTCCAATTGCAGGCTGACCGAGGCCAGCCCGAGGTCGATCTCGCGGCCGGTGCGGGCCGCATAGGCGCTGGCGATGCGTTCGGCGAGATCCATCGAATCACCAACCAGGTAACGGAAGTCCTGGCTCGGATCACCGACCGAGACGCAACTGAAGTCCCAGACCCCGGACAACCGGCCGACCGGGGCGTCCAGCACGAAGTTGCCGGGATGGAGGTCGTCGTGCAGCAGCACGGTGGCATGGGCACGGGCGGCGAGCGATCGTTGTTCCTCCTGCAATGCCGCCAGCCGGTCGCCGTACGCCGCGGCGATCTCGTCGGGCAGCACCACCGGCTGTCCGTCGGCACCGAAGGCCGGCACGCCGAGCTCGGCGATCTCGTCCCCGGACAATGCGCCGTGCATGGCCGCCAGGAACCGGGCGATCGAGGTCGCCAGCCGATCCCGGGTCTGCCGGTCTGCCCGGTCGTAGGCTGCGAGATCCAGCGACGCACCGGTCAGCCGGCGATAGACCGCGAAGTCGCGACGCTTGCCGGTCGCCGCAATGGTCGGGATCGGAACCGGCAGCCGACCCGCGAGCCGCCTCAGCACCGCCACCTCGCGGACGTACTCCTGTTGCGAACCGCGCGGAAACCGGAGGATCCAGCCATCGGAGGTCGCCAGCACGACGTTCTCCCAGCCGACCAGGAACTCCGCGTCGGCCACCGACAGCTCGATCCCAAGATCGTCCTCGGCCTCGACCGCAGCGATCAACGCCGCACGCTGTTGATCAACACGTAGCGGAGGTCCGGGCACGCCCCCACCCTATGAGCACCCCGAGCCCGGGGGTAGCGGATATCGCGTGCCCCTCGGGCGATTCGGTAACACGTGCTGCGACTTGCCCGGCCCCGGCTCATCCCTAGGGAGATTTGGTAACACCTGCTGAGACTTACCCCCGGCCGCTGCCCGACGGCGATATCGCAGCATCTTGCCCCGTACCGGTGGTCGAAGGTGTTGTCCGTCGGTCGTCTTGTCCACAGATCATGCCGATTAGGGGCCCGGACAGGGTTCGGCCCGGCCGTCGGACAGCAGGCTGTCAGACATGCACAAGCATCATCGAAATGTCCGTCCGGACAGCGACAGCCAGTTCCGTCGAATCGACACGATCCGCGCCGGTGTCACTCCCAAGGAACTCCTCGGCCCGAAGTACACACGGGTCTTCCACGGGATCTACGTTGCGGCCGGCGTCTGGTTGACGCCGGAGCGGCGTGCGCGCGGCGATGGTGATCTTTCCGAACGCGTTCGCCAGTCACTCGTCGGCGGCGTTGATCTGGGGCGGGGACCCGCCGTACGACGACAGGACCCACATCAGCGTGCTGGCCGGCGAGACCAGAAGCAGGCGGCGAGGAATCGCTGCGCACCTGGCGACCGATGAGGACGGGGTACGCACGAAGAACGGCATCCGGCTGTCATCGCCCGAGCGATCGTTGTGTGAGCTGGCCACCGAAGGGGCCGATCTGGTCGCGCTCGTCGTACTCGGAGATTCGCTGGTTCGGGCCGAGGTGACCACGCCGGAGAAGCTGATCGCTGTCGCCGACTCCTGGCCGCATCGTCGGGCGGCGGTGGCGAGCCGGGCCGCTCGTCTGGTCCGGGAGGGCGTCGAATCATCGATGGAGTCGCGCCTGCGGATGCTGATCGTCCTGGCCGGGCTGCCCGAGCCGACAGTGAACGTGATCATGCGGCACCCGAACGGGGAGTGGAAATGGCGATTCGACCTGTGTTACCGCGACCTGAAACTCCTGATCGAGTACGACGGTGAGCACCACGCTCTCGACCCGGAGCAGCGAGCCCGCGACCTCGAACGGCGCGAAGAGTTGGAGCATCAGGGTTGGCGGATCGTCGTGATCCAGAAGCAGCACATCTATCGGACGCCGGGACGGGTGCTGGAACGGATCTGTGTCGCCCGTGAAGACTGCAGCGCCGACCCGCGCAGCTGCCGCACTCGTACGACGTGGCGCAACTACAACTTCGCCGGCTGACCAGCGGGTAGGTACTGGACGCGCCCGGAACAAGTGCCAGCAGCTGCTGCGAATTCGCCCTCACGGTTCCGCGCAGCCTAGGGCGGACCGCGGCACGTGCTACCAATCTTCCTCGGGATGAGCGGGGCCGAGGGCAGGTCTCAGCACGTGTTACCAAATCGCCCGGGGGGACGTGCAGTCCGGCACGGGGCCGGGTCAGACGGCTTTGGCGTCCAGGGCTTCGAAGATGCGCTTGGTGACCTCATCAACCTCGCCGAGGCCGTCGACCTCGACCAGGACGCCGCGTTGGGCGTAGACGTCGAGCAGTGGGGAGGTCTCGTCGAGGTACTTCTGCTGACGGATCCGGATCGCTTCCTCGGTGTCGTCGGTCCGCCCCTCGGACTCGGCGCGGCGGCGCAGTCGCTCGACGACCTCGTCCACGTCGACCTTCAGGGAGAGTACGACGTCGAGCTGGTGGTCGGCGCGCTCGAGAATCTCGTCCAGCGCCTCGACCTGCGGCAGAGTGCGGGGGTAGCCGTCCAGCAGAAACCCCTTGGCGGCGTCGTCCTCGACCAGCCGATCGGCGACGATCCCGTTCAGGATGTCGTCGCTGACGTAGCCGCCGGCGTCCATGATCTGCTTGGCCTCCAGGCCGAGCGGCGTGCCGGCGGCGACGTTGGCACGCAAGATGTCACCGGTCGAGATCGCCGGGACCCCGAAGTGGTCGGCGATCGCCTTGGCCTGGGTGCCTTTGCCCGCACCGGGCGGGCCCATGATCAGCAGTCTCATCGACCGATGACCTCCTCGCTGTGGCAGCTCCCCGCGGTCATCGCAGGAAGCCCTCGTAGTTGCGCTGCTGCAGTTGGCTCTCGATCTGCTTCACGGTGTCCAATCCGACACCCACGATGATCAGGATCGAGGTGCCACCGAACGGGAAGTTCTGGTTGGCGCCACTCAGGAACGCGATCGCGATCATCGGGATCAGGGCGATGAGGCCGAGGTACAACGAACCCGGGAAGGTCAGCCGGTTGAGCACGTAGCCGAGGTAGTCCTCGGTCGGCTTGCCGGCCCGGATGCCCGGGATGAAACCGCCGTACTTCTTCATGTTGTCGGCCACCTCTTGCGGATTGAAGGTGATCGAGACGTAGAAGTAGGCGAAGAAGATGATCAGGGCGAAGAAGATCGCCATGTAGATCGGGTGGTCACCCTTGACCAGGTGTCCCTGGATCCAGGACGCGCCCCAGCCGTTCGGCCGGAACTGCGCGTACAGATACGGGATGTAGAGCAGTGAGGAGGCGAAGATGACCGGGATCACGCCGGCCTGGTTGACCTTCAGCGGGATGTAGGTGGTGGTGCCACCGAGGACCCGTCGGCCGACCATCTTCTTGGCGTACTGCACCGGGATCCGGCGCTGGGACTGCTCGATGAAGATGACGCCGAGCATCACAGCCAGCCCGATCGCGATCACCAGCAGGAAGATGACCCAGCCCTGGCTGCCCGGACGGGACTGCTTGATCTGCCACAGCGCCTGCGGGAAGGTCGCACAGATCTGGGTGAAGATCAGCACCGACATCCCGTTGCCGACGCCGCGTTCGGTGATCAGCTCGCCGAGCCACATGATGACGCCGGTGCCGGCGGTCATGGTCAGGATCATCACGATGATCGGGAAGATCGACTTGTCGTGCACCAGCCCGGTGCAGTTCTGGATCAGCTGGTCGTTGCGGGCCAGGGTGACGAACACCGTGGACTGCAGGACCGCGAGCACCAGCGTCAGATACCGGGTGTACTGGGTGATCTTCTGGGTGCCGGACTGGCCTTCCTTCTTCAGCGCTTCCAACCGCGGGATCACCACGGTGAGCAGCTGCAGGATGATGCTGGCCGTGATGTACGGCATGATCCCGAGCGCGAAGATGGCCAGCTGCAGCAGGGCGCCGCCGGACATCAGCGACAGGACCGAGTACAGCCCTGCCTGGCTGCCGGTCTGCGCGCTGGACGCACAGGTGTGCAGCGTGCCGACGTTGACGTTCGGCACCGGGATGACCGAGCCGATCCGATAGATGACGATGATCGCGAGCGTGAACAGGAGTTTCTTACGCAGGTCCGGAGTCCTGAATGCTCCTGCGAAGGCGGTGAGCAATCCAATTCCTTCTCTCTGATCAGCCCCGTCGATACCGGTGTCCCCCGGAAACCGCTTGACTCTATCAAGCTACCCGGTCGGGAACCCAGCGGATCTGGAGGCTGATACACCGAAGGGGCGACCCACGACAGGTGAGCCGCCCCACGAGGTCAGGGCTGACGCCCCGATCACCTCAGAGTTGGGTGGTGCTGCCTCCAGCGGCGGCGATCTTGTCCTTGGCCGATCCGGAGAACGCGTGTGCGGTGACCTGCACCGCGACACTCAGCTCACCGGAACCGAGGACCTTGACCGGCAGACCGGCGCGCACCGCGCCCCGCTCGACCAGGTTGGCCGGGTTGACCTCGCCGCCCTCGGGGAAGAGGGTGGAGATCCGGTCCAGGTTGACGACCTGGTACTCGGTCCGGAACGGGTTGGTGAAGCCGCGCAGCTTCGGGGTCCGCATGTGCAACGGCATCTGCCCGCCCTCGAAGGCCTCGGAGATGTTGTTGCGGGCCTTGGACCCCTTGGTGCCACGACCGGCGGTCTTGCCCTTGGAGCCCTCACCACGACCGACGCGGGTCTTGGCCTTGTGGGCGCCCGGGGCCGGGCGAAGGTGATGGACCTTCAGGCCCGTGCCCTTCGTCTCTTCGCTCGCCATAATCAGTCGACCTCCTCGACGGTGATCAGGTGCTGCACCGTCGCGATCATGCCTCGTACTGTTGGGGTGTCCTCGTGTGCGGACACGTCACCGATCCGCTTCAGGCCGAGCGTACGCAGCGTGTTGCGCTGGTTCTGCTTGCCGCCGATCTGCGACTTGACCTGGGTGACCTTCAACCGGGTGCTCACGCGTGCGCCCCTTCCCGGATACCGGCCTCACGGGCCTTGAGCAGCGCCGCCGGGGTGACGTCCTCCAGCGACTTGCCGCGCCGGCGGGCCACCTCCTCGGGCTCCTCGAGCATCTGCAGGGCCTCGACCGTGGCGTGCACCACGTTGATCGCGTTCGGCGAGCCGAGCGACTTGGCGAGCACGTCGTGCACGCCGGCCGCCTCCAGCACCGCGCGGCAGGCGCCACCGGCGATCACACCGGTACCCGGGGAAGCCGGGCGCAGCATGACCACGCCGGCCGCCTTCTCACCCTGGACCGGATGCGGGATGGTGCCCTGGACCCGCGGCACACGGAAGAAGTGCTTCTTGGCCTCTTCCACGCCCTTGGCGATCGCGGCCGGCACCTCCTTGGCCTTGCCGTAGCCGATGCCGACCGAGCCGTCGCCGTCACCGACGACGACCAGTGCGGTGAAGCTGAACCGGCGGCCACCCTTGACCACCTTGGCCACGCGATTGATCGCGACGACCTTCTCGACGTAGTTGTTCTTGTCCTGCTGACCCCGGCGGTCACCGCGGCGGCCGTCTCCGCCGCCTCGACGCTGTGATCCACTCATAAGCTCTCTACCTCTCCAGTTCCGCCGTGCTCAGAATCCCAGGCCGCCCTCGCGGGCGGCATCCGCCAGCGCAGCGATCCGGCCGTGGTACTTGTTGCCGGCCCGGTCGAAGACGACGGTCTCCACCCCGGCGGCCTTGGCACGCTCGGCGACCAGTTGGCCGACCTGCTTGGCCTTCGCGGTCTTGTCGCCGGCCGCAGCCTTCAACGAGCCCTCCATGGTGGAGGCGTAGGCCACGGTGTGACCGCGGCTGTCGTCGATCACCTGAGCGGTGATGTGCTTGGCCGACCGGCTGATCACCAGGCGGGGCCGCTCGGCCACACCGACGATCTTCTTCCGGCCGCGCAGCTGACGACGCAGCCGGGAACGGGTCCGGGTCGCAGTGTGCTTGCGCGCAGACAGTGAAACAGCCATCGTCACTTACCAGCCTTTCCGACCTTGCGGCGGACGTGCTCGCCCTCGTACCGCACACCCTTGCCCTTGTACGGCTCCGGCTTCCGCAGCTTGCGGATGTTGGCCGCAACCTCACCGACCTGCTGCTTGTCGATGCCGGCGACGCTGAACTTGGTCGGCGACTCGACGGCGAAGGTGATGCCGTCCGGCGCCTTCACGTTGATCGGGTGGCTGTAGCCGAGGTTCATCTCCAGCTCGGCCGGGCCCTTGGAGATGACCCGGTAGCCGACGCCGACGATCTCGAGCTTCTTCTCATAGCCCTGCGAAACACCGGTGACCATGTTGGCGACCAGGGTCCGGGACAGCCCGTGCAGCGAGCGCGACTCGCGCTCCTCGTCCGGCCGGTCCAGAACGATCTGGCCCTCGTCGTTGCGCGAAACGCTGATCGGTGCAGCGACATTGTGCTGCAGCTGACCCTTCGGCCCCTTCACCGAGACCA
Source organism: Microlunatus soli (assembly GCF_900105385.1). Taxonomy (NCBI): domain Bacteria; kingdom Bacillati; phylum Actinomycetota; class Actinomycetes; order Propionibacteriales; family Propionibacteriaceae; genus Microlunatus; species Microlunatus soli. Next base: position 4,050,515 of record NZ_LT629772.1, on the reverse strand, counting down.
GGGAACCGTCGATGGTCACCTCGACCCCGGACGGCACCGGAACAGGAAGCTTGCCAATGCGTGACATGTCTTCTCAGTCCTTCCTCTCTAGTCTCGTCCGCTCACCACACGTAGGCGAGGACTTCCCCGCCTACGCTGCGTGCGTGTGCTTGCTTGTCGGTCAACAGCCCGGTTGACGTGGAGATGATGGCGATCCCCAGACCGCCGAGCACCTTAGGCAGACCGGTGGACTTGGCGTACACCCGAAGACCCGGCTTGGAGATCCGGCGGACACCGGAGATCGAACGCTCCCGGCTCTGGCCGTACTTCAGCGTGATCTGCAACGACTTGCCGACCTCGCCCTCGGAAGGCTCCTTGACCTCGAATCCGGAGATGTAGCCCTCGTCGGTCAGGATCTGCGCGATCCCCACCTTGATCTTGGACGACGGCATCACCGCGGTGTCGTGGTAGGCCTGCGAAGCATTCCGGACGCGGGTCAACATGTCCGCGATCGGATCTGTCATGGTCATCTGTCAGTCATTCACTTTCTCGGCTGGTTTCCCCGCAGGGACCTTTGCCGTGGAGGTAGAGACTCCGAAGAGTCGTGAGGGCCGTTCGGCCCAGGTGATGAAGTTGTGTTCAGACCCCGCGCGGTACTTCCGCGGAGCCAAGTCCTACGTCCCTCGCGCCCGGCTGTACACCTGCCAACGCGAGCGTTGGCACCCAACGGGGATTTCGGCCCCATGGTTGGGTTTCGGGTGTGGCGGGCGTTGCGTCGCGGCCGGTAGGACCAGCGCAAGGCGACCACCCAGGGTAAGCCGGCCGCGATGCTGGGCGGAAACCCAACCATGGGGCCGAAATCCCCACCAGGCAGAAACTATGCAGTTGTGAACGAAATCCCGGAACTCACCAAGAGGACTTGGTGACGCCCGGCAGCTCACCCGCGTGGGCCATGGTCCGCAAGCAGATCCGGCACAGCCCGAACTTGCGGAAGACCGCCTTCGGGCGGCCGCACTTCTGGCAGCGGGTGTAGGCGCGAACGCCGTACTTGGGCTTGCGGGTCTGCTTGACCTTCAGCGCTGTCTTTGCCACGTCGTATATCCCTCTACTCGACTCAGTTGGCCCTGGTGATCAGTTCGCTTGGAACGGGAAGCCCAGCTGACGCAACAGCGCCCGGCCTTCGTCGTCGTTGGTCGCCGTGGTGACGAAGGTGATGTCCATCCCCCGCACTCGGTCGATCTTGTCCTGGTCGATCTCGTGGAACATGACCTGCTCCGACAGACCGAAGGTGTAGTTGCCGTTGCCGTCGAACTGCTTGCTCGACAGACCACGGAAGTCACGGATCCGGGGCAGCGCCAGGGAGAGCAGCCGGTCGGCGAACTCCCACATCCGGGCGCCACGCAGGGTCACGTGGCAGCCGATCGGCTGACCCTCACGCAGCCGGAACTGCGCGATCGACTTCTTGGCCTTGGTGATCGACGGCTTCTGACCGGTGATGGTGGTCAGGTCGCGTACGGCGCCGTCCATCACCTTGGAGTCGCGGGCCGCGTCGCCGACACCCATGTTGACCACGATCTTGGTCAGCCGCGGGATCAGCATCGCGTTGGCGAAGTTGAACTCCTGCTGCAGCGCCGGGACGATCTCCTCGGCGTAGCGCTTCTTCAGCCGCGGCACATCGTTCTCAACAGCCGTGCTGGTCATCAGATCTCCTCCCCGGTCTTGCGTGCGATCCGCACCGACCGGTAAGCGGTGTACTCGGTGCCGTCGGGGCGACGCTTGGTCACCTCGTCGCGGCGGTGGGCGATCCGGGTGGTCACCTCGTTGCCGTCACCGTCCTTCACGACCAGGCCGACGTTGGAGACGTGGATCGGCGCCTCGGAGGAGACGATCCCGCCCTGGGTCTGCTGGCTGCCCTGCGGCGTGGCCGAGCTGTCCTTCAGATGCCGCTTGACGATGTTGACACCGGAGACGGTGACGCGTTCGCGGTCCGGCTGGACCGCGAGCACCTCGCCGACGGTCCCCTTGTCCTTGCCGGACAGGACCTTGACCCGATCACCCTTGCGGATGTCGATCTTGCCGTGCTGCCGTGAAACGGCGGCGTTGATCTTGTTGCTAGCCATCGTTCAGATCACCTCCGGGGCGAGCGAGATGATGCGCATGAACTTCTTCTCGCGCAGCTCACGGCCGACCGGGCCGAAGATTCGGGTTCCGCGCGGCTCTCCGTCGTTACGCAGGATGACCGCGGCATTCTCGTCGAACTTGATGTACGAACCGTCGGCACGGCGGCGCTCCTTGACGGTCCGAACGATGACGGCCTTGACGACCTCACCCTTCTTCACGTTGCCGCCCGGGATGGCGTCCTTCACCGTGGCCACGATCTGATCGCCGATTCCGGCGTAGCGTCGACCGGATCCACCGAGAACACGGATGCACAGGATCTCCTTGGCACCGGTGTTGTCGGCGACCTTCAGTCGCGACTCCTGCTGGATCATTTTTCTCGATCTTCCTTACTTCGCCTTCTCGACGATCTGGACCAGCCGCCAGCGCTTGGTGGCGCTGACCGGACGGGTCTCCATCACCACGACACGGTCGCCGATGCCGGCGGCATTGGCCTCGTCGTGCACCTTGAGCTTGGTCGTCTGGGTCAGGACCTTGCCGTACAGCCGGTGCTTGACCCGATCCTCGACGGCGACCACGACGGTCTTGTCCATCTTGTCGCTGACCACCAGGCCCTCGCGGACCTTGCGCCGGCCGCGATCGCTGGAGGTCTGGGCGACCTCGGCGACGACCGCCTCGGCGTCCTTGGTGTCGGCCAGCAGATCCTGGCTCACTGCGTTCTCACTCACGGTTTGCTCACTCATCTCAGGCACCTGCCGTCTCGGTCACAGCCGTCTCGGCGTCGGGATCCTCGACAATGCCGAGGTTGCGCTCGGTCAGCACGGTGTAGACCCGGGCGATGTCCTTGCGGACCTCGCGGAGCCGACCGTGGGACTCCAGCTGCCCGGTGGCAGCCTGGAACCGCAACGTGAACAGCTCTTCCTTCAGTTCGACGACCTTCGCGTTGAGCTCGTCGCGGCTCAGCGACCGCAGTTCGGCGGCCTTCACGGTGTTCGCCATCTCAGTTTTCTCCTGCCTCACGCATGACAATGCGGCACTTCATCGGCAGCTTGTGCACCGCCAGCCGCAGCGCCTCGCGGGCGACATCGTCTCCGACGCCGGACAGCTCGAACATCACGCGTCCGGGCTTGACGTTGGCGATCCACCACTCCGGGGAACCCTTACCGGAACCCATCCGGGTCTCGGCCGGCTTCTTGGTCAACGGACGGTCCGGGTAGATGTTGATCCAGACCTTGCCGCCACGCTTCATGTGACGGGTCATCGCGATACGAGCGGCCTCGATCTGCCGGTTGGTGACGTAGGCGGCCTCGATGGCCTGGATGCCGTAGTCACCGAACGCCAGCTCGGTGCCACCCTTGGCCATGCCGGTGCGCTTGGGGTGGTGCTGCTTACGGAACTTGACCTTGCGCGGAACCAACATTCCTTACGCCTCCTGCCCACTCGTTGCCGGAGCCTGCTGCGCAGCAGCGGACTCGGCGCCACCGGTGTTGCCGCCGGCGTTCGCGCCGGTGTTGGCACCTTCCTGCCGGCGACGGCCGCCCCGATCGGGACGATCGCCACGGCCCGGACGGCCACCGCGACCCGGACGACGGTTGCCCTGGGCGGCGTTGCGCGCAGCCTTCTGCGCGGCCCGCTCGGCCCGGGTGCCGGACACGTCACCCTTGTAGATCCAGACCTTCACGCCGATCCGGCCGAAGGACGTCCGCGCCTCGAAGAAGCCGTAGTCGACGTCGGCGCGCAGCGTGTGCAGCGGGACCCGACCCTCGCGGTAGAACTCCGAGCGGGACATCTCCGCGCCGCCCAGACGACCGGAGCACTGGATCCGGATGCCCTTGGCGCCGCCCCGCATCGCGCTCTGCTGCGCCTTGCGCATCGCACGCCGGAACTGCACCCGGCTGGCGAGCTGCTCGGCGACACCCTGAGCGACCAGCTGGGCGTCGGTCTCGGTGCCCTTGACCTCGAGGATGTTCAGCTGGACCTGCTTGCCGGTCAGCTTCTCCAGCTCGCCGCGGACGCGCTCGGCCTCGGCACCGTTACGGCCGATGACGATGCCCGGACGGGCGGTGTAGATGTCGACCCGGACCCGGTCCCGGGTCCGCTCGATCTCGATGCTGGAGATGCCGGCCCGCTCCAGGCCCTTGTGCAGGGACTGGCGGATCTTGACATCCTCACCGACATAGTCGGCGTACTGCTTGTCGGCGTACCAGCGGCTCTTGTGATCGGTGCTGATGCCGAGCCGGAAGCCGTACGGGTTGATCTTCTGACCCATGGCTCAGGCCTCCTTCGCTTCGACGACGACGGTGATGTGGCTGCTGCGCTTGAGGATCCGGCTGGCCGATCCCTTGGCCCGCGGACGGATCCGGCGCATCGTCATGCCCTCGTCCACGAAGGCCTGCGAGACGTACAGCTGCTCGGCGCGCAGGTTCTCGGTCTGCTCCGCGTTGGCGGCGGCGCTGGCGATCACCTTGCTGACCGGCTCGGCCGCAGCCTGCGGCGCGAACTTCAGCGTGTCCAGGGCTGCGGTGACGTCCATCCCGCGGACGACGTCGACGACGCGCCGGACCTTGCTGGCCGACATCCGCACTCCGCGTGCGATCGCGTACGACCCCTGCCGGTCACCCAGCAGCGCGTCCCGGCGGCTCGGCCGGGTCTTTTCTGCGTTACTCATCTGGTGTCCTCTTCTCAGCGGCGGCGCGACTTGCGGTCGTCCTTGTCGTGACCGCGGAAGGTCCGGGTCGGGGCGAACTCACCGAGCTTGTGGCCGATCATCGACTCGGAGACGAAGACCGGAACGTGCTTGCGACCGTCGTGTACGGCGATGGTGTGGCCGATCATGTCCGGCGTGATCATCGAACGACGCGACCAGGTCTTGATCACGTTCTTGGTGCCCTTCTCGTTCTGAACATCGACCTTCTTGGCCAGATGATCATCGACGAACGGGCCCTTCTTCAGGCTGCGTGGCATATCTGCTCAGACTCCTGCTCAGCGCTTCTTGCCGGTCTTGCGACGGCGGACGATCAGACGAGAACTCGCCTTGTTCTTGTCACGGGTACGGCCTTCCGGCTTGCCCCACGGGGACACCGGGTGGCGGCCACCGGAGGTGCGACCCTCGCCACCACCGTGCGGGTGGTCGACCGGGTTCATCACGACACCGCGGACCTTGGGGCGCTTGCCCTTCCACCGGTTCCGGCCGGCCTTACCCCAGTTGATGTTGGACTGCTCGGCGTTGCCGACCTCGCCGATGGTGGCGCGGCAGCGGACGTCGACCATCCGCATCTCACCGGACGGCATCCGCAGCGTGGCGTACTTGCCCTCGCGGGCCACCAGCTGGATGGACGCACCGGCGGAACGACCGAGCTTGGCTCCGCCACCCGGGCGCAGCTCGACGGCGTGCACCGTCGTACCGACCGGGATGTTGCGCAGCGGCAGGTTGTTGCCGGTCTTGATGTCGGCACCCTCGCCGGCCTCGACGGCGGACCCCTGGCCCAGGCCGTTGGGAGCCAGCACGTAGCGCTTCTCGCCGTCGGCGTAGTGCAGCAACGCGATCCGGGCGGTCCGGTTCGGGTCGTACTCGATGTGCGCGACCTTGGCCGGCACCCCGTCCTTGTCGTACCGCTTGAAGTCGATCAGCCGGTAGGCCTGCTTGTGCCCGCCACCGATGTGCCGGGAGGTGATCCGGCCGTTGTTATTGCGACCGCCGGTCTTCGGGCTCGGCACCAGCAGCGACTTCTCCGGGGTCGACCGAGTGATCTCGGCGAAGTCGGCGACGGAGCCGCCGCGTCGACCCGGAGTGGTCGGCTTGTACTTACGAATAGCCATGATTCAGTCCCTGTTCCCTCAGCCGACCGGTCCGCCGAAGATGTCGATGCTCTGCCCCTCGGCAACGGTGACAATGGCCCGCTTGGTGTCGGGACGCTTGCCGTACCCGTTGCGGGTGCGCTGCTTCTTGCCCTTGCGAACGTAGGTGTTCACACCGGTGACGGTGACGCCGAAGATCTCCTTGACCGCGATCTTGATCTCGGTCTTGTTGGCGCTGTCGGCCACCACGAAGGTGTATTTGTTCTCGTCCAGCAGGCTGTAGCTCTTCTCGCTGACGACCGGCGCCAACAGGATGTCGCGGTGGTCGCGGATCTTTGCTGCGGCGCTCATGCTTGTGTCCCCTCAACCCCGGACTCGACAGTCTCGGACTCAGTAGCGACGGCCTTCACCGACTTGCCCTTGGCCGGACCGGCCACGAAGGCGTCCAGCGCGGCCGAGGTGAAGACCACGTCGTCATTGACCAGTACGTCGTAGGCGTTCAGTTGGTCGGCGACGATGGCGTGCACCGACGGGACGTTGCGCAGGCTCAGCCAGGCGGCGTCCTCATCGCGGGACAGCACCACGAGCACGCGCTTGGCCTGGGTGATCCCGGCCAGCGCGGCGAGCGCTGCCTTGGTCGACGGCTTGGAGCCGGGGACCAGCGAGCTGACCACGTGCACCCGCCCGTCGCGGGCCCGGTCGGACAGCGCACCGCGCAGTGCGGCGGCGACCATCTTCTTCGGAGTCCGCTTGGCGTAGCCCTGCGGGGTCGGGCCGTGCACCACGCCACCACCGGTGAACTGGGGTGCGCGGATCGAGCCCTGCCGGGCGCGTCCGGTGCCCTTCTGGCGGTACGGCTTGACGCCGCCGCCCCGGACCTCGGCGCGAGTCTTGGTTGCGTGCGTCCCCTGCCGGGCGGCCGCCAGCTGGGCGGTCACGACCTGGTGGATCAGCGGAACGTTGGTGACGACGTCGAACAGCTCGGCGGGCAGTTCGGCGGTGGTGCCGTACTTGCCGCCCTTGCCGTCCAGAACGTCGACGGTACGGGTCTCGCTCATGCGACCTCTCCCTTCTTGGCAGCCGAGCGCAGCACGACCAGGCCGCCCTTGGCACCCGGGATCGCGCCCTTGATCAGGATCAGGCCGCGCTCGGTGTCGACCGAGTGCACGGTCAGGTTCTGAACGGTCTGCCGCTCGTTACCCATCCGGCCGGCCATCCGCAGGCCCTTGAAGACCCGACCCGGGGTCGCGCAGCCGCCGATCGAACCCGGCGAACGGTGCTTGCGGTGCACACCGTGGGAGGCGCGCAGACCGCCGAAGCCGTGCCGCTTCATGACGCCCGCGGTGCCCTTGCCCTTGGTGACGCCGGTGACGTCGAGGACCTCAGCAGCTTCGAAGGTGTCGGCACCGAGCTCCTGGCCCAGTTGGTACTGGTCGGCGTCGGTGGTGCGGATCTCGACCAGATGCTTGCGCGGGGTGACGCCGGCCTTCTCGAAGTGCCCGGCGTTCGGCTTGGTGACCTGCTTGGCCTTGATCGCGCCGAAGCCGAGCTGGACGGCGGAGTAGCCGTCGGAGTCGGAGGTGCGGACCTGGGTCACGACACAGGGGCCGGCGGCGACAACGGTCACCGGAACCACGCGGTTGTTCTCGTCCCAGAGTTGGGTCATGCCGAGCTTGGTGCCCAGCAGGCCCTTCACTTTCCTTGCGGAATTCGTATTGGCAGCCATACTCGTGCGTCCCTCAGAGCTTGATCTCGATGTCGACACCGGCCGGCAGGTCGAGCCGCATCAGCGAGTCAACCGTCTTCGGGGTGGGGTCGATGATGTCGATCAGCCGCTTGTGCGTACGCATCTCGAAGTGCTCGCGGCTGTCCTTGTACTTGTGCGGAGAACGGATCACGCAGAACACGTTCTTCTCCGTCGGCAGCGGCACCGGGCCCGCGACCTTTGCACCGGTACGAGTCACCGTGTCGACGATCTTGCGCGCCGACCCGTCGATGACCTCGTGGTCATAGGCCTTGAGCCTGATGCGGATCTTCTGTCCCGCCACAGTCCGTCCTTCTTCCTGCTTCAGCTGTTACGCACTCTGCTGTTTTCAACTTGTCTCGTTGTCGCAGAGCCACGTCGTTGGCCTTGCGTCATGCTCGTCCGTCACGCCCCTGCTCGACTCCTGATCGGCCCTGCCGGCCGACCCCCGAGGTCGGGCGTGTCGCGCTCCCCAAGCGCACGTCGGCCCTAGGGCCGATCTAACGTTGTGAGGAGCACCCGATCCGGTCTGGATCAGGCTCTAGGGGTCTCACGGTCCGGTGGACGACCCACCCGGTCCGGCACATCGCCGAACGCCTGATGGGCACACCTCACCCCGGCGACCCCGTCGGAGCAACCCGTCAATCTTGGCAGAGGTCGGCCGACATTCCAAATCCGGATCGGCGACCCTCGCTCCGCACTCCCCTGCACCGTACGGGAGTGGGTGCCGAGGCGTCGAATCCGACGGCGATCCCGACCTGCTGGACCGCGAACCTGACAGCATGGTCGACGCTGACCGAGCAGCCGACCCCAGTAGCCGAGTCAAGAACAGGCACCAGCGGATGACCCAACCAGCGAACGATTCCCGTCCGCGGTCGCGGCGGATCCCGCCGACGGCGCTGGCGGCAGTGTTGACGCTGGCGATCCTGGTCGGCTCCGGCGTCGCGGCCACCGCAACGCTCGTCGGACCGTCACCCCGGGCCAACCGATTCGCGCCCGCCGACGGGCAGGTGGCCGCGGTCCGGTGGCAGCAGGGCGAGCACAGCGCCCGAGCCAGCGTCGAGCATGCTCGACTGCACGGCATCAGGGTGTACGGCGCCTTCCCCAGCAGCCTGATCACCCATGCCGCACCCGTCCCCGACCTGCCGATCCCGGACACCGACTGGTGGCGCGAGGTGATCACGCCGAGTTCCTTGAGCGATCCGACGCCACGGCTGCGGCTGCGCAGCGTCACCGACGACGGGATCCGGCTGCACGCCCAGGACTGGGGCCGGCTGGGCGTCGTCTTCGACCCGGCTCCGGTCGAGTTGCCCCGGTCCGTCGCGATCGGTGACGGCTGGGCCGATCACGGGCTGATCGGGATCGGCGCCGGCACCGGCCTGCAGTACCGACGCGAGTCCCGCGCGATGCGACCGGCCGCGGCCGACCGGGCCGAGGCCGGCTGCCTCCTGGTCCGCTCCCGGACCACCGTGACCGCATCGTCGGGACCGCTCGACTGGCGCGAGGACGAGACCTGGTGCCCCGGCGCCGGCGTGGTCGAGTCCGAGGGATCCTTCCCGCTGCCCGGCGACTCCGACGAAGCCCAGGACAAGGGCACCGCAGCAGGCGACGAGGCCACGTCCTATCGGTTGACGCCCGACAACGGACCGGCCGAAGCCGTCGATCCGGCCGCGGTCCGGCCCGCCGGCGAACAGGACCTCGACCCGCCGGCCCGGGACTGGACGGGCGCCGCGCTGCAGTTCGACCACGGCGACGACACCTTCGGTCCGGTGCCGGCCGACCTGGACGTCGACACACCCCTCACCCAGCGGGTCTCGGCCGACCGATCGGGTGCCCTGCACGCGGTGGCCGGCAACACGACCGACGTCGTCACCGGCTACGGGCTGCAACCGGGGAAGGTCTGGCTGCACAACTGGGCGCACCCCGGCGGCTCGATCACCTCGGTGACCTCGCTCGGGCTGCTGACCCTGGTGTCGACGGACCGGCGAGTGCTGCGCGCCTACGATCCGTACGGCCGGGTGCGCTGGACCGTGCCGCTGGATGACCTGACGGCGGTCGCACCGGTCCGGGCAGCAGATGATCGGATCCTGGTGACGACCCTGCGTGGCGATCTGATCATGCTCGACGCTCGGACCGGTGGCACCCGGTGGTCCCGGCGGATCGCCGGCCCGATCACCATTCCACCGGTCGCGACCCACGAGGCGATCGCCATCGGCACCCGGACCGAACTCGTCGTCCTCGACCCGTCGGACGGCAGCCGTCGCTGGCAGCAGGAGGCAACCGATCCGATCGCCGTCGCGGCGGCCGGTGACAACGTCGTTGTGATGAGCTATGGCACCGTCACGGCCTATGCCGCGGCGGACGGCCGGTATCGCTGGGTACGATTCCGCGACGACGATCTACGAGAGATGATCACCGTCGATGATCATCTGCTGCTGACCAGTGCGGCGGCGCTGGAATCGATCACCGCGACCGGACGCCGCAGCTGGCGACGGTCCGGATCCCCGATCACGACGATCGCCGTCGGCAGCACGATCGTCACCGTCGGTCGCGATCGGATCAGCGCTCTGACCGGCGCCGGGTCGCTGGTGGGCCAATGGCCGGCACCAGGCATCGTGACCGGCGACCATCGCCTGTTGTCCGCCGACGGCGCACTGTTCGCCGTCGGGCGGACCGACGACTACGCCGTGGCCGGGGTCCGGATCGCGCCCCCCGCTCGGGATCGATCATGATCACCGGACTGATCCACGGCTTACGTCACCTGCTCCGCGTCGTCCTGATCGAGCCGGTCCAGGAGGGCCGACTGCGGGACAACGGCTGGGCACCGGGCCTGCGGGGCATCGTGATCGTTGCCTTCTCCCTCTCCGCGGTCCTGGTGCTGACCGCCGGCTTCAGTTCGCTGCTCCGCAGCCGATCCGAACTGGTGTTCCTGCCGCCGCAACTCAGCATTCCCGTGATCGCCACGCCGCTGATCATCGCCGCACTCTTCTTCGCCACCGGGACGCTGTACGCCGCGCTGCTGCATCTCCGGCTCGCGATTCGGATTCCCGGCCTGCTGATCACGATGTTGATCATCATCCGGATCGCGACGATCGACGGCGGGATCGACACCCTCCCGGCGGCCACCGGATGCCTGCTGATGATCATCTTCGCCATCGTGCGGGGCCGAGCGTCCTTTGCGTGGGGCGAGTTCGTGATGGCCCAGCTGCTGACCGCGGTGACGCTGTGTGCGGCGCTGCTGCAGCTGCGGTTCAGTTACGGCGGTTACGCGCCCCGTCTGGTGCTCAGCACCGTGGATCTGTTGGGCAGCACCCTGTGGTTGTTGGCGGCACCGTTCGCCGTCCTGGCCGGGGCCGCGATCACCGAGCTGACCATTTCGATCGCGATGGCGATCAGCGACGGTCTCCGGCGCCCCGACGATTCCGGGCGGCCGGCCCGCTGGTCGATCGCGGTGGTCGCGGTCCTGGTGCTCGCTCGCAGTGCCCAAGCGGTGCAGCTGGCGTCGACGACCGACCGTTCGGGATTCACCCTCGACGGATTGGCCGGCGGGCTGGTGACGACAGCGGTCCCGCTGGTCGGCTGGCTGGTGATCCTGGGCCTCGTCGACCGCCGCCGGAGGTACCACGCGGTGGGCCCGCTGAACGGGCCCGACCCGCAGAACGGACCGGAGGCGCTGCAGGACTGGCGACGGTGGGCGGTGCTGGTCGCTACCCTGCTGGCCGGCACGGCGTTGTGGTTGGATCTGCTGCTGATTCCGCTGCGGGTGCTGCGGCTCTCGTCGGCGGTCGCCGTCCTGTCAGCGCTGCCGGCTCCACTGACCGTCAACGTCGCCAGCGTGGTTGCCGCGGGTGCGTTGCTGTTGATCGCCTGGACGATCCGGCTGCGAACCGGCCGGCTGGCGACGATCCTGGTGTTGTTGGCCTGCTTCCGACTGATCCGGGCTGGATTCCAGGCCCTCGAGCTGTCCGCGACCTATGCCGGGACCATGATCACCGCGGACCTGGTCGCGGTGATCTTGGCGATCTGCTGGCTGGCCCGCGGGACGTTGACGGTCGATCGCTTGGTCGGCACTGCCGCGGTCATCCTGATCACCGGACTGTACGAATACCGGCAGGCGATCACCGAGCCGATCACCGAACTGCTGGCTTTGTCCGGTGCCCTGGTCGGCCTGCTGATCGGCGCGATCTGGCGGCTGATCACCGACAACGGATTCGCGAGCGGTGACTCGCGGTCGTTCCCCCGATCGGCGCGGGTGCTGTTGGTCCTGGCCAATGCGACCTTCGGCACGGCGGCGATCGCCCTGGTGGCGCTGCAAGGTGGGATCAGCGACTTCGACCTGCAGTCCTTGGAGAATCTCGGCGACAAGCAACTGGGTGGCGACCTGATGTTCAGCATCGCGATCGTGATCATCGTGCACAACGTCGTCACCGGCAGGATCCGGAGCGTCCCGCCGGCCGACTCCCGTGTGTGACCAGGTCCACGCGGCACTCCCGACCCACCCACAGGGCACAATGCAGGCATGTCCCCGTACAACCCGCCCGCAGGGCCGCCTTCCGACCCGTACGGTCGCAACGAGCAGCTGGGATCTGGTTCGCAGCCGATCCTGCCGGCCCGACCGATCGATCTGAGCGACATGATGAGCGGCTCGTTCCGGGCCTACAAGTCCCGGTTCGGCAGCTATCTGTTGATCACCCTGATGCCGTTCCTGGCTTCGTTGGTGATCTTCGGCCTGCTGGGCCTTGCCGTGATGGCCGTGCTGATCGGTGCGTTCAGCTCCTACCGGTTCGGCCGGGTGCCGTCCTTCGGCGACGTCTTCGGCCCGATCGCCCTGACGTTGCTGATCACGCTGGTGGCCAGTGCCGCCACCGGGTTCTTCTCGCTCAAGGCCGAGGGGATGAAGTCGCGCCTCACCCAGGTGACGATCGAGCATTCCGACCGTGGCGGCCACGGTCCGCAGCCGACCTTCGGCGACGCCTGGAACGGCACCCGCGGATTCGTGCTGCGGATCCTGCCCAGCTATCTGCTGTTGCTGGCGGTGTCCTTCGTCGCGATCCTGCTGTATGCCGGGCTCAGCGTCGTCATGATCGCCCAGATCATCGGGTCGGCCGACACCCCGGAGCGGATCTACGGTCCGGTGGTCGGTCTGATCGGTATCACCCTGGCGTTCGAGGTGCTCTATCTCGTCGGTTATGTGATCATCGGCACCCGGCTCTACCCGCTGATCCCGGTGATCGTCATCGAACGGGTCGGTGGCCTCGAAGCGTTGCGCCGGGCCTGGGGCCTGACCAAGGGCTACGGGCTGCGGACCTTCGGCTATTCGCTGGTCGCCAGCCTGATCCCGGTCGGCGTCATCTACGCCGTCTCGTTCGTTTCGGTGATGATCGGATCCGGAGCGTTGACGGCGACGATCTCACCGATGGCCGACGACCCGTCGTCGTTCAGCCCCGGGCCGCTGATCGGCAGTGTGCTGGTGATGTACCTGCCGCTGATCGTCGTTTCGGTGATCGTGATGCCGTTCGTCGGGATCTTCCAGACCGTCTACACCATCGACCTGCTGCGCCGTGAGCGACTCGGTCTGCGTCCCGGCCAGCCGACCCGGCCGTACCAGCCCTACCCGGCCGCACCGCAGCAGCCGTACGGGAACCAGCCACCACAACAGTCCTACGGCAACCAGCCGCAACCGCCGTACGGCAACCAGCCGCCGCAGCCCTACGGCCAGCCACCACAGCAGTTCCCGCAGTACGGTCCGCCCGGCTCACAACACCCCGATCCGGAACAGCGCGGCCCTCAGCAAACCGGTTCCCAGTAGCCGGGCCGGCCAAGGCCGGGACGCTACCCGAACGTGATCTTGACCGAGTCCGGTTCGTCAGCGGTGAACGACGCACGAGTGTCGCCGGCGGTGACCACCCCGGTCGGAGCGAACGTGAACTCCGCCGAGCTCAGGTCCTGCGGCACCTCGAAGACCCAGGTCACGTCGTCGGTGCCGATCGGATCGCTACCGTCGAAGTCGGCATCGGTGACGGCGTCCGGACGGTACGTGCTACCAGCCGCGGTGACCGCGACGCTGCTGGCCCGCCGATCGGCGAAGGCGTCGGCCTCGTCGGTCTTGGTGTAGCCGGTGGTCTGTACCGACAGCCAGGCCTTGCCGCTGGGTGCCCAGCCCCGGGTCGGGTCGAAGGCCGTCAGCGACGCCGACCCGACCGTCATCCGCCAGGACGCCTTGCGGGCGACCGATACCTTCTTGGTCGACGCCTTGCTGCTCGGTTCGGCGCTCGGTGTCGCCGAGGCCTTGCCGGGCTCCTGCTCCGAAGCCTTGTCAGCTTTCGGACTCTTGTCAGCTGTCGGTGACACCGGCTTGGTGACCGTGACCCGCGCGGTATAGGACGGCACCTTCAACTTCTCGTCCACCGACGTGGTGAGCTTGTCGTGGTCGTACTCGACCTGGGACACCGTCGAGCTGAGTCGGCCGCTCTGCAGATCCACCGCCTGCCGCTCACCCGCAGTGGTCGCACCGAGGGTCAGCCCGCCGTCCGCCGGCACGGTCATGATGATCATGAACTCGGTTCCGTCCGGCCGGCACGGATAGGTCTGGTCGGATTCCTGTTGGCAGGCCACGTTCAGCTTCGCCGCGGCCTTGGCCGGGTCGGTCTTCGGATCGGTCGCATCGGCGATCGGCAGTTCCTTGCCGTCGGCGACGCCGAGCGTCAGCTCCGTCGACAGCGACTGCGGCTTCGCTCCCGGTGCCGCCGTCGGGGCGACCGCAGCGTGCTCGGCCGGGTCCGACACCTTGACCGTCGCCGCGTAGATCCGCTGCCCCTGGGCGGGCCGGTAGTAGGCGGCGACGCCGGCCGGATCGTCGGTACCGGCGACCAGTGCGGACGGCACCGTCTTCGGAGCGGCGACGCCGGTGACGGTGAAGGTCGCGGTCGGAGTCTTCAGGACCGCGTCCCGGGTCGGCCCGGCGAACGTCAGATCGGGGATCGCGCCCAGCGGCAGCGCGACCGCGCGATCGGCGACCGACGTCTGCGGCGCCTGTGGGGCGGGCAGATCGGCGGCCGTACCGGGCTTGGTGCCGTCGGGTGAGACCAGCAGCGACGGGTCGAGGTCGACCGAGGTTGCCGTCACGGCACCGACGGTGGCGGTCACCTTGCCGTCGGTCGCCGGCCCGAACGTCAACGCGTAGGTGTCCCAGACCTTGGCGGTCGGCTGACCGAGCCTGCGGACCGGGCCGCACGCGACCGAGCCCGACACCGCGTCGGCGTCGGCGTTCGGCTTGAGATAGAAGCAGTCGGTGTCGTCGGAGACGGTGATGCTGTTGTTCTGGATGCCGGCGTTGTTGTCGTCCTTCAGCTTGGCCAGCGCCGTCTGTAGCGGCTGTTCGGGGTCGGCGACCTCGTTGCCACCGCTCGTGATGCTCGGGCTGCACCCGCTGGCAGCGATCAACAGCCCACCGGCGACCATCAGGGCCGCCACCGACCGAGTCCTACCACTCACCGAGCCCGCAACCCTTCACCCTCGCCCGTACTTCCGTCGGGCCCATGGTCGCTGCTGAGCCCGGCTGCAGGCCTGAGACTCGCCGCAGCAGTCGGATTACGTTCCGACGGCGGCAAGGTTTCTCAGCATTACCGAGCGTCGACCTACGGCAGCCAGCCGTTCTCGGTGGCGATCCGGACGGCCTCGGCGCGGGTTGCGGCGCCGAGCTTGCCCATCGCCGAGGACAGGTGATTGCGGACGGTGCCCTCGCTCAGGAAGACCGAGCCGGCGATCGCACTGGTCGCGCCGCCGTGGGCCGCCGCGGCCAACACCTCGGTCTCGCGCTCGGTGAGCGGTGACGGGCCGACGCTGAGGCTGGCCGCGGCCAGGGTCGGGTCGACCACCCGCAGCCCACGGTGCACCCGGCGGATGCCCTCGATCAGCTGGTCGGCAGGCGCGTCCTTGACCATGAATCCGACCGCACCGGCTTCCATCGCCCGGCGCAGATAGCCCGGCCGGCCGAAGGTCGTCACGATGATCACCCGGATGCCGGGGTCGGCGGCCAGGATCTTGGCGGTCGCGGTGATGCCGTCCGGGCTCTCGCCGGCGCCACCGCCGCGAGGATCGGGCATCTGCACGTCCATCACGATCACGTCCGGATGCCGCTCGGCGGCCAGCGCGACCACCTCCGAGGCGTCCGAAGCCTGCCCGACGACCTCGATGTCGGGCTCCAGTCCGAGCAACGCCGCGAACGCCTGCCGGATCAGCGCCTGATCATCGGCCAGCAGGATCCTGATGGTGTTCGCAGCGGTCACATCGTCATCGGCACCGAGGCCGGCGCCGTCGGAAGGAGAGGTCATCACCGTGTCCTGGCTGAGCTGGGAAGGTCGAGCCGCGACGCCGGCAGCGCCGGATCCGCATTCGGCCCGGGTCGGGCGGTTTCGGGTACGACGCGTTCGGGGCGCGCGGGTTGGAGTCGGGACCGTTCGGGCCGGGCAGGCTCGGTGCGGGCAGGCTCGGGGCGGGCAGGCTCGGTGCGGCCCGGAGCGGACCTCGGCGCAGTCAGCACAGCCCGGACGACCGTGCCGCCGCCCTCCGCCGGGCGGACGACCAGCACACCGCCGGCATCGGCGACCCGACGGCGCAGACCGGTCAGCCCGGTGCCCCGGCGAGGGACCCGCGGCATCCCGACACCGTCGTCGGTGATCGTCACGCCCTCCTCGTGCACCTCGATCGTGCACCGCGTCGCCTCCGCATGCCGGACGACGTTGGTCACCACCTCGCGGACCACGAAGCCGAGCAGTTGACTCTCCGCGTCGGCCATCGGCGGCAACGCCGACGGGACCGTGGCTTCGATCCCGGCCGCCATCAACACCGAACGGGAGCTGGCGATCTCCGAGGCCAGCCGGACCTCCCGCATCCCGGTGGTGGTCGCCCGGACGTCGGCCAGGGCGACCCGGGCGATCTGCTCGACCTCGGTCATCTGCTCCCGGGCCGCACCGGGATCGGCCTCGGAGAGCCGAGCGGCCAGTCCGGACTTGATCGAGATCGCGGTCAGCGAATGACCGAGGATGTCGTGCAGGTCGCGGGCGATCCGTTCCCGTTCGGCCGCGACGGCAAGGGTCGAGACCCGTTGTTCGGCGGCCTGCAGCCGATGCCGTACTCGGCCGGCTTCGAACCCGCCACCGACCGCGATGCCGAACAGCAGGCCCAACGCGGCCAGCACCACCGGTGCCAGCGACCACTGCGGTATCGCCGTCAGCAGCACCACCAGGTTCCAGGCCAGCACCGCCCAGCGCGCGTGCCGCCACGGGATCAGGGTCGCGATCATCACCGACGGGTAGACGCCGAAGTTGGTGAAACCCCAACCGGCGTAGCCGATCGTGGACAGCATCAGGGCGACGAACAGACCGATGTAGGCCCAGCGCCAGAGCAGCCGCAGGTCCGCGGCCCACGCCGTCATCAGATAGGTCAGCGACATGCCGACCAGTCCGATCCAGCGATAGGCCAGCTCCGTGCCGGTCGGCTGACCGGCATGGATGTCCTGGACGGCGAAGATCATGAAGACCAGACCGAACAGATAGATCGTGCCCTGGTTCTGCAGGAAACGCCGCGGCGTCCACCGCCGGGCCGCTTCGGGTCCGCACCGGGCCGTCGGCGCCCGATCGGGATCCTCGCCCTCGGCGAAGGGTTCGACCCGCAGCAGTGTGTGCAGTGTGCTTCGCATCGTCCCTCCTCAGCCGGTCCACCCGACGGTCAACCGCTGCAGCCGACCGCCCGCAAGGCTGCTCACCGCTTGCTCGTCGCCGCAGCTCGACGATAGCCCAGCGCGCCGACGATCGTCAGACCGATCGTCCAGCAGCCCAGCACCAGCACCCCGATCCACGGGAACGGCCCGGCGCCGAACGGATAACGGCCCAACTCGGCGATCCAGTAGGACGGCAGCAGCTCGGCGATCCGCTGCATGGCCGTCGGCATCAGCGCGGCCGGGAACCAGAGTCCGCCGAGCATCGCCATCACCAGCAACGTGAGCGTGGTCAGCCCCTGCACCGTCTCGGCCTTCACCCAGAGGCCGATCACCAGTCCGAGCACCGCTACCGGGATCAGGGACAGCCACATCAGCAGCAGCGCGGCCGCCCAGGTGGCCGCCGGTGCCCGGACGTCGCCGACCAGGAACCCGGCCGCGAACACCAGCACCAGCGCCGGCAGCACCACGATCATGATCACCCCGGCCTTGGCGAGCAGGAAGGCGCGCGGCCGCAGGGTGGTGATCGTCAGCTGCCGGAACCAACCCGATCGGCGTTCGACGGCGAGCTGGGAGCCGCCGCCCATCGCTGCGCCGAGCGAGCCGTACGCGGCCATCGAGACCATGTACATCGCCGCCCAGCTGAGATTGCCGCCGGGTGCCTGTGCTGCTCCGAAGATCTGGGTGAAGACCACGTACAGCACGACCGGCGTGACGACGGAGAAGATCATGAAGCCGGTGTTCTTGACCGTCAGTCGCAGCGTGTGCAGCAGGTAGTGCAGCGGTGCCGGGAGCCGGATCGGCCGGTGCACCGCACCGGCCTGCGACGGCGTGGCGGTGCTCATCGCCGGGTGGTCAACTCGAGGAAGGCTTCTTCCAGGCCGACCGCGTTCACTTCGATGTCGTACGCCGCCGGGAAGTCGCCGACCAGTCCGCGCAGGGTGGCATCGGAATCCCTGCTCCGGATCAGGATCCGCCCGGCCCGCTGCTCCACGTCACTGACCGCGGGCAGCCTGCTCAACAGCTCGGCGTCGACACCGTCGGCGGCCATCGAGATCGTCCGGCCGAGGACACCGGATTTGATCTGAGCGCCGGTCCCGTCGGCCACCACGGTGCCGGAGTTGATCACCACGATCCGGTCCGCGATCTGGTCGGCCTCCTCCAGGTAGTGGGTGGCGAACAGCACCGTCCTACCGCCCTCGGCGAAGCGGCGCATCGAGTTCCAGAACTCGTGCCGGACCTCGACGTCCATCCCGACGGTCGGCTCGTCCAAGATCAACAACTGTGGGTCGGCCATGATCGCCAAACCGAAGCGGAGTCGCTGCGCCTGGCCGCCGGACAGCTTGTCGGTCCGGGTCCGCAGGAAGTCCCCGAGGCCTGCGGTCTCGATCACCGTGCCGACCGGGAGCGGGTGGCTGTGCAGACCGTGCATCAGGCGCAACAACTCACCGACGGTCGCCTCGTGCAGCAAGGCACCGGCCTGCAGCATCGCACCGACCAGACCGGCCTCGACCGCCTGTCGCGGTGTCCGACCGAACACCGCGACCCGGCCGCTGTCGGGCTGCACCAGCCCGGTGATCAGTTCGTTCATGGTGGACTTGCCGGCGCCGTTCGGGCCGAGCACGGCGACCAGTTCGCCGACATCGATCCTCAGGTCGATGCCGTCGACCGCACGGACCGCGCCGTAGCTCTTGGTCAGTCCGGTCAGGTGGATCGCCGGGGTTGCCGTCGGGGTCGTTGCCGGTGATGGGTGACCGGGCGCAACGGCCGGGTCGAGTTCTTGGTCCAGTGCCATGCCGATCAGTCTTCTCCGAGGCCGGCCGGGCCACGTCGCCGGAATGTCAGCAGTCCCGACTGACAACTGTCACGAACCCGGTCGTCGCGGCGGGACTCGATGCGGCTCGCACGGGTTATGCTCTGCAAGGACGGAGAGGGACGAATCGTTGCGGATCGACAACACGGATCGCAAGCTTCTTGCGTTGCTGATGGAAGACGGCCGGCAAAGTTATGCCTCGTTGGGGCAACAGGTCGGGTTGTCGACGGCGGCCACCAAGCGCCGTGTCGATCGGCTTCGGCAGGACCGCATCATCCGCGGCTTCGGTGCCGACGTCGATCCGACCGCACTCGGCTGGAACATCGAGGCGTTCGTCGAGATCTACTGCAACGGACAGATCCCGCCGGAGCAGATGAAGGAGTTCGCCGCCGCGATCCCCGAGGTGTACGACGGCTACACCGTCACCGGCGAGGCCGACGGGTTGCTGGTCGTCCGGTGCACCGATGCCGGCCACCTGGAACGCGTGCTCGGCGAGATCCGCACCCACCACGACGTCGTCCGCACCCGCAGTGCGATCGTGCTCTCCCATCTCTGAGTCCGATCCACCGGTGGTGGATCCGGGCTGAGCCCGGATCCGGGCTGAGCGATAGACTCGCTGCTGCCGACGGGAAGGGAATCCGGTGCGAGACCGGGACTGCCCCGCAGCGGTGAGTGGGAACGACGACTGCAAGAGCGCACTGGGAACGGCGCCGGACCTCGATCCGGCGGTGAACGGTTCCTGGGAAGCGGTAGTCGGTAGGCCGAACGGGCCCGGTGATCCGGCCCGCTGCCCACGAGTCCGAAAACCTGCCGTCGGGGCGCGGATCGCCGATCCGTGCGTCGTGGGGTCTCGAGGGAAGATCGCCGACACTCTGCCGACCACGATCCGTCGGACGGGTGTCGCGGTCGGACTCCCGGCGTCAGCTGTGTGCACGAGGAGTTCGCCGTACATGATCAACAAGCTGCTGCATCGCACGCCCGGCAAGGCAGCGATGGCGCTGGTCGCGATCGTCACCACCCTGGCTGCCACCGCCTGCGGAGTGGTCGGATCGTCGCCTGCTCCCGGGGTGGCGCCGTCCAGCGGGTCGCCCGGCTGCATCAGCGATTTCGACCCGAAGACCGACTACTTCGGAGTCAAGCAGAAGCTCGAGTACGCAACGAACTTCGACATCAGCTACCACAAGTCGTACCAGGTCATCACCGTCCAGCGGCCCGAGGTCGGCGGCAAGCCGGAGAGCTACGTGTTGGTCAAGTGCGGTGCGCCGAAACCCGACCTGACCGGCGAGCTGGCCGAGGCACCACAGCTGAGCACCCCGGTGCACAGTCTGTTCTCAGCCTCGACCACCCACATCCCCAGCCTGGAGGCGCTCGGGCAGTTGGACGTGCTGACCGGCGTCGCCTCCAAGTCCTTGATCAACTCGGCCGCGGCCAGGAGCAGGGTCGCCGGCGACCAGGTCACCGAGTTCGCTCCGGCCGGCACCGCCGATGCGGAGAAGATCGTGGCCAGTCAGCCCGATGCGTTGATCACCGCGGGGATGGACGACCCGGCGTATGCGACGGTCCGCAAGGCCGGGATCCCGGTGCTGGCCGACGCGGAATACCTGGAGCGCACCCCGCTCGGTCAGGCCGAGTGGATCAAGTTCTTCGCAGCACTGACCGGGACCGAACAGCGGGCGGCCGAGACCTTCGACACCATCGCCGGCGACTACCGGACCGCGGTCAACAAGGCGGCGAAGGCCGACCCGACCGAGGTGCTGTTGAGCCAGCCGTACCAGGGCGTCTGGACGATGCCGACCGGCGGGACGGTGATGGGCAAGATGATCACCGATGCCGGCGGCAGCTGGGCCTGGCAGTCCGACACCTCGCCGTCCTCGGCCAGTCCCGACCTGGAGCAGGTGTTCACCAAGTCCGGCAAGGCCAAGATCTGGATCACCTCGACGAACTGGAAGACCCGTAAGGAAGCATTGGCCGACGAACCTCGATTCGCCCAGCTGGCCGCGTACAAGTCGGGAGCGATCTGGGCGCCCAGCAAGCAGGTCAATGCCGCCGGCGGCAACAACATCTTCGAGCTCGGCGTGCTCCGTCCCGATCTGGTGGTCGGTGACCTGATCGCGATCACCCATCCCGACCTGGAGCCGGGGCACCGCTTCACCTTCTACCGGAAGCTGAAGTAGCCGCCGTCGTGAGCAGGGTCGAACGGGCGACCGGGCCGACAGCCGGTGACCGGGGCGGCGTGGCCGAGCCGCAGGACTCGGCTGGCCGGCGACCGCGCTGGATCGGCTGGGGCCGTCCGTTGTTGACGCTGGTTCTGCTGCTGGTCGCCGCCGCGGTGGCGATCGGGCTGGGCGCGACCATCGGGTCGGTCCGGATCGGCTGGCACGATCTGCTCGGCTTCACCTTCACCGGCCGGACCGACGATCCCTCCACCGCCGTGCTGCTCGGCCAGATCAGGCTGCCGCGAGTGATCACCGCGGCGACCGTCGGCGCCGGGCTGGGCATCGCCGGGTTGCTGATGCAGACCCTGTTCGCCAACCCACTGGCCGACCCGTACATCCTCGGGGTCTCCTCCGGGGCATCGCTCGGCGTCGCCCTGGTCACCCTCGGCAGCGGGACCCTGACCGGCGGTTTCGTCAGTCTGGTCGGAGGTTCCCGGCTCGCCGTCGCCGCCGCCGCGGCAGTCGGTTCAGCGGCCGTGCTGCTGTTGATCTTGCTGCTGGGCCGCTGGGTCCGATCGGTGATCACGTTGTTGATCACCGGCGTGATGCTGTCCTCGGCGGTCGGTGCGATCACCTCGTTACTGTTGGCCTTCGCCGACCCGACCCGACTGCAGCGCTACGTGGTCTGGGGACTCGGATCGTACGGCGGGGTGACCCGCGGCGACCTGCTGATCCTGGTGCCGGTGATCACCGGCGCGATCGTGCTGTCGGCGGTGCTGGCCCGATCGTTGAACGCGTTGCTGCTCGGCGAGTTGTACGCCCGATCACTGGGCGTGCCGGTGGTCGGGGTCCGGATCGTCGCCATGGTGGCCACGGCCGTCATCGCCGGCGCGGTCACAGCGTACTGCGGCCCGATCGCGTTCCTCGGGATCGCCGTGCCACATCTGGCCCGGCTGGCGATCGGCAGCTCGGACCACCGGCTGCTGATGCCGGCCTCGATCCTGGTCGGGATCGTCACCTCGAGCCTGTGTTCGATCGTTGCCCAGCTGCCCGGCGAGGACGCGGTGTTGCCGATCAACGTGACCTCGGCACTGGTCGGCGCTCCCGTGGTGATCATCGTCCTGCTCCGCTCCCGGCGGCTGTCGGCAGGAGCGGTCTGATGATCGACTCCACGTCCGCGGCCGGCGTTTCCCGGCTGAGGCTCACCGGCCTGCGGGCCGGCTATCGGCATCCGCATCGGGCCGGCCTGCGGTGGCGTCGCAGCCCGGACCGGATCGTGGTCGACGACGTCGATGCGACGGCGCGGGCCGGGCAGGTGACGGCACTGCTGGGACCCAACGGTGCGGGCAAGTCGACCCTGTTGCGCTCGGTCGCCGGACTGCAGCCGCTGTTGTCCGGCAGCGTCGGCTGGCGGGACCCTGCGGGCGTCGAGCATGACCTGCTCCGGATGCCGGCCCGGGAGCGGGCCCGTCGGACCGCGGTGGTGCTGACCGAACGGGTGGACGCCGGGCTGCTGACGGGGCGTGAGGTTGTCGAGCTCGGTCGACATCCCTATCTCGGTCTGGTCAGTCGGCTGGGCGCCGATGATCATCGGCTGATCGACGGGGTGCTGGCCGATCTCCACGCCACCGAGCCCGCCGGTCAGCGCTTCGCCGAGCTGTCCGACGGACAACGCCAGCGGCTGTTGCTGGCGCGGGCTCTGGTCACCGAACCGGATGTGCTGATCCTGGACGAGCCGAGCGCCTTCCTCGACGTCGGCGCCCGCGTCGATCTGATGTCGCTACTGCACCGGATCGCGCGAACCCGGATGATCACCGTGTTGATCTCCACCCACGAGGTCGAGCTGGCGCTGCGGATGGCCGACCGGCTCTGGCTGATCCATGATCATCGACTGACCTCGGGCACCGCGCAGGAGCTGATCGATCAGGGGCTGATCGCCGATGTCTTCGGCACCGAGCATGCCGTCTTCGACGCCAGCACCCGCACCTTCGGCGTCCGCGACTGACCGATTCGCCGGGCAGGACCGCCTCGGCTTGCTGGTAATCTCTGGCTCACCAACCGAATAGTTCAGGGAGATATCGCGTCCCGACGGCTGCGTGGCGAGGACGCGATGGGCGGGCTACACACCCTCGGAGGTGAGGACGTGTTCCGCCCTTATGTACGTGTACTCCGTCTGCCCGGCGCCCTGATCGGCTACGGCGCGACATTCCTCGGTTCGTTCCCGATCAGCATGCTGGGTCTCAGCGTGCTGCTGCTGATCCGTACCTCGTCGGGATCGATGGCGCAGGCCGGTCTGGTGAGTGGTGCGCTGTCCGTCGGCAATGCCTGCGGCCTGCTGGTGCAGGGCAGGCTGCTCGATCGGTACGGCCAGACGGTCGTACTGCTCGCCGCCGGGCCGACCGCGGGCCTGGCACTCGGCGGCCTGACGCTCGCTGCGGTCGGGCACGCACCGGCACCGGTGTTGATCATGCTGAGCTATCTCTCCGGGGTCGCGATCCCGGCGGTGATCACCTGTATGCGGGTGCTGATCCCGGTCATGGTGTCGGCGCCGGGTGACCGCCGGTCGGCCTACGCACTGCTCGGCACCCAGTTCAACGTCGCCATGATCAGCGGTCCGATGGTGGTCTCCGGCCTGGTCGTGTTGTCCGGTCCGGCCGCCGCCGTCCTGACGGCGGCGGTCGCGGCGACGGTGGGCGGGCTGGTGTTCGCCGGCACTGCCCGGTCCCGACACTGGCGACCGGCGCCCGCGGAGGAGCACCGCGGCGTCCGACTGCCGGGACTCCTGACATCGGGCATGATCACCGTGCTGGGCGCGAGTTTCGGCGCCGGCCTGGTCGGCGGTCTGACCTCGGTCGCCGTGCCGGCCGTCGCACTCACCCACCACGTCACGTACCTGGCCGGCTTGCTGTTCGCAGCCTCGTCGGTCGGTGACATCGTCGCCGGCATCGTCTACGGCAGCAGGGTCTGGCGGATCGCACTCGGGACGCAGTTGATCATCTGCCAGATCGGTGGTGCGGTGATCAACGGCGTCCTGGCACTGCTGAGCGGGCACCCGTGGGCGATGTTCCCGGCGATGACCGCCGGTGGAGCGGTCCAGGCGCCGGCAGGGGTGGCGAACTCCGCCCTGCTCGATGACGTCGCCCGGCCCGCCTTCCTCGGACAGTCCTACACCGCCATGATCGCCGCGGGTCTCGGCGGCAGCGCCCTCGGAACGACCGCCGGCGGCAGGCTCAGCGTCCTCGCCGAGGACTGGACCTTGTTCGTCGCGGCCGGCACGGCCGGGCTCGCGATCGCCTGCTGGACGGTGCTGCGGCGGCGCAGTCTGTCCCGACTGCAGACCGTGCCGTGATCACCGGGGCCCGGTTTCCGGATCGGGCTCACGGAAGGCTGCGGTGAACCGGACGCCACAGGCGATCACCGCGGTGAGGACCGGGATGATGCCCAGGGCGACGGGCAGCGAGACGAGATCGGCGAGGTGGCCGATCGCCGCGGGACCGAACATGAAGCCGGCCCAGCCGAGTGCCGAGACCGTGGCGATCGCTCCGCCGGCGTTGCCGCCGGAGAGCCGGCCGGCCGCGGTGAAGGCGGCCGGAACCACCGATGCCAGTCCGAGGCCGAGGACCGCGAAGCCGATCACCGCGACGGCCGGCTGACCGACCAGCAACGCGACAGTCATCCCGACCGTCGATGCGGCAGCGAGCACCGGCAATACCGTACGAGCCCGATAGCGGCGCAGCAGCCAGTCACCGGTCAGCCGGACCACCACCATCGCGGCCAGGTAGCCGGCGTAGGCCAGGCCGGAGACACCGGCCGGTGCGCCCAGGTTGCCGTGCAGATACTTCGCCGACCAGTCCGCCGCTGCACCCTCACACAGCATGCAGGCCATCGATACGCCGCCCAGGATCAGCACCACCCGGGAGAAGACCCGCCGACGTCCGGGCTTCGTACCATGATCGCCGCGATCGTTGCGGTCTGCCAGCATCGACCGGGTCAGCACCAGATTGGTCACCAGCAGGACCGCACCGACGATGATCAACTGCGGCAGCAGGTCGATCCCGGCAGCGACGGCGGAGGTGCCGATCAGTGCACCGAGCAACCCACCGATGCTCCACGCGCCGTGCAGCCCCGACATCAACGGCCTGCCGTAGCCACGTTCGACACTGACACCCTGGGTGTTCATCGCGACATCGAGTGAGCCCTGGAAGAAGCCCCAGACGGCGAGCGCGACGAACAGGCCGACCGCATTGTCGGCCAACCCGATCGCACAGCCACTCACCAGATAGCCGATCAACGTCGCCCGGACCAGCACCGCACTGCCCAGTCTGGGCAGCAACCAGCCGACGATGATCATCGCCAGCACCGATCCGAGCGGGGCGCCGAGCAGCGCGGTGCCGAGCGTCCCGTCGTCCAGTCGCAGCCGTCCGGCCACCAACGGGATGTGCGCCGTCCAGGAGGCGAACAACATGCCCTGGGTGGCGAACACCGCGGTCACGGTGACCCGACTGCGACGCAGCCGTCGGGACGGCCGGGTCGCGGTCAGCGCCTCAGACACGGACGACCTCGATCCCCAACTCGACGAGTGCGTCGGTGGCCGCGACCGGGGCGTCCCGGTCGGTGATCAGGATGTCGATCTCCCCCGGCTCGCAGACCGCGGCCATCGCGGTACGGGCCAGCTTGCGCCCTTCGGCCAGCGCGATCACCCGGTTGGCGGCATCGATGCCGGTCCGTTTGATCGTCGCGTCGTCCACGTCGTAGGCAGTGACGCCGTGCTCGGCGGTGATCGCGCACGGGGTCAACAAGAAGGTGTCGAAACGCATCATCGCCACCCCACGCTCGGCGACGGCTCCGTTGAAGGCCAACTCGACCGGACGGACCGGCCCTCCCGGCAGCACCAACGCCACACCCGGCGCGTCGACCAGCGCGGCGATCTCCCGCGCCGACAGCGGCATCAGGGTGATGGCGTGATCGGCGAGCGCGATCGCGGTCTGCAGTCCGGTGGTACCGCTGTCCAGCAGCACCGCCTCGCCGTCCCCGATCAGCTCGGCGGCAGCCCGGGCGATCCGTTCCTTCTCCGGATAGGCCTCCCGCTCCCGGACCACGAACGGCGCGGTCAAGCCACGCCGGGCGGCGCTGACCGCCCCGCCGCGCACCCGGCGCAGTGCACCGGCCGCCGCCAGATCGTCCAGATCCTTACGGATCGTGACCTCCGAGGCGTTCAGTTCGACAGCCAGGTCAGCGACCCCGACCCGTTCGCGACCTTCCAGGGTGGTCAGGATCCTCGATCGTCGTTCGGCACCATCCACCCGAGAATCGTAACAATTGAACTTACGAACGCAAGCCAGAAATCTTTGTTATAGCCGTCGGCGCTTGCCGTAAGGTCACCGCTGTGACCCGTATCGCTGGCAACACGGCACCCCGGTCGACCTACCGGCTGCAGATCCGGCCCGACTTCACCCTGGACGACGCGACCGCGTTGCTGGACTACCTCGTCGAGCTCGGCGTCGACGCGGTCTACCTGTCGCCGCTGCTCACCTCGACGGTCGGCTCCGACCACGGCTATGACGTCACCGATCCGACCCGGATCGATCCACAGCGTGGCGGCGAGCCGGGGCTGCGACGGTTCCTCGCTGCTGCGACCGCGGCCGACCTGGGGGTGGTGGTCGACATCGTGCCGAACCACCTGGGGGTTGCGGTCGCCGAGCAGAATCCGGCCTGGTGGGACGTGTTGACCTACGGCCGGGACTCCGTCTACGCCGACTGGTTCGACATCGACTGGTCGGCGGACAAGCTGTTGCTGCCGGTCCTCGGGGAGGATCCGGCCGAACTCGGTCGGCTGCGGATCGAGGACGGGCTGCTCTGCTACTGGGAGCACCGGTTCCCGATCGCGCCCGGCACCGACGGCGGCACCGCCCGGGAGGTGCATGATCGTCAGCACTACCGGCTGGGGTCCTTCCGGCTGGCCGGCACCGAGCTCGGCTACCGCCGGTTCTTCGCGGTGAACACGTTGGCCGCCGTCCGGGTCGAGGATCGGTCGGTGTTCGACGCCACGCACACCCGGATCCGGCAGCTGGTCGCCGACGGCGTGATCGGGCTGCGGGTCGACCATCCCGACGGGCTGGCCGACCCCGGCGGTTACCTGGACCGGTTGCGAGCGCTCGCTCCGGACAGCTGGATCGTGGTGGAAAAGATCTTGGAGCCCGGTGAGGAGCTGCCGGACTGGCCGGTGGCCGGCAGCACCGGCTATGACGCGTTGAACGAGATCGCCGCCGTGTTCGTCGAGCCGTCCGCCGAGCAGCCGATGACCGAGGTGTATCGACGACTGAGCGGCGATCGACGAACCGAAGATGATCATGTCCGGGAGGGCAAGACCCAGGCGCTGGCCGACCTGTTCGGCTCCGAGCTGCGGCGGATCGCCGCACTGGCTCCGGCGCAGCCCGGCGCCGCCGAGCTGATCGCGGCCGCTGCCGTACGGCTGGACGTCTATCGGGCCTACCTGCCGGGCGACGCTCGCCGGATCACCACGGTCCTTGATCAACTTCGGGCCGAACGGCCCGAGCTGGCAGCAACGGCGGATGCGCTGCAGCCCCGACTGACCGATGCCGAGGACGAGTTGGCCGTCCGGTTTGGCCAGCTCACCGGAGCGGTGATGGCCAAGGGTGTCGAGGACACCGCGTTCTATCGCTACAACCGGTTGATCAGCAGCAATGAGGTCGGCGGCGATCCGGGACGATTCGGGATGTCGGTGGAAGACTTCCACGCCGCGGCCGGTCGACGCCTGCGGGACTGGCCGGCCACCATGACGACGCTGTCCACTCACGACACCAAGCGGTCGGAGGATGTCCGGGCCGCGGTGTCTGTGCTGGCCGAGCTTCCCGACCGGTGGCAGGCCGTCGCCGACCGCCTGATGCACCGCTGCCCGATGCCCGATCCGGCGCTGGCCCAGCTGCTCTGGCAGACCGTCGCCGCGGTCGGCCCGATCGACCGGGATCGCCTGCACGGCTATGCGGAGAAGGCGATCCGGGAGGCCGCGACGATCAGCACCTGGCTCGACCCAGACGACGAGGCCGAACGGGCCGTCCACCATGCCCTGGATCAGGTCTACGACGACCCCGAGCTGGCCGCCACGGTCGCGGAGTTCCGGGCACTCATCGGGCCGGCAGCAGCCACCGTCGCCGTCGGTCAGAAGCTGATCCAGCTGACCGCTCCCGGTGTCCCGGACGTCTATCAGGGCACCGAGTTCTTCGACGACTCGCTGGTCGATCCGGACAACCGGCGGCCGGTCGACTTCGTTGCTCGTCGGAAGCGGCTGGCGGAGTTGGAGCATTCCGCGGGTCCGGCTGCCGACGACCGGGACGGACTGAAGCTGTGGGTGACCAGCCGCGCCCTGCGGGCTCGGCAGCGGTTGCTGCTGGACGACTATCGGCCGGTGCTCGCGACCGGTCCGGCCGCGTCCCATCTGATCGCCTTCGATCGCGGCCCGCTGCTCAGTATTGCGACCCGGTTGCCGTACACCCTGCGGTCGCGGATGCTGCCCCAGGTCTGGGGCGACACCACCGTCCAGCTACCGCCGGGGCGCTGGCTGGACCTGTTGACCGGGACCACCCACACGGCGACGACGGCGGTCGAGCGGATCCTCGATCGCTATCCGGTCGCCTTGCTCGAACGTCGCTGATCGGCGGCCACCGCCCCGGCGGCGGCATGCCGCGGCAGACCCGAGATGCCGGAGGTCTTGCCACCGTGCCTGGGCCCCGGCTCCCCGTTCCGAACGGTGTCGAACGCCTCGCTGGGCACGGCGTCCTGCTGCTCGGGCACTCGCGCGGCCGGACCGGGCTGGCCGTCCCGCGGCCCGGCGTCGTCCGCGTCGGCCGGCCGATCGTCGTCGGTCGCTGGGTCGGCGGACCGTTCCTGATCGGCCCGGTCGGCCGCCGTCTGGGCGCCCGTGGGCTGGTCGTCGGCGTCGGCGCTCCGCGCTGTCGTCGACAGGTCGATCCGCAGATTGCGCAACGGCCGGCGCAGCAGACTGACCGCCATCAACGCGGCCATCGCGAGCCCGCAGATCACGGTGGTCGGGGTGACGCCGATCCACCCGGCCATCGCTCCGTAGCCGATCAACGCGAACGGGATCAGCGCGTCGTCTGCCAGACCCTGCAGCGCATAGATGCGGCCCAGATAGCTCTCCTTGATGATCGCCTGCGTGGTGCCGCCGAGCATCGGTGAGGAGATCCCGGCAGTGAATCCGACGAAGCAGAGTGCGATCGCCGAGCCGACCAGCGGCAACACCCCGGACAGCGCGATGCCGGCGCCCTGGCCGATCAGCATGATCAGCGCGAATCTCATCGGATAGGTCGGCTTCAGACGGAGCGCGATCAGTGTTCCGATGACCGCCCCGACCCCGATGCCGGCGATCAGCAGACCGAGCGTGTGCGGCCCCCAACCGAGCGAATGCGCTCGTAGTGCCACGCCGGCATTGACCACCGGTGTCACGAAGAAGTTGAGCCCGATCATGGTGAAGTTGAGAGCCCGTGCGGACTCGTCGACGCGCAGATAGTCGATCACCTGCCGGGTGGCCGCGATCACCGATTGTCGGGGCGCACGCTCCCGCTGATAGCGGGTCCGGATGACCGCCAGCAGCACTGCTGCGGCCGCGAACAGCACGACGAGTCCGGCGATCGATCCGGGCAGCGCCCAAGCGGACAGCACCACACCGGCGACGGCCGGACCGACCAGCAGCGCGGTCCGGCCGGCCAGCTGTCGATAGCCGATCGCCTTCACCAACTGACCGACCGGGACGAGCTGGCGTGGCAGCGTCGCGATCGCCGGCTTGTGCAAAGCGTCGGCAGCTCCGAAGAAGATCGCGACCCCGGCCATGATCCAGATCGTGTTCTGCGGTGCCTGCGCCAGGAAGAGCAGGCCGAGCAGCAGAACCAGCACCCGGCCCGCCGCGGCGAGGGCGAGCAATCGCTGGGTTGGCAGTCGATCCGCTACCGCTCCGCCGACCAGATCGAGGATCGCTCGCGGCACGGTCCCGGCGGCAACCGTCAGGGTCGCGGTCAGCGGATCACCGGTCTGCGCGGCTGCGTAGGCCAGGATGACGATCCAGGCCTGATCACCCACGTCGGCGAGTGCCGCGCCCGCCAGGTAGCCGAGAAATCGCGGGTCCCTGGCAGGCTCGCCGCGACCAGGGTCGGGCTCACCCGAGTGGGATCTCACGGTCACGAACTCACCTTAGGAGAATGCGGGAATTCCGCAAGAGTTCATGGATAAGGATTCGCCTCTATCGACGTACTGAAGCGAATTACTGCGGCAACTCCTGTCCGCATCAGGACATTATCAATCATGTCCGATGCGGACGGTCGCGGCGCCGTACGGCGTGTTTGGATGTCGGCAATCCATCGAACGCCAACGGCCCGGATCGGGTATACCGATCCGGGCCGTCGAACGTGTGTGATCAGATGATCACTTGATGATCGTTGAGCTCTTGCTCACTTGATGATCTTCGTGACGCGACCCGCGCCGACGGTACGACCGCCTTCACGGATGGCGAACTTCAGACCCTCTTCCATGGCGATCGGCTTGATCAGCTGAGCGGTCATGGTGGTGTTGTCGCCCGGCATCACCATTTCGGTGCCCTCCGGGAGCTCAACGACGCCGGTGACGTCGGTGGTCCGGAAGTAGAACTGCGGACGGTAGTTGTTGAAGAACGGCGTGTGACGGCCGCCCTCCTCCTTGTTCAGGACGTAGACCTGCGCCTCGAAGTCGGTGTGCGGGGTAACCGAACCCGGCTTGGTGACGACCTGGCCACGCTCGACGGCCTCACGCTTGGTGCCACGGAGCAGCAGTGCGGCGTTGTCGCCGGCCTGAGCCTGATCCAGGGTCTTGCGGAAGACCTCCATGGAGGTGACGGTGGTCTTGAAGCTGTCGGTGATGCCGACGATCTCGACCTCTTCGTTGACCTTCAGCACGCCACGGTCGACCAGACCGGTGACGACGGTGCCACGACCGGTGATCGTGACGACGTCCTCGATCGGCATCAGGAACGGCTTGTCGGTGTCACGCGACGGCTCCGGGATGTACTCGTCGACGGCATCCATCAGCTCGAGGATGGACTTGGTCCACTTCTCGTCACCGTTGAGGGCCGGGAACGCGGCGACCTTGATCACCGGGCAGTTGTCGCCGTCGAACTCCTGGGCGCTGAGCAGCTCGCGAACCTCGAGCTCGACCAGCTCCAGGATCTCCTCGTCGTCGACCATGTCGCACTTGTTCAGGGCGACCACCATGGCCGGCACGCCGACCTGGCGGGCCAGCAGCACGTGCTCGTGGGTCTGCGGCATCGGACCGTCGGTGGCGGCGACGACCAGGATCGCACCGTCCATCTGCGCCGCACCCGTGATCATGTTCTTCACGTAGTCGGCGTGGCCGGGGCAGTCGACGTGGGCGTAGTGCCGGTTGTCGGTCTGGTACTCGATGTGCGCGATCGAGATCGTGATACCGCGCTGCCGCTCTTCCGGCGCCTTGTCGATCTGGTCGAACGCTTCGGTGCTCGGGTTGAGCGCCGGGTCCTTGTCGTGGAGCACCTTCGAGATCGCCGCGGTCAGAGTGGTCTTGCCGTGGTCGATATGCCCGATGGTGCCGATGTTGACGTGCGGCTTGGTCCGCTCGAACTTGGCCTTGGCCACTGGGGCTCCTTACTTGCTGTGTCGCCACGCTGGTCGCGTGGCGAACCTCGTTGGTTCTTGATCTGCTCTTACCCGGACCCCGGTTGGCAAGCCTGAGTGGGGCAATCCGGCCTAAGTTTTGTCCAACCAGCCCCGTGCGTCAAACCGGTTGGGGTCGGAAGGATGTTGTTGCTGGCTGAGCGGGGCGTGCCGAGGCACGCCGACGCTCACTCTCCGCGGGACTTCGCGACGATCTCGTCGGAGATGTTCCGCGGCGTCTCGGCGTAGGAATCGAACTCCATCGAGTACGACGCCTGACCGGAGGTCTTGGACCGCAGGTCACCGACGTAGCCGAACATCTCCGACAGCGGGACCAGCGCCACGACCACCTTGTTGCCGTGCTCGTCGTCCATCGACTGGACCTGGCCGCGGCGGGCGTTCAGGTCACCGATCACGGTACCGAGGTAGTCCTCCGGAGTGGTCACCTCGACCCGCATCATCGGCTCCAGGATGGCCGGATCGGCACGCCGAGCGGCTTCCTTGAAGATCATCGAGCCGGCGATCTTGAACGCCAGTTCGGAGGAGTCGACGTCGTGGTAGGCACCGTCGGTCAGGGTGACCTTGATGTCCTCCACCGGGAACCCGGCCAGCACGCCGAACTGCATGGCCTCCTGGATGCCGGCGTCCACCGAAGGGATGTACTCCTTGGGGATCCGGCCACCGGTGACGGCGTTGACGAACTCGTAGCCCGTACCCGCTTCCTGCGGCTCCAGGTTGATGATCACCCGGGCGTACTGACCCGAGCCACCGGACTGCTTCTTGTGGGTGTACTCGACCTTCTCCACCGGGCGACGCAGGGTCTCGCGGTAGGAGACCTGCGGCTTGCCGATGTTGGCCTCGACCTTGAACTCGCGCTTCATCCGGTCGATCAGCACATCCAGATGCAGCTCGCCCATGCCGGCGATGATGGTCTGACCGGTCTCCTCGTCGGTGTGCACCCGGAAGGTCGGGTCCTCCTCGGCCAACCGCTGGATGGCGTTGGAGAGCTTCTCCTGGTCGGACTTGGTCTTCGGCTCGATGGCCTGCTCGATCACCGGTGCCGGGAAGTCCATCGACTCCAGCACGACCGGGCTGTTCGGATCGGACAGGGTCTCACCGGTGGTGGTGTCCTTCAGGCCCATCACCGCGACGATGTCGCCGGCGCTGACGCTGTCGATCTCCTCGCGCTTGTTGGAGTGCATCCGGTAGACCTTGCCGATGCGCTCCTTGCGCTGCTTGGTCGAGTTCAGCACCTGCGTACCTGCTGCGAGCACGCCGGAGTACACCCGGACGTAGGTCAGCTTGCCCAGGTGCGGGTCGGCGGCGATCTTGAAGGCCAGCGCCGAGAGCGGCTCGTTCTCGTCGGGGTGACGCTCGATCTGCTGAGACTCATCGCCGGGCTTGAAGCCCTCGATGGCCGGCACGTCGAGCGGCGACGGCAGGTAGGCCAGCACGGCGTCCAGCAGCGGCTGCACACCCTTGTTCTTGAACGCGGTGCCACAGAGCACGGCGGTCAGCGAGCTGGACAGCACGGCGCGTCGGATGGCTCCCCGCAGCTGCTCCTCGGTCGGCTCCTCGCCCTCCAGGTAGATCTCCATCAGTTCGTCGTCGTGCTCGGCGACGGTCTCGATCAGCTCGGCGCGGGCGGTGTCGGCCTTGTCCTGCAGATCGGCCGGGATGTCCTCGACGTCGTAGTCCTCGCCGATCTTGGTCTCGCCACGCCAGGTCAGGGCCTTCATCCGGACCAGGTCGACGACGCCGATGAAGTCGGCCTCGGCACCGATCGGCACCTGCAGCACGGCGGCGACCGAGTTCAGCTTCTCCCGGATCGTCTTGACGCAGTAGTCGAAGCTGGCGCCGGTCCGGTCCAGCTTGTTGACGAAGCAGATCCGCGGCACGTTGTACCGGTCGGCCTGGCGCCACACGGTCATGCTCTGCGGCTCCACACCGGCAACACCGTCGAAGACCGCGACCGCACCGTCGAGCACCCGCAGGTTGCGCTCCACCTCGACGGTGAAGTCGACGTGCCCGGGGGTGTCGATCAGGTTGATCTTGTGGTCTTTCCAGTAGCAGGTGGTGGCGGCGGAGGTGATGGTGATCCCCCGCTCCTGTTCCTGCTCCATCCAGTCCATCGTGGCGGCGCCGTCGTGGACCTCACCGATCTTGTAGTTGATGCCGGTGTAGTACAGGATCCGCTCGGTGGTGGTGGTCTTACCAGCATCGATGTGCGCCATGATGCCGATGTTGCGGACTTGTGCCAGATCGACCTTGGATTCGACAGCCATGTTTCGGGTTCGTCCTCTTAAGAAGAGTTTGGCGGAGCCGTGGCTGACCTGGTGGTCTGCACGGCAGTGGACGGCCGAGATATCTCAGCCGGCCGGAATGATTACCAGCGGTAGTGGGCGAACGCGCGGTTGGCGTCAGCCATCTTGTGGGTGTCCTCGCGACGCTTGACCGAGGCGCCCAGACCGTTGGAGGCGTCCAGCAGCTCGTTCATCAGCCGCTCGGCCATCGTCTTCTCCCGGCGGGAGCGGGAGAAGCTGACCAGCCAGCGCATCGCCAGCGTGGTGGACCGGGCGGGCTTGACGTCGACCGGCACCTGGTAGGTGGCGCCACCGACGCGGCGGCTCTTGACCTCCAGGCTCGGGCGGACGTTGTCCAGCGCGCGCTTCAGGGTCTGTACGGGATCAACACCGGTCTTCGCGCGGGTGCCCTCCAGCGCGGTGTAGACGATGTTCTGCGCGACGGTCTTCTTGCCGTCCAGCAGGATCTTGCTGACCAGCTGGCTGACCAGCGGCGAGCCGTAGACCGGGTCGACGAGGACCGGTCGCTTCGGGGCGGGACCCTTGCGCGGCATTACTTCTCCTTCTTCGCGCCGTACTTGCTGCGAGCCTGCTTGCGGTTCTTGACACCCTGGGTGTCGAGCGAACCGCGAACGATCTTGTAGCGGACACCCGGGAGGTCCTTCACACGTCCGCCACGGACGAGGACCATCGAGTGTTCCTGCAGGTTGTGACCCACACCCGGGATGTAGGCGGTGACCTCGATGCCGGAGGACAGCTTCACGCGAGCCACCTTGCGCAGCGCCGAGTTCGGCTTCTTCGGGGTGGTGGTGTACACCCGGGTGCACACGCCACGGCGCTGCGGCGACTGCTGCAGCGCGGGCGTCTTGTTCTTGGCCACCTTGTCGGCACGGCCCTTACGGACCAACTGCTGGATTGTGGGCACCGCTTCTCTCTCTGTTCTGGTCTGACCTGCTCGTACTCCCTGCATGCACGAGCCTGGCCGGGGCGGACCGCACGCCACAGGGACGCTCACGGATCCGTTCGGTACTTGACGGTCGCGCCACACGGGTCGCGGCAGGATCAGATGGGATCCGGCCGCTGAGCTTCGGTGGCGCGCTCGGGCACGCGCAAAGTGTCGGGCAAGCCCGAACACAAGGAACAAGGTTATCTGCTGAGATGCGGAGGGTCAAAATAGCGCGTTGACTCATCCAAAGTGCCCGCGTAGGTCGTGTCGTTGACTCATCTCAAGATGCCCGCGTGGGATCCCTCATGGATGGAGCTCTCGTTGGCTGCGCGGAAGGCGATCACGCAGGCTCAGTTAGCCAAGTGGCCGAAGGCGTCGAAGGTGGAGAAGTCGGCGATCCTGGACTCGGTGTGTGGGGTAACGGGCTGGCATCGTGACCATGCCCGGAAGGCGATCCGGACCCTGCTGGCCGATCCCCAGCACGGCTCTGCCCCGCGGAAACGACGAGAACCGGCTCTGACCTACGGCCCAGCAGCGATCGAGGTGTTGGAGCGGTGCTGGGCAGCACTGGACGGCCCGGCCGGGAAGCGACTGAAACCGGCACTGGACGAGGTGCTGAACAACCTTGCCCGGCATGGCCACCTGGCCGACATCGATCCGGCCGTGATCGTCCAGGTCCGGCAGATGTCGGCAGCCACCATCGACCGACGATTAGCGCCGGCCCGGACCGGGCTGGTCGCCGGCAAGGGCATCTCCCACACCCGACCCGGCTCGTTGTTGAAGTCCTCGATCCCGATGAAGACCTGGCACGAATGGAACGACACCATCCCCGGCATCATCCAGATCGATCTGGTCGGCCACGACGGCGGCGACGCCAACGGCCACTTCCACTACAGCCTCGATGCCACTGACGTGGCCACCGGCTGGACCGAAACCATCACCGTCCGCTCCAAAGGCGAACGGATCGTGGCAGCCGGGCTGGAACAACTCTGGCTCCGGTTCCCCTTCCACATCAGCGGGATCCACTCCGACAACGGCAGCGAGTTCATCAACCACCACCTGCTGAACTGGTGCACCAGCCGGAAGATCACCTTCTCCCGCGGGCGGTCATCCCACTCCAACGACCAAGCCCACATCGAGCAGAAGAACTGGTCAGTGGTGCGCCGCAACGTCGGCTACTACCGCTACGACAGCCGACGCGAACTCGACCTCCTGAACCAGCTCTGGCCCCTGGTCTCGATCCAGGTCAACCAGTTCCTGCCCCAACAACGACTGATCTCCAAAACCAGGCATGGAGCGAAAGTGAGCAAACGTCACGATCAGGGCGCCACCCCCAGCCACCGACTCCTCACCCAGTTCGGCGACATGGTCGACCCCCACGACCGGACCCGACTGGAAAACCTCCGCCACGACACCGACCTGGTCGAGCTGAAACACCAAATCAGCGACATCCAAGCCAACCTGCTCGAACTCGCCCGCCGCCGGGGCCAGATCACTCGCCGCGCCAAGACCAACCACGTCTACCTCAGCGGCAAGAAGCTACCCACCAAGCGGGCATCTTCAGATGAGTCAACGACCCAAACCACGCGGGCATCTTGACATGAGGCAACAGGAATAGCGTCCCCGGCCGCTCCGGTGGTGTCACTCGCGCGACTCCGCCGTGGCGTGTCGCCCGCTGCCGCGACCGTTGCCCCGCACCGTGTTCCAGGATACGTCCCGCCGCCAAGCCGGCCGACCGCAGCCTCGGGACGTACCTCGCTCGTCGCTCGGCACCGATCCGCTGCCCGGATGTCTCCCGGTCCCGGCCATATCCCAGTCCCGAACGCGTGCTTGTCCCGAGCACGCCGGCCGAAGAACGCGCACTGTCCGAAGCTCACCTCTCCCGCCGCACACCCTGCGCGGGAACCGGACGAGTGTCCACAACTCACACACCTCACCGCGGGGTCGCACCCGAAAACCGGTCGACTGCACCGAGCTTGCAGGCCTCGCCGGCCCAACGCACCGTTCCGGACGGCCCAGCCAACGACGGAACCTGGACCGATATCCGGTCCCCGCAAGCAGCACCACCCGGCGCACATCGCAGCTCGTGTTACCGAATCGCCCGCAAGCAGCACCACCCCCGCGCACATCGCAACCCGTGCTACCGAGTCGCCCCGCAGACAGCACCACCCCGGCACACATCGCAACCCGTGCTACCAAATCGCCCCGCAGACAGCACCACCCCGGGACACATCGCGGCTCGTGTTGCCGAATCGCCCTTGGTGGGGCGGGCGGCGAGAGGCGAGGTCCCGGGGAGCCGGTGCGAGCGAGCTCGGTCGTCAGGCGACGGCGGCGGCGATGGACTCGTACGCCTCGTCGTCCAGCTGGAGCGATGCGGCGCCGATGTTCTCCTCCAGATGGGCCACCGAGCCGGTGCCGGGGATCGGCAGCATCACCGGGGAGCGGCGGAGCAGCCAGGCCAGGGCGACCTGGGAGGAGGTTGCGCCGAGCCGCTCGGCGACCTCGGCCACCGGACCACCCGGTTCGGCGAGCTTGCCCGACGAGATCGGCGCCCACGGAATGAAGCCGATGCCCTGTTCGGTGCTGTAGTCCAGCACGTCCTCGGACTTGCGGTCGGTCAGGTTGTAGCGGTTCTGCACTGTGGCGACGGTGAAGAACTCCGCGGCCTTCTTCAGCTCGTCGACGCTGACCTCGGAGAGCCCGAGCGCACCGACCTTGCCCTCGGACTGGAAGGCCGCGAGAGCCTCGAACTGGGTCTCGGCCGGCACCTCGGGATCGATCCGGTGCAGCTGAAGCAGATCGATCTTGTCGATCTTCAGCCGGCGCAGGATCAGTTCGACCTGCTGCCGCAGGTATTCCGGTCGCCCGACGGGGGTCCACTGGTTCGGGCCCTGTCGGGTGTGTCCGATCTTGGTCGCGATCTTGACCTCACCGTACGGATGGATCGCCTCGGCAATGATCTCCTCGCTGACATTCGGCCCGTACGCGTCGGCGGTGTCGATGAAGTCGGTGCCGAGCTCGACGGCCCGCCGGACGACCTGGCGAGCGACCTCGCGATCGGCCGGCTCGCCCCAGATGCCCGGGCCGGTGATCCGCATCGCTCCGAATCCGAGCCGGTGGACCGCACCGAGGTCCTTGATCTCAAAGGTTCCGCTGGCTTTGGCGTCCAGCTTGGTCTGCGTCTGTTCGGTCACGCTTGCCTCCAACTTCCTCGTCGGATCCGATATTCCACCCACCGCCGCCGTACGCACCGCACCGGCCCCCGCATTCCGGCATCCGAGACCCACCGTTACGGCCCCGTTAACTCCGGGCCACTCAGCCCCGGCTCAGGAACTCCTCACACCGTCCCGCCGGTTGATCCGATGCATGTCCGCAGTTCTCGGGGTCGCGGGCGGTCCACCAATGCCGATGGCACGCCTCCCTGTCACTCAGACATCGGAAGTAGGTGACGGCCGTGAAGGCCTCCACACAACCCCATCCCTCCATCCCCCTGCAGCAACGACTACGCGACCTGCGGTACGACGTACCGGCCTCGCTGGTCGTCTTCCTGGTCGCGGTGCCGCTCTCCCTCGGCATTGCGGTCGCCTCGGGAGCACCGGTGGTCGCCGGCCTGATCGCCGCCGTGCTCGGCGGCATCGTGGTCGGCTTCCTCGGCGGCGCACCGCTCCAGGTGTCGGGTCCCGCCGCCGGGCTGACAGTGATCGTGGCCGAACTGATCGACACCTTCGGCTGGGGCGTGACGTGTCTGATCACGGTCGCGGCCGGGCTGCTGCAGATCCTGTTCGGCGTCTCCCGCCTGGCCAGGGTCGCCCTGGCGATCTCACCGGCAGTGGTGCACGGCATGCTGGCCGGTGTCGGGCTCACCATCGTGGCCAGTCAACTGCACGTCGTTCTCGGTGGTTCGGCCGGCAGCAGCTTCGTCGACAACCTGTCGGACCTGCCGACACAGATCGCCGGTTTGCACGGCGAGGCGACCCTGCTCGGTCTCGGCGTGATCGCGTTGTTGATCATCTGGCCACGGCTGCCGCGTCGGGTCCGGGCGATACCGGGACCGTTGATCGCGATCGGTGCCGCGACGGCGATCGCGGTGTTCACCGGATCCGACGCTCCCCGCGTGGAACTGCCCGGATCGATCCTCAGTTCCCTCAGCCTGCCGGTCCTGCCCGACGGCCGGTGGAGCGCGTTCGCCGTCGGCGTGATCACCATCGCCCTGGTCGCCAGTGTGGAGACCCTGGCCTCGGCCGTCGCAACCGATGGGATGCACACCGGCCGGCGCGCCAATCTGGATCGCGAGTTGATCGGCCAGGGCACCGCGAACACGATCTCCGGCGCGATCGGCGGACTGCCGATCACCGGTGTGATCGTGCGCAGCACAACGAACATCAACGCCGGCGCCCGGACCAGGACCTCGGCGATCCTGCACGGCGTCTGGGTGCTGGTGTTCTCGGCGCTGCTGTTCTCGGTGATCGAACTCGTCCCGTTGGCGGCTCTGGCCGGACTGCTGGTGCATGTCGGCGCCAAGCTGATCAACCTCGGTCATCTGCGCCGACTCCGACGACACGGCGAGTTGCTGGTCTATCTGGTCACCGTCGCCGCGGTGGTCGTCCTCAATCTCCTGGAGGGCGTCCTGATCGGGTTGACGCTGACGGCTGCCATCACCCTCTACCGGGTGATGATCAGTTCGGTCCGCGCCGAGCAGGTCGACGCGAGCACCTGGCGACTGCCGGTGCACGGCCGGCTGTCGTTCCTGTCCATTCCCCGGCTCGCCCATGAGCTGGGCCGGGTCCCGGCCGGTTCCGATGTGGTGATCGAACTGGTCACCGACTATCTCGATCATGCTGCCTACGAACATCTGCACGGCTGGATCGATCGACACCGGGCCGCCGGCGGCAGCGTGCACGTGGACGAGATCGGCTCGGCCGGGCTGGACTCCACGCTCCGCGGCGGAGGCGATCTCCGGAGCCAGTTGCGACGACGCGAGGCCTCGGCTCGCAGCACGCCGTTGCCACGGTGGTTCACGCCCTGGTCGTTCTGGCAGCGGCTGGAGCGTCCGGCCGAACCGACCGCCCTGGACCCGCTGCCGCCGGACCGGCATGCCGACGAGTCACTCGCCGTCGTTCTGAACGGGTTCCGTGAGTATCAGCTGCGGTCCAAGGAGCTGGTCCGTCCACACCTTGCCGGACTCGCGATGGGTCAGCGGCCGCGTGCGATGTGGATCACCTGCGGCGACAGCAGGGTGGTGCCGAACGTGCTCACCTCCAGCGGTCCGGGTGATCTGTTCACGGTCCGCAATATCGGCAACCTGATC
The DNA here is from genome assembly GCF_900105385.1 of Microlunatus soli. NCBI lineage: Bacteria > Bacillati > Actinomycetota > Actinomycetes > Propionibacteriales > Propionibacteriaceae > Microlunatus > Microlunatus soli. The sequence goes on along the minus strand of NZ_LT629772.1, from coordinate 4,009,938 downwards.
CCGCCGCCACACTCCGAAGCCGACACGTCGGTGGCCTCGGCGATCGAGTTCGCCGTCGGACGGCTCGAGGTGCCGGTGCTGGTGGTCTGCGGACATTCGGGCTGCGGGGCGATGCAGGCCGTCCACGAGCAGGCGATCGATGACGGCCCGCTGCATTCCTGGCTGCACCCGGCGGCGTCGACCCGGGCGCGCTGGCAGGCCGGCGACCCGATCGCCCGCCGGGCGGCGGCGGACGGCTACAGCGAGGTCGATCAGCTGGCGATGATCAACGTCGACCAAGGGCTGCGTACGCTGCGCAGCTACGATCTGGTCGCCGACGCGGTGGCCACCGGCCGGCTGCATCTGGTCGGGCTGTTCTTCGACATCGGCAGCGGTGATCTGCTCCTGTTGGACGACCCGGCGGCGGGGTTCGAGTCGGTTGGCAGTCACCCGACGCAGCCGATGCGGGTAGCGCCGGACGCGTCAGCTGGCTGACCGACCAAGATCAACTCACCCGATCGACCCTTCCCGGCACTCTTCGCCGCCGTGCAGAGTGCGGGAAGGGTCTGGTGTGGCGCGATGGTGTCGACGCGTGTCGGCGCGGCTTGTGCTGGCCTGGAAACGTTTCTACGATGCTCCAGATCGATCATGAACGCCTATCCCCCTGGAGGGTTCGATGAAGAACCGCTTGATCGGCCGGTGCGTCACCGTACTGGCTGCCGGTGCCGCCGCGGTGGCGACGCTCGTCGCCAGCACCGGCATCGCCTCGGCGTCGGGCTATCAGCCGAGAGCTGCCGCCCGCGATGGAGTCAACGCACTGACCGGCCTCTACAACCGCGACACCGGACTGTGGAACAGCACCGGCTGGTGGAACTCGGCCAACGCCCTGACCGCGACCATCGACTACGCGCTGGCCACCGGTGATCATCGCAACAACTGGGTGATCGACAACACCTACAAGCTCAACTTGGATGCCCAGGACGGCAACTTCACCAACGAGTACATCGACGACACCGGCTGGTGGGCGTTGGCCTGGATCCGTGCCTACGACCTGACGGGCAAGAAGAAGTATCTGGAGACGGCGGCCATCGACGTCGACTACATGTGGTCCACCCACTCCGACGTCTGTGGCGGCGGCGTGCTGTGGAATCGCAACAAGACCTACAAGAACGCGGTCACCAACGAGTTGATGATCAAGGCCGCCGCCAGCCTGCACAACCGGCTGGACGGTGATCAGAAGTATCTGGCGATGGCCACCGAGAACTGGGACTGGCTGATGAACTCGGGCATGATCAATTCCGAGAACATGATCAACGACGGGCTGACCGACGACTGCCAGAACAACGGCCAGACCACCTGGACCTACAACCAGGGCATCATTCTCGGTGCCGCGGTCGAATTGGCCGAGGCAACCGGTGACGACAGCTATCTGACCAGGGCCGCCGAGCTCGCCGACGCCTCGACCAAGGCTCCGGCGATCATCAAGGACGGGGTTCTGACCGAGCCGTGTGAGGCCGACGGCGGCGACTGCGGTGCCGACGGCCCCAGCTTCAAGGGTGCCTACGTCCGCGGCCTCGGCGAGCTCAATGCCGCACTCGACGGCCGGCCGTACCAGGATTTCCTGCAGACCCAGGCAGCGACCGCCTACGCCAAGGACCGGACCGCATCGGATCTGTACGGCGTGCACTGGGCCGGCCCGATCTCACCGATCACCGCCGCCACCCAGCACAGCGCCGTGGAAGCTCTGATCGCCCCCCTCTGGCACGCCCGCTGACCTCGTTCCCGCGCAGTTTCGCGGCTCCGGCGCGGGCTCTAGCCTCCGCGACAACCGCGAAAGTGCGCGGGAACGGTCAGAAGAGGTCGAATCCGCCGCGGTCGGCGATGATCTGTCGCAGTTCGTCGGACAGGTCGTCGCCGGCCGCGAGCAACTCCGGCAGCAGGTGGCGTTCGGTGGTGGTGGCCCGGTAGACCTTGGAGATCGTGACGTCATGATCACGCGGTCGCGAGATCGTGATCGGGTCGCCGGCGCCGACGGTCCCGGCCCGCACGACCCGGAGATAGGCACCCGGCCGGGCGACCTCGGTGAAGGTCTTCAGCCAGCCCTTCTCCCCCACCCAACCGCGGAAGGTCGAGCACGGGATTCGCGGGCACGTCACCTCCAACTCGACGCCGTCGGCGGGCTCGCCGATCTGCCAGCGTTCGCCGATCCGTGCCTGGTTGACGTCGATCCCGACGGTGGTCAGATTCTCACCGAAGAAGCCGGACGGGAGATCGCGACCCAGGCGCCGTTCCCAGGCATCCAGATCCTCGCGGGTGAAGGAGTAGACGGCCTGCTCGTCGCCGCCGTGGTTGGCCGTGTCGCCGATGAAGTCGCCGACCAGACCGCTGCCCAGGCCTCCGTGCTTGGGGCCGGGAGCCCGGACTTCGACCCGGCCGTCGACCGGCATCTTGCCGATCCCGGTCTGCCGGGTCTGCTTGTACGGGTTGGGCATCGCGGAAGCGATGTTGACCGACGCCACCACGGGCTGCACTTCTGGCACGCCGACACCCTAAGTGCTGTTCGCGTCTCCCGCCGCCCCGTTATCCGAGCGGCACGTCCGGCAGGACGGCTTTCAGTCGGACCTCTGGGTGGCGACGTAGTCGTCGAGGGTGTCCTGTTGCAGGGCCGCGGCCAGCTTCTTCATCCGTGCGCTGTCGATCAGATCGACCGACTGCCCGTCCATCATCCCGGTCCCGGACACCGGGGCCTGCAGGGTGACCAGCGAACCGGCCGCACTCTTCATCGAACCCGCCAGGCCGAGCAGCGTCGTGTTGTCCAGCCCGCCGTCGACGGTCACGTACTTGGACACGGTGCCGATCACGTCGGACAGCTTGCCCGGGTTCGCCAGGGTCGACGGGCCGGCGATCTTGGCCGCCAGTGCCTTGACCACCTTGCGCTGGTTGGCCGCCCGGTCGAAGTCGCCGTCCGGCAGCGCGTGCCGCTCGCGGACGAACCACAACGCTTCCTTGCCCGCGATCGTGATACTGCCCTTCGAGTAGTGGTAGCCGTGGCTGTCGAAGGCCCGGGAGTTGTTGACGGTGACGCCGCCGACGGCCTCGGTCAGGTCGGCGAATCCGGAGAAGTCGATCACTGCCGCATGGTCGATCCCGATGCCGGTCAGCTCGTTCAACGTCTTGGCCATCAGGTTGCTGCCGCCGTCGGCGTAGGCCGAATTGATCTTGGCCTTGCCGCGTCCGGGTACGGTCACCCAGAGATCCCGCGGGAACGAGATCAGGTAGGCGTTCTTCCGGTCGGCCGCCAGGTGCAACAGCATGATGGTGTCGCTGCGGCCGTCCTCGGCGTCGGGGTCCCGGCTGTCCGAACCGAGCAGCATCACATCGACCGCGCTGCCGGCAGCGGGATCGGCGGTCGTCGGCGCGGTGCTGCCGGCCGAACCGGTGCCGGTCGGCAGGTCCAGCCCGCGCTGCAGACCGTTCAGACCGTCGGCGACCGACCAGGCCTGGTAGCCGCCGAAGGCGGCGACCGGGACCAACACCAGGCCGCCGATCAGCAGGCCACGCCGACCGAGCCGGCGGCCGGGGGTCCGGGTCCCGTCGTCATCGGTTGCATGGCGCGGCGAAGAAGTCATCTTTCCTTTGTAGGTGACGAATCCTCAGTCCGGCCATGCGGGGACCATGAGCTTCCTGTGAATCCCGATCAGGTTGGCTCTGCCGCCCAGGTCCGCCGCCGGGCGTCTCAGTCCGCGGGATAGACCTCGATCTCGGACGCCTTCAGACTCGCCCAGACCCGGCGACCGGGGATCAGGTCGAGGTCGGCGACCGCGGCGGCGGTGATCTCGGCGATCACGTTCTGGCCGCTGTCCGGCTCGCCCGTCTGCTGCCGCACAATCTCCCGCGCGGCTCGCTGCCGGTCGACCGGACGCCGACGGAGTTCGGCACGGACGCTGTCACCGAAGGGCTCCAGCCCGACCACCTCGACCTCCCAGACGTTCCGCGGACTGCCGGCCGGCCGCTCGGCCCACAACGCGATCGCCGACGGCCGGAACGCTGCGTACACCGCGCCGATCGCCGGTTCGGCGGTGGTGATCACGGTGCCGTCGCCGAGCCGGACACGATGATCGCCGACTCCGGCGCCGGCCAACAGGTTGAGCCCGACCAACCGGGCGACGTAGTCGGTCCGCGGTCGGCGGGCGACCTCGCTCGGACTGCCCTGCTGGACGACCCGGCCATCCTCGATCACGACCAGCCGATCGGCCAGCACGGCGGCATCGGTCGGGTCGTGGGTGATCACGATTGCGGCGCCGCCGAAGGTCGCCAGGTGCCGACGCAACTCGCCACGTACGGTCAGCCGGGTTCGGGCGTCCAACGCGGCCAGTGGTTCGTCCAGCAGCAGCAGGTCGGGTTCGGTCGCCAGTGCCCGGGCCAACGCGACCCGCTGGGCCTGCCCGCCGGACAGCTGACCGGGCCGCTGCTGCGCGAGGTCGGCGGCATCCATCCGTCGCAGCCACTCCGCGGCGGCTCGGCGGGCGGCGGCTCGGCCGACCCCGGCCGATCGCAGGCCGAAGGCGACGTTGTCCAGCACGGACAGGTGCGGGAACAGCAGATAGTCCTGGAAGACGACAGCGACCGGCCGTCGATAGGCCGGCACGGAGGCACCCGCGCGATCGAGCACCACCCCGTTCAGCCGCACCTCGCCGCCGTCCGGTCGGAGCAGTCCGGCCAGCGTCCGCAGCGTCGTGGTCTTGCCGGCACCGTTCGGACCGACCAGGGCGACCACCTCGCCGGCGGCCACCTGCAGGGCGAGATCGAGAACGAAGTCCCCCCGGCGGACGGTGACTGCGGCGTCCAGCACGGCCGCGCTCGCCATGCCCTCATCCCTCACCATGTCCTGACCCATCGATCGCGGAGCAGGGCGAGCACGGCGACCGACACGGCCAACAGCAGCACCGACAGCAGCAACGCCGTGTCGGTGTCGGTCTGCAACGCCAGATAGATCGCCAGCGGCATCGTCTGGGTGCTGCCCGGGAAGTTGCCGGCGAAGGTGATCGTGGCGCCGAACTCGCCGAGCGCCCGGGCCCAGGCCAGCACCGCACCGGAGGCGATACCCGGCCCGATCAGCGGCAGCGTGACCCGCCGGAACACCCGGAACGGGGTTGCGCCGAGAGTCTGCGCCGCGTCCTCATAGCGCCGGTCGGCGGCTCGCAGTGCCCCCTCCACCGCCAGCACCAGATAGGGCAGTGCGACGAACGTCTGGGACAACACCACCGCGTACGGAGTGAACGGCAGCGCGAAGCCGGTCAGTTCGTACAGCGGCCGGCCGAGGATCCCGGACCGGCCGAGCAGCGCGAACAGCGCCACCCCGCCGACCACCGGTGGCAACACGAGCGGAACGGTGATCACTGCCCGCAGCAGCGACCGGTACCGACCACCCGGACGAGCCAGCAGCCAGGCCAGCGGCACACCCACCAGCAGCGAACAACCCGTCGCCGCCGTCGAGGTGATCAAGGACAGGCCGAGTGCCTGGCCGGCGCCCGATCCCCGCAGCAGGGCCGGACCGTGCGTCCACGGCGCCCGCAACAGCAGGCCGACCAATGGCAGCACCAGGAACGCCAGCCCGATCATCGCCGGCACCAGGAGTGCGATCGGCGGCCGGTCGGCCCGGATGGCGCGATCAGACCGCGCCATCGGTGATCATGATCATCGGGGTGCGCCGAAACCGGCCTGCTGCAACACCTGCTGGCCGTCCGCTCCGGTGACGTAGTCGACGAACGCCGACGCCGTCGCCTGCTCCCGGGACTCCTTCACCGTGGTGATCGGATAGCGGTTGACCACGGCGTCGGCCTCGTCGAAGCCGATCCCCTGTACCTTGTCGCCGGCCGACCTGACATCGGTCCGGTAGACCAGAGCAGCATCCACCTCATCGGACTCGACCTTCTGCAGCGCGGCCTTGACGTCGGCCTCGTAGCTGGCCGGTTTCGCCGTCACGTCGGCGGCCTGGAAGACCTTCTGCGCGGCCGCGCCGCACGGAACCTCCTTGGCACACAGGGCGGTCCGCTTCTTCGGGTCGGCAAAGTCCTTCAGCCCGGTGATCTTGCCCGGGTTGCCCGGCGGGACCGCGATCTGCAACGTGTTGGTGGCGAAGATCGTCGGTTCACCGACGGCACGACCGGCGTCGCTGACCGACTTCATGGTGCGTTCGTCGGCGGAGGCGAAGACATCGGCCGGTGCGCCCTGGTTGACCTGGGTGGCCAGGGTGGCACTGGATCCGAACGAGAAGGTGACCGTGCTGCCCGGATGGGCCTTCTCGAAGTCCTTGCCGATCGTGGCGAAGGACTCGGTCAGCGACGCGGCGGCCAACACGGTGATCTTGCCGGTCACTTCGGCCGAGGAGGAACCCGTCGATGGCGACGGCGAGTCCGCCGCACCCGATTGGCCGCCGCAGCCGGCCAGGGCGATCACACTCAGCGCACCGAGGACGGCGACGGGACCGGCCGGTCGGCGCCTCACTGCGGCACCTCGACGACGACGTTGGTCGCCTTCACCGACGCAACGGCCAGTGCGCCCGGCTCCAGAGCAAGATCATGGGCTGCCTCTGCCGACATCAACGACACCACCCGGAACGGTCCGCACTGCAGGTCGACCTGGGCCATCACGCCGTCCTTGACGACGTTGGTGACCAGGCCGGTGAACTGGTTCCGGGCGCTGGAGACCGCCGGCGAGGCACCCCGCGGCGTGCTGGCGACCTGCTGGGCCAGTTCGGCGAGCTCGGCTCCGTCGACCTTGGCCGGACCGTTCTCACCGACCGCGGTCAGCCGGCCCGAGTCGATCCAGCGACGGACGGTGTCATCGCTCACGCCCAGCAGCTCCGCTGCCTGGGAGATCCGAAAATGCGGCATGACCGAAGCCTACGTCCCGCATCTGCGGAGACCCAGGGGTGTTCAAACTCCGTTCATCTCGCTCTTGACACAATGGCGTACATGACGGGACGGGTGATCGTGATCACCGGCGCGATGGCGGCGGGGAAGTCCACCGTCGCCGAGCTCCTGGCCGAGCGGCTACCGCGCTCCGCTCACATCCGGGGCGACGTGTTCCGCCGGATGGTGATCGGTGGTCGCGCGGAGATGACCCCCGAACCGTCCGACGAGGCGGTCCGGCAACTGTCGCTGCGTTATGACCTGGCCGCGGCGACCGCCGACAACTACGCCGCCGCGGACTTCGACGCGATCGTGCAGGACGTGATCATCGGCCGCGACCTGGCGCCGTTCGTCGAACGGATCAACACCCGGCCACGACATCTGGTCGTGCTGTCGCCGAGCGTGACGGCACTGCAATGGCGGGAGGAACAACGGGCCAAGGCCGGCTACGTGCACTTCTCCCCCGGCGCGCTGGACCGGGTGCTGCAGGACGAGACGGCGAAGATCGGCTACTGGCTCGATTCCAGCGCGCAGACCCCGGACGAGACAGTGACCGACATCCTGACCAACCTCGACAAGGCCGAGGTCTGAGCCGAGCTCAGGAGTTGGCGTCGTCCTCGTCGCTCCAGTCGACCGACCGGACGCCGTCGACGCCGGCGACCGCCTCCAGCAGCGCGCCGGCATCGGCGCCCCCCTCGGCCGCGATGAAGACCGCAACGTAGCCGGGATCGGTACGGTGCGACCCGGTCCGGAGTCGGGCGATCTGCCAGTTCTGCCGGGTGATCACCTCGACGATGTCGCGCAACAGCCCCTGTCCGTCGCGATACTCGATCTGCAACTCCGCGGCACCGTCGCGATGGGTCAGCCGATGCAGCAGCGGGCCGACCAGGACGACGATGAAGTACGCCACCGTGACGACTCCGGCCAGGACGAACAGACTGCCGCCGCAGGCCATGCCGATCGCGGCGGTCAACCAGATCGACGCCGCGGTGGTCAGACCGCGGACCGCGTCGGAGCGGAAGACGATGATGCCCGCACCCAGGAAGCCGATGCCGGAGACGATCTGAGCCGCGATCCGGCTCGGGTCCAGGCTGATCCCCTGGTCGCCGAGCAGGTCGGCGAAGCCGTACTTGGAGACCAGCATGAACAGTGCCGACCCGAGGCCGACCAGTGAGTGGGTCCGGACGCCGGCCTGCTTGCCGCGGAACTGTCGCTCGAAGCCGACCGCCATCGACAGCACCAGGGCGACACCGAGCTCGGGCAGCCGCTCGAACTGCAACGCCCACTGCAGATCGGTTTCCAGGACAGCGTACGACGGCAGCATCTGCTCCGACCTCCCGAGCGCATCGATGATCATCACCTGACGCAGATCAGGCTACTGTGCACCGCCGCGTCGGTGCCTGCGGCCTCGGATCAGCGGCCGGACAGCCATCGCTCGAGCGCGGCCATCAGGGCGACCGGCGCGTCGTAGGTGATCAGATGGCCGGCGTCGTCGATCATCTCCAGCTCGGCGGCGGGGATCATCCGAGCCAGGCGGTCAGCGCGGTCGACCGGGATCCAGCTGTCCTGCCGACCCCAGATGATCTTGGTCGGAACCGTCAGCTCGCGGTAGCGGTCCTCGACCTCGGCTGTGAAGCACTCGTCGGCCTGGGCGATCTGCCGGTAGAAGGCCGCACGGCCCTGGTCGGTGAGCCACGGCGCGGTCAGGTCATCAAGATCATCAGTGGCCAACCGCCGGTACGCCGCTCCCGCGATGTAGGCCTCGAGTGCCCCGCGATGGATGGCCGCTGGCAGCTGTTCGAAGACGTCGGCATGCTCGGCGACGAGCCGGAAGAACGGCGATCCCCAGGGCCGCAGCGCCACCACGTCGACCAGAGCCAACGAGGAGTATTCCGTGCCGTGCAACAGATGTGCCCGCAACGAGACGGCACCACCGAAGTCGTGGGCGACGACGTGCGGCCGGTCAAGTCGCCAATGCTCGACCAGGTCGGCCAACAACTCGCCCTGGACACCGAGATCGACGGCATGATCGGGATCCATCGAGGATTGTCCGTAGCCGGGCATGTCCCACAGGTGGACGGTGAAGCCGGCGCTGAGCGCGACGGCGTAACGGTCCCAGACCACCGAGGACCACGGGGTGCCGTGGCACATCACCAAGGGTGGGCCGGAGCCGAACCTGGTCCAGCGGACCCGGCGACCGCGCCAGCTCAGCTCCTGGTCGAGCCTCACGTCGGGTAGCTCGCTTCGTCCAGTCCGCTCATGCTCGGATCGTAGCCGACACCTCCGACGTCGTACATCGAGGTCATCCAGTGATAGAAGTTGTCGCCGCGCTCCCGCAGCCGCTGATAGAGCCGCTGCTGGAGCTCCGCTCTGACGGCGCGGAGTTCGTCGTCGCGATACCGGTTGTGCAGCTCGTCGGGGTCGACCTGCAGATCGTACAGCTCGTTGACCGATTCGGGATTGATCACCAGTTTGTAGCGGTCGGTGCGCAGCATCCGTTGCGGGTAAGGGAAATGATGGCCGTGGAATTCGCAAATGATGTCGTCGGGCCAGTCGACGGGCTCGTTGTTGATCAAGGGCAACAGGCTCCGCGAGTCGACAGCTTCCGTCGGATCGGCGCCGGCGAGTTCGAGGATGGTCGCGGTGCAGTCCAGCAGACTGACGAACGCGTCACGGACCTGCCCCGGCTGCTGGCCCGGGATCCGGATCAGGCCCGCGGTCCGGTAGATGTCCTCATACATCGCCGGCCCCTTGTCGTGCAGCCGATGTGATCCGGTGAACTCACCATGATCACTGGTGAAGAAGACGGCGGTCCGATCGTCCAGGCCGAGCCGCTGCATCGCTGCCAGCACCCTTCCGATCTCGGTGTCGATCATGGTCACGTAGCCGTGGTAGATCGCGATCAGCTTGCGGGACAGTTCCGACGGCATGGTGTCGAAGGTCCAGTGTGCGCTGTAGTTGGCCTGCACCGGCGGCTTGCCCTCGAAGGTCTCGGTGACCGATGCCGGCAGTTCGACGGTCGCGGGGTCGACAAGATCGAAATACTGCTCGGGCAGGATGTAGGGCAGATGCGGGCCGAAGAAGTTGAGCTGCAGGAAGAACGGTTTGCCCTGCGGATCGGCCGCATAGCGCTCCATCATCTCGATCGCCCGAGTGGCCAGGTAGTGCTCGAAGGTCGCCTCGACGGGCTGGTGCAGCCGGGCGGCGAGCAGGTTGCCCGGGCCACCGTTCGGCAGCGTGCCGCGGATCCGATCGCTGATCTCGTACGGCGGCAGGTCGCGTTCGGCCAGGTAGGCCAGGTAGTCGGCGTTGTCGACCGGGTTGTGCCAGCCGGGCAGCGTCGGGCCGTCGAAGCCGAAGTCGGCGGCGGTGCGGTTGGTCCCGACGTGCCACTTGCCGATCAGCCCGCAGTTGTAGCCCTGCTCGATCAGTGCCCGCGAGAAGGTGAACTGGTCCTCGGCCAGATCTTCCAGGTAGCCGACATTGCGTTCGTAGTTGGCCAACAGCTTGTGTCGGAACGGTGCTGCACCGGTCAGCAGGCTGGCCCGCGCCGGCGTGCAGATCGCGGTCGGGGTGTACCAGCGGTCGAATCGGGTGCCGGTGGCTGCCAGGCCGTCCAGCACCGGGGTGTCGGCGCGCGGGTTCCCGTAGGCGCCGATGGTGTCGACCCGATGCTGGTCGGTCATCAGGAAGAGGATGTTGGGCCGCTCGGCTGCGGCGTCTGCGACGGCGGCACCGGTCTGTGCGGAGGCGTTCACCACAGCATCTTCCACGACAACACCCTTCCATTTCGTTCGAGATCGGAAAGGTAGCGCTACCATTCCGATCGGGTCAACCGTGCCACGACTCCGTGTCCGCCGACCCCACCGCAGAACGGGTAGCGGCTACGATTCCGCAGCAGACAGCTGTCCCGAGCGCAACCCGAGGGAGGACCGGATGCCCCGTCATCCCGGCGAGCGCCGCCGCCTCGGTCACCCGTCGGTCGCCGACGTCGCAGCCCGGGCCGGCGTCGCGCCGGTGACCGTGTCTCGGGTCGTCAACGGCCAGGATTCGGTCCGCCCGCAGACCCGGCAGCGGGTCGAGCAGGCGATGGCCGAGCTCGGCTACCGCGCCAACACCGCAGCCCGGGCGCTGGCCACCGGCCGCTTCGGCACCATCGGACTGATCGCCTTCGACCTGACCAAGGTGGGCAACCTCTACATCGCCGACGCGGTCATCCGGCAGGCCCAGCTCGCCGGGTACGCAGCCAACGTCGCCACCCTTGACGCCGCCGACGACGCATCCCTGCAGGCTGCGATCCGGCGCCTGACCAGCCTCGCGATCGACGGCCTGATCGTGGTCGAGGCCCGGATCCTGGATACGCCGAACCTTCGGTTGCCGAGCAATCTGCCGGTCGTCGTCGCCGAGGGCGCACCGGACATCGGCTACCCGGCAGTCGGCGTCGACCACGGCGCCGGGGCGATCGCAGCGACCGAGCATCTGCTCGACCTGGGCCACCGGACGGTGCATCACGTCACCGGGCTGGCCGACTCCTATCCGTCCCGACGCCGCCGCGAGGGCTGGCAGCGGACGCTGCGCCGGCACGGCCGCGACATCCCCGAGCCCGCTGCCGGCGACTGGTCGGCCGAGTCCGGCTACCGCGCCGGGCTGGAGCTGCTCGCCGATCCCGGCGTCACGGCGGTCTTCGCCGCCAACGACCAGATGGCGATCGGCCTGCTCCGCGCCGCCGCCGAACTCGGCCGAACCGTACCCGACGACCTCAGCGTGGTCGGCTACGACGACTCCGAGGTCGCGGCCTATCTGACCCCGCCGCTGACGTCGGTGCGGCAGGATCTCGCGGGCGTCGGGCGCAGCTGCGTCGACCTCCTGGTGGACAGCGTCCGCGGCAACGAACCCGACTGGTCCACCCGGCTGCTGCGCCCCGAGCTGGTGGTCCGGCAGAGCACCACGGCACCCCGCACGACGCTCACAACCTGACGCCGCCGAACCCTTGACGCGACTTCGCACGGCTTCCTATTCTGGTCGTCTCGAATGGTAGCGCTACCATTCTCGGCACCGGCGACGAGGGAGCCACCAATGACGAACCAAGGATCTTCGGGCCGGGCTGCCGGCTTCAGCCGCAGGAGTCTGCTCGGCCTGACGGCGACGGCAGGAGCCGGAGTCGCCTTGTCGGCGTGTACCGGCGGCGGCCAGACCAGCGAGAAGGCCGCCGGGCAGGCGGGCGGCGACACCGGCAGCATCGCCTGGTGGGATCAGTACCGGCCGCTGACCAAGCTCTTCGAATCCGACATCTTCGCCGGCTACATGAAGGAGCACGCCGGGGTGAAGATCACCCGCCGCGAGATGGAGGCGGCCGACCTCGGGCAGGCGTTGCAGCTGGCCAAGCGCAGCAATCAGCTGCCCGACGTGTTCTCCACCGCCGGCCTGGAGTCCGCCGCCGCGGCCCTGGTCGACGAGAAGTGGTTCCAGCCGATCGGTGACCTGGCCGACGTGGCCGGCAGCCCGGTGGCAGACTTCCTCTACGACGGCATCCATCGCTTCGACGGCAAGATCTACACCTTCCCGGTGTTCAGCGGGCGGGTGCACGACGCGATCCCGTGGACCAACACCGAGCTGCTGAAGGCCGCCGACGTCGACCCGGACAGCTCACCGGCGACCTGGGACGACCTACGGTCGGCGGCCCGCACGCTGACCAAGAAGACCGACGACGTGTACGGGATCGTGCTTCCGGGCAAGGAACCGGGCTACCTGGAGGCGCTCGTCACCCGACTGGCCCAGACGGCCGGTGCTGCCGGTCCGATCGACTGGCACACCGGTGAGTACGCCTATTCCAGCCAGCCGTTCCTGGACGCGATCGACTATCTGCTGGCCCTGCAGGCCGACAAGTCGGTGCACCCGTCCTCGCCGTCGATGGGACCACGGGACGCCCGGGCCCGGTTCGCAGCCGGCCAGGTCGCCGTCTATCCCTGGGGTGCTTGGATCATCGGCGGCCTCAACGTCGACGAGCCCGAGTCGATCGAGCGCGGCATCGGCGTCTGGCACGTGCCGACGCCGCAGACCAAGCGCAACTTCGTCTACAGCGGTCCGGCCGGCGGCCCGTTCTGGGTTGCGAGCAGTTCCCAGCATGCCAAGATCGCCGCCGACGTGATGCTCCGGCTGAGCACGGTCGAGGTGCAGAAGAAGCTGGCCGAGACGATGGACGTGCCGCCGGTGCTGCTCGATCAGGTCGCCGCCTCCGATGCGCACCCGACCTACAAGAAGAACGTGACATACCTGGAGGACGACGTCCGGATCGCGCCGGCGCCGGAGGTCGGCAATCCCGCGGTCGCGCAGGTGTTGGCATCGATGCGCGACGTCCATCCCGATCTCGGCGAGATCGTCCAGACCGCCTTGACCGACAAGAAGTCCGATTACAAGGCCGCGTTGCAGAAGCTGGACGACGAGATGACCAAGGAACGCGATCGCGCGTGCGCCGTGGTCAGCAAGAAGGGCACCAAGATCGGCGCCGAGGCCTGGGTCTTCGGCAACTGGGATCGGTCCGCGGACTACACGCCCGAGTCCTACGAGCAGCGATGACCGCCGCTCTGGGTGATCTTCGCCGCTCGACGGCCGGGACATCACGCAAACGCGGGCACCTGCGACGCAATTGGTGGATCTACCTCTTCCTGCTGCCGACGGTGCTCGGCTACGGCGGCTACACCGTCTATCCGCTGGTCGCGTCCTGGTGGTACGCCTTCCTGGACTGGCCCGGCTTCGCCGACGCCGGCACCTTCATCGGCATCGAGAACTTCAGCCGGCTGCTGTCCGACGACCTGTTCTGGAACGCCTTCGGCAACTCGCTGCTGTTCCTGATCATCGCCGTACCCCTGCGGGTCGGGTTGGCGCTGTTGCTTGCCCTGGTGCTCAACTCGGCCAGGACGCCGTTCCGTGGCTTCTTCCGGACGCTGTTCTTCCTGCCGGTGGTCACCACCGGCGCTATCGTCGGCATCGTCTTCACCCTGATCCTGGACGGCAGCGGTCCGGTCAACGCAGCGTTGATCAAGGCTGGTCTGCTGCAGGACCCGGTCAACTTCGTCGCGACCTCCGGCACCTCGCTGTACGCCGGAATCGCCGTCTGGGTGTGGAAGTGGCTCGGCATCACGCTGATCTACTGGCTGGCGGCGTTGCAGACCGTGCCGCAGGACGTGCACGAAGCGGCGCTGATCGACCGCGCCGGCCCGGTCGCGGAGTTCCGGCACATCACGCTGCCGCTGCTGCTGCCGTTCCTGGTGATCATCACCTTGATCGACACCGTCTCCGGACTGAACGTCTTCGATCTGATGCAGACCCTGACCGGTGGCGGCCCGTCGTTCTCCTCCGAGGTGATCGAGATCTACATCTTCCGGACCGCATTCGGCGCGACCGTCCCGCAGCTGGGCTACGCCTCGGCCGCGGCGGTGCTGTTCGGACTGCTGACCATGATCATCGCCGTCGGTCAGGCGGTCGGCGTCCGCTGGGCGCGGCGACGGATGGGGGCCTGATGACGGCAACCCTGCCCCGGACCGCGCCCTCCGTCGACAGCACCGCACAGCCCTCTCGACCACGGATCCACACCCGCGGACGACTGCGCACCGTGATCACCGGTGTGGTGCTGGCGTTGATCGCGGCAGTCTGGATCTACCCGTTCATCTGGTTGGTCTCGGCGTCGCTGAAATCCGGCAGCGAGGTGTTCGGCAAGGGCCTCTCGCTGATTCCCGACCGCTTCCGCTGGGACAACTATCTGCACGCCTGGACCGAGGTCGGCTTCGCGCACTACATGATCAACACGGTGATCATCACCTTCGGTACGGTCGCGCTGGTGATCATCCGGAGTGCACTGGCCGGCTACGTCCTGGGTCGACGCAACTTTGCCGGCAAGCGGGTCCTGATCGCGATCTTCCTGATCACCTTCTTCATCCCGGAGGGCTACACGATCATTCCGATCACCCAGCTGACCGACCAGTTGCACCTGCTGAACACCCACCTCGGGGTGATCCTCGGCCTCGGCGCGGGCGGGCACGTGACCGCGATCCTGCTCTATGCCGGCTACTTCGCCAAGCTGCCCAAGGAGCTCGAGGAGTGTGCCGAACTGGACGGCGCCGGACCGATCACCGTCTTCTTCCGGGTGATGCTGCCACTGGCGTGGCCGATCACCTCGACCGTGTTCATCCTGACCTTCCTGTTCGCCTGGAACGTCTACCTGCTGCCGTTGGTGTTCACCCTGAGCAGCCCCGAACTGCGTACGCTGGCGGTCGGGATGACCGTGTTCGTCAGCGAGCAGAGCACCGACTGGTCCGGGATGGCCGCGGCCGCGGTGATCTCGCTGGTCCCGGTGATCGCGGTCTTCGTCGTCCTGCAACGCCGGTTCGTGGACAGCATCGCCGGTGCCGTCAAGCAGTGACCCCCATCCGATCAACTCGTCCCATCTGATCAAGGAGTGCAGCAGCATCGTGAGCAGCGCAATCCCTGCCACCCATCCGAACGCCACCCATCCGAACGCCACCATCAAGATCGATACCCGCCATCCGGTCGGCACCATCGACGACGACGTCTACGGCCACTTCCTGGAGTCGGCGTTCTTCGGGAACATCGAGGGCGGCGTGATGGACGAGGGGTCGCCGTTGTCGCTTCCCGATCCCGGCCTGCTGCAGGGGCTGCGAGCCGACGTGCTCGAGTTGTGCCAGGAGCTGATGCCGGCACCGATCCGGTGGCCGGGCGGCAATTTCACCTCCGCCTATCACTGGACCGACGGGATCGGCCCGAAGGACGACCGCCCGACCCGACTGGAGCTGGCCTGGGGCAGCAGGGAGACCAACCGGTTCGGCACCGACGAGTTCCTGGCCTGGTGCGAGGCGATCGGCGGCCGGCCCTACCTCGCACACAGCGCCCGCGACGTCGACGAAGCGGTCCGTTGGGTCGAATACACCAATGCCACCGGGACGACGTTGGCCGGACAGCGCGCCAGGAACGGCCGCGAACAGCCCTGGTCAGTGCGCTACTGGGGCGTCGGCAACGAGGTCTACGGGCCGTGGCAGATGGGCAACCGCAGCGCCGAGCAATATGCCCGGGATGCCCGCGAGCACGCGATGTTCATGAAGTCGGTGGACCCGGACATCATCACCATCGGGGTCGGCATCCAACGCGGGCAGCACGAGGACCAGGAGCACTGGACCCGTGAACTGCTGCAGCGGGCAGGTCGGCAGCTGGACATGCTGTCGATGCATCTGTACGGCGCCAACACCCGGCTCTACCGGGCCGACTACGACGACGCGCTGTCCCAGAATGTGCATTTCGAGACCGAGCTGCAGTCCTACGCCGCACTGGTCTCCGAGCTGTCCGACCGGGCCGGGCTGGACCGACCGCCACGGCTGGTGATGGACGAGTGGAACATCCGGCACGTCGAGCCGAACCACTGGCCCGAACCGCAGCCGGGCGACGACGGTGGCACCGCTCCCCGCTCGCTGCCGAGCGATGATGCCGAGCCGACCGGTTACCGGGTCAACCGGTGGGATCCGCGGACGCTGACCGATGCGTTGTTCTACGCCGGCGTCTTCAACGCCACCCACCGGACGGCCGGACTGGCTGCGCCGTTCGCGATGACCAACGCGGTCAACCTGGTCAACGCCAACGGGATCGTGGTCGGTCGGCCGGGCGGCGCCGTACGGTCCACGGCCTTTCACGTCTGGAAGCTCTACCGGGAGCAGACCGGCCGGACGGCGTTGGCCTCGGAGGTCCGCGGTCCTGCCCGCAACGGATCGGTCCGGTTCGGCGACGTCCGCAACTCCGACGGCAGCTTCCGTACCGCGCCGGGGACCATCCCCGATCTCGACGTGTCCGCGACCCGGGCCGGCGACGGGTCGCTGCGGCTCGCCGTGATCAACCGGAACCGGACCGACACGATCACCGCGAAGGTGCTGCTGGACGACAACGGCGAGCTGCCGCGTACCGCACGGATCCGCTGCCTGGGTGGCGATGTCGACGATCCGGACACCGCCAACACGCTGGATCGCCCGGACGCGGTGACCGTCATCGATCACGGCGAGGTGGCCGGTGTCGATGGCGCCTGGACCTTCCCGCCGCACTCGCTGAGTATCCTGACCTTGACCGTCTGAGCCGTGGCGAACCGGGCGTAGCCTGCGGGAGACAGGCCGTCGCAAAGGGGTTCCGATGCCGCAGACCGAGGCACAGCTGATCGCCGTCGGCGGATTCCCCGGCTCGGGAAAGAGCTCGGTGTCCGGCATCGTCGCGACCGAGCTCGGCTACCCGGTGCTGGCATCGGACCTGTTCGGGAACACGATCAAGGACGTGCTGGTCCAACACGGCAGCGATTCCGGCCTGTCGTCGCTGGCGTTCCGCGCCGGATATGCCACCTTGTTCGCCGTGGCCGAGGAGATCGTCGGTCACCGGTGTTCGGTGATCATCGACTGCAGTCTTGGCTGGCAGTTCCAGTGGGACGCGTTGGATGCGATCGGTCGGCGGACCGGGGTGCGGCCGCAGCCGGTCATCTTGGAGTGTTCGCCGGCGACCTGCATCCGGCGGCTGGAGCAGCGCCACCGCCGAGACCCCGTACGGTATCCATCGGCAACGGAATTCTTCGACCAGCCGCAGCTTCGCGACGTCCGGCGGGTGCTCGAAACGATCGAGCGACCGGATGTCCGACGGATCGACGCCGAGCGTCCGATCGCCGAAGTCTGTGCCGATCTCCGCCGCGCGATCGGACGTCCGCAGCACCTCGATGCGAGCTCGACGGCAGCTCGATGGGAGACTTGACCGACAGCGGCCTTCCAACCTGCAGGAGCAAGTCAGCACATGTGCGGCATCGTCGGCATCGTCTCCTCCGATCCGGTCAACCAGCAGATCTATGACGCCCTGCTGCAACTACAGCACCGCGGCCAGGACGCGACCGGGATCGTCACGATGGACGGCCCGACCTTCCACTCCTCCAAGACCCGCGGCCAGGTGCGGGAGGCGTTCAGGACCCGGGACATGCGGTCCCTGCTCGGCAGCGTCGGCCTCGGCCACGTCCGCTACACCACCCGCGGCGACGCGGCCAACGAGCGCGAGGTGCAGCCGTTCTACGTCAACGCGCCGTACGGCATCACGCTGGTGCACAACGGCAATCTGACCAATGTCCGTGAGCTGGCCGACGCCCTGTTCCACATCGACCGGCGGCATGTGAACTCCACCAGTGACACCGAGTTGCTGCTCAACGTGCTGGCCACCGAGCTGCAGTCGCAGATCAGTGGGATCGAGCTCGAGCCGGAGCAGATCTTCGCCGCGGTTCGGCAGACCCAGCAACGGCTCGAGGGGTCGTACGCGGTGGTCAGCCTGATCGCCGGTTACGGGCTGCTCGCCTTCCGGGATCCGTACGGGATCCGGCCGTTGATCATCGGACGTCGCGACACCGGCGGTCGGACCGAGTGGATGATCGCCTCGGAGTCGGTTGCCCTCGAGGCCTCCGGCTTCGCGGTGGTCCGCGACGTCGAGCCCGGCGAGGCGATCTTCATCAGCCAGAACGGGGAGTTCTTCGCCGCCCAGTGTGCCGAGCAGACCCGCTTGGTGCCCTGCGCGCTGGAGTACATCTATCTGTCCCGGCCCGATTCGATCATGAACGGCATCTCGGTCTACGAGGCCCGACAGCGGATGGGTGACCGACTCGCCACCCGGGTCCGCGAGCACATGTCGCTGGGCGATATCGACGTCGTGATGTGTATCCCCGACTCGGCCCGGCCGTCGGCCATGCAGGTCGCCCGGAACCTCGGCATCGAATACCGCGAGGGCTTCTACAAGAACGTCTACGTCGGCCGGACCTTCATCATGCCCGGGCAGGCGACCCGGCGGCGCAGTGTGCGGCAGAAACTGAATCCGATCAGCAGTGAGTTCAAGGGCAAGAACGTGTTGCTGGTGGAGGATTCGATCATCCGCGGCACCACCTCCTCCCAGGTGATCGAGCTGGCCCGGGCGGCCGGCGCCAACAAGGTCAGCTTCGCCTCCGCCGCTCCACCGGTCCGCTATCCGAACGTGTACGGCATCAACATGCCGTCTCCGGAGGAACTGATCGCGCACAATCGCAAGATCCCCGAGATCAGTGATCAACTCGGCGCCGACCGACTGATCTACGCCGAGATCGACGACCTGCAGTCCGCGATCACCGAGGGTTCGCCGATCACCGAGCTGGACGTCAGCTGCTTCACCGGCGAGTACGTGACCGGCAAGGTGAGCGACGACTATCTGGCCTGGGTCCGCGAATCCCAGCTCTCCTGACCATGATCATTCCGCCGGAACCGCCGGATCCCGGACCGGAGATGAACGGCACCTGGTACGTGGTCCGCACCAGCCTGCCGTTCTGGCGGACCCGGACCGATCCGGCGATCAGCTATACCCCGCTACCGGACGGTCGAGTGACCGACACCGTGACCTATCGCCGCGCCGGCCGGGACCAGGTCGTGATCGGTGTGGACAGCCGTACCACCGATGACTCGGGCGACGGCTGGATCTGGCGCGGGCTCGGTGCCGTCACCCGCTGGACCAGCAGCCGCTGGCGGATGCTGGCAACCGAGGCGGACTGGGCGCTGTCCTCGTTTGCCAGGACTCCGTTCACTCCTGCCGGCATCGATCTGCTCTGGCGGTCGCCGCACCCTGACGAGGACCGGGTCGCCGAGGTGCTCGCCCGGCTGCCCTCGATCGCCGAGGCCGCCCCGTACGCCGCGCGGCTCTTCGCCCCGGTCCATCGGCGAAGCTCGCTGCCGAGCTGAGCTTGGATCCATCGATCCGGGCTGAGTTCAGGATCGGGCCGACCGCTCGGAGCGATTGGTACGGTGGCGATCGGCAGCGGCATCGCCGGGCACCAGCGGCGCAGCGGCCACCGGGCAGAGGGCGACGACCGCGAACGCGAGCGGGAAGCCAACGGCACCGATCAGCGCGCCGACGACCGGGCCGACGGCCGAGGCAGTGAGGAACTGCGCGGTGTTCTGCGCGCCGAGTGCCCGACCCGACCAGAACGGTCCCGCCGTCTCGGCGATCGAGGTGAACGCCAGTCCGTTGTCGGCGACAGTGATCACTGACGCGACCACCATCAGCAGCACCGCAACCGGGGAGTGGAGTTGATCAAGCAGCGCGAGCAGACCCATGGTGACAGCGGCGGCGATCGCGACCCATCGCAACGGACGCATCCGGCTACGGACCAGGTCGGAGAGTTGGCCGGCGCCGATCCGTCCGAAGGCTCCGAGGAACTGCGTTCCGGCCACCAGCAGACCTGCGGACGCAGCTGACCAGCCTCGGTCGGATACCAACCAGACAAGGGAAAACGTCCAGACCGTGAACTGCGGCACCACCAGCAGCACCGAGACCGCATGGATCCTGATCAAGAAGCGCGATCCGCGGTACGGATTGTTCAGCTGACCGGTATCACCGGCGGTCTTCTTCGACGGGCGCGGCGGGTCGATGACGATGATGACCGTCGCCAGCACGGCGATCACGGCCAGACCGGCGGGCAGCCACAACGCACCACCCAACCCGAATCGTTCGGCGACGGTCGGTACGGTGAGCGCCGCGATCCCGACCCCCAGCGGCTGGGCCATCTGCCGGATCCCCATCGCCAGCCCGCGCCGGTGCGCCGGGAACCAGCCGACCACGATCCGACCGCTGGCGACATTGCAGCTGGCGGCCGCCATTCCACCGAGTCCGAGGAAGAGCGCCAGGCCGGCGATCCGCCCGGCGCCGACTGTCGACCCGCTCTGCCCACCGACCAACGCCGCGCCGACGGCTGCCGCGGCCGTCAGCGACAGTCCGATGATCAAGGCCCGCCGTTCGCCGTACCGATCGACGATCGTGCCCCACAAGATCAACGTCAGCATGATGCCGATCGTCGGTGCCGCCACCAGGGCACCGGCCTGCGCCAGCGTGAACCCGTGGCGGTTGAGCTCGGGAATCAGAAATGCTGCGCCGTGCACGAAGTACGCGCTGACGGCCTGGTCGAGCAGCCCGACCCCGAGCATCGCCCAACGCCGGCTCACCCCCACCCGCGTGTCCGCATCCTGATACGCAGATCTCATACTGCAATACTCGCACCCCGCACTCGTCGCCGCCACGTCCCGATCAGCCTGCGAGATGCTCCCACCGCACGCCCCGCCCGCCCGCCAGACCCCATTCCCGCCGCACCGTTTGCGTACCTTCGCACCCTGTGTGCGGGGTGCGAAGGTACGCAGGGGGTGCGAAGTGCGCCGGTGTCGCGACGTGTGAGTCAATCAGCACGATGTCAATGAGCCCGGCGAGCAAGGGCAAAGGCCCGTCGAATGCGGGCAGCCAGCAGCCCGGGGGTGAAGAGATCGTCCCACGTCCAGCGAACGACGATGAAGCCCATCTCACGCAGCCGGTCCTCGCGTTGCTTCTCCCGGAACACGGCGTCGCCGGGTTCCTCGCCCGGGCGGAGCAGTCGGCCGTACTTGATCTTGCCGTCGAATTCCCCGATGACGTCGAACTCGTGCCAGTAGAAGTCGACGGCCGCCGCGAACCCGTCATCGCCGTTGAACTCGACCTGGAGCTCCGGTCGCGGCAGGTCCTGCTCGATCATCACGAGCCTGCTCCGGGATTCGCCGACGCTCTCACTACGGATGTCGAGCATCGAGGCGACTCGACGTGCCTTGCGGATGCCCCGGCGATAGTTCGCCGCCTCCAGTTGGTCTGTGACCGAGCCCATGTCCATTCCCCTGCGCAGAGCGGCATCGCCGATGGCAACACCGTCCTGCAGACTCGTCGTCCTCGCCAGGTCGACGAATGTCCGATCGAGGCTCGTCACCGGAATGCCGGCAAGATCGACGATCTCCGAGTCGCCCAACGGCGCGACGTGCACGTGCACCCCACGCCGGATCCGCCCACCGCTGTTGCGTTTCCGGGTCAGGTGCACTCGCCGGTACGCGTCCGGTTCGACCGGCAGATCGTGCAGCACTCCGGCCGATCCGAAACTGACCACCGAGTCGGACTCGGTGACTGCGGCGGCGGCTCGGATCAGCAGGCGGTGCTCGTCCAGCAGCGGCTGATCGGCAGAATCGCTGTAAGCACCGCGGCGGATCCGGCGAATCTCGCCGCGCTGTCGCATCTGTCGAAGCTCGTTGTGATCAATACCGTCGGCCGCCAGATCGCGTGCCAGGAGAAGGTCCCTCATACCTCCACACTGCAGATGACAGACCCGACCTGTTCGGCCTGTGGACAACGATTGATCCGGTTCTCAGCCTGGGGATAAGTCCACGGTCGCCCGTAGCACGACGCGGCCGCGGACCGCGGACTGCACGGCCCCGCCGCACCCCTCCCGTACCTTCGCACCACGTATACACGGTGCGAAGGTACGCAAACGGTGCGGCCGGGACTGTGCCCAGGGCATCGGACAACCCGACCCTGAAGGACCACACAGCCGCAGCAATTGCGTACCTTCGCACCAGGTACACACGGTGCGACGGTACGCAACCGGTGCGGCCGGGACTGGGCTGAGGGACGACGAAGGGGCGGCCCGGATCAACCGGGGCCGCCCCTTCGTGGGTTACGCCGTGATCAGCGGTAGTCGCCGCCGATGTCGAACTCCTCCAGCGGGACGGCTGCGCCGCTGCTGGAACCGAAGTCGTAGTCGAACGGGTCGTAGCCGACCATCGAGTACGCCTGCGCACGCGCCTCCGCGGTGGGCTCCACCCGGATGTTGCGGTAACGCTCCAGGCCGGTGCCGGCCGGGATCAGCTTGCCGAGGATGACGTTCTCCTTCAGACCGACCAGGGAGTCGGACTTGCCGTGGATCGCCGCGTCGGTGAGCACCTTGGTGGTCTCCTGGAAGGAGGCCGCCGACAGCCACGACTCGGTCGCCAGCGACGCCTTGGTGATGCCCATCAGCACCGGACGACCCGAGGCCGGGGTACCGCCCTCGGCGACCACCGTACGGTTGGCCGACTCATACGACGGACGGTCGACCAGGTCACCGGCCAGCAGCTCGGAGTCACCGGACTCGATCACCGTGACCCGGCGCAGCATCTGCCGGACGATGATCTCGATGTGCTTCTCGTGGATCTCCGCACCCTGCGTGCGGTACACGGTCTGCACCTCTTCGACCAGGTGCTCCTGGACCTTGCGGACACCAAGGATGCGCAGCACGTCCTGCGGATCCGGGGTACCGGCGGTCAGCTGCTCACCGACACCGACATGATCACCGTCGTCGACCAGCAGCCGGACCCGGCGGCTGACCGCGATCTCGATCTTGTCCGAACCGTCGTCGGGGGTGATGATCAACTTCTTGGAACGGTCACCGTCCTCGATCTCGATCCGGCCGGCGGTCTCGGCGATCGGCGCCTTGCCCTTCGGGGTACGGGCCTCGAAGAGCTCGACGACACGCGGCAGACCCTGGGTGATGTCGTCACCGGCCACACCACCGGTGTGGAAGGTCCGCATCGTCAGCTGGGTGCCGGGCTCACCGATCGACTGCGCCGCGACGATACCGACGGCCTCGCCGACGTCGACCAGCTTGCCGCTGGCCAGCGAACGGCCGTAGCACATCGCGCAGGTGCCGGTGGCGGCCTCACAGGTGAGGACGCTGCGCACCTTGACGGTGGACACACCGTTGTCGATCAGCAACTTGATGTTGACGTCACCAAGATCAACTCCGGCCGGCAGCAGCACGTTGCCGTCCTTGTCCAGGACGTCGACAGCCAGGCTACGGGCGTAGACCGCGGTCTCGACGTGCTCGTCGGCGACCAGCACACCGTTCTCGTCGGTGGCGATGGTCTTGGTCAGGCCGCGCTCGGTGCCGCAGTCCTCCTCGCGGATGATCACGTCCTGACTGACGTCCACCAGACGCCGGGTCAGGTAACCCGAGTCGGCGGTCCGCAGTGCGGTGTCGGCCTGTCCCTTCCGACCACCGTGGGTGGAGTTGAAGTACTCCAACACGGTCAGGCCCTCACGGAAGTTGGACTTGATCGGCCGGGCGATGATCTCGCCCTTCGGGTTGACCACCAGGCCGCGCATGGCGGCGATCTGGCGCATCTGCACCATGTTTCCGCGAGCGCCCGAGTGCACCATCATGTAGATCGGGTTGGTGTGGGAGAAGTTCTTCTCCATCGCCTGTCCGAGCACGCTGGTCGCGTCGGTCCAGATCTCGATCAGTTCCTGGCGGCGCTCGTCCTCGGTGATCAAACCGCGGTCGTACTGCTTGTCGACCTTCTCCGCCCGTCCCTCGTACTCGGACAGGATCTCGGCCTTGTCGGCCGGGGTGGAGACGTCGCCGATGGACACGGTGACACCGGACCGGGTGGCCCAGTGGAAACCGAGCGTCTTCAACGCGTCCAGGCAGCCGGCCACCTCGGACTTCGGGTAGCGCTCGGCCAGATCGTTGATGATCGCGCCGAGTTGCTTCTTGCCGACCTCGTTGTTGACGAACGGATAGTCGTCCGGCAGCGCCTCGTTGAAGAGGGCGCGTCCCAGCGTGGTCTCCAGCAGGATGGTGCCGTCGGGTCGCAGCTCGGAGCCGGCCGGCGGAACGATGTCCCGCATCCGGATCTTCACCTTGGCCTGGGCACCGATCTCGTGCAGGTCGAACGCCATCTGTGCCTCGGCCACCGAACCGAACACCCGACCGCTGCCCAAGACATCGTCCCGGTCCATGGTCAGGAAGTAGCCGCCGATGATCATGTCCTGGGTGGGCATGGTCACCGGGCGACCGTCGGCCGGCTTCAGGATGTTGTTGGTGGACAACATCAGGATCCGGGCCTCGGCCTGGGCCTCGGCGGACAACGGCAGGTGGACCGCCATCTGGTCACCGTCGAAGTCGGCGTTGAACGCCGTACAGACGAGCGGGTGGATCTGGATGGCCTTGCCCTCGATCAGCTGGGGCTCGAAGGCCTGGATGCCCAACCGGTGCAGAGTCGGTGCGCGGTTCAGCAGCACCGGGTGCTCGGCGATGACCTCTTCCAGGACGTCCCAGACGACCGGGCGCTGGCGCTCGACCATCCGCTTGGCGGACTTGATGTTCTGGGCGTGGTTGAGGTCGTCCAGCCGCTTCATCACGAACGGCTTGAACAGCTCCAGCGCCATCGCCTTCGGCAGACCACACTGGTGCAGCTTCAGCTGCGGGCCGACCACGATGACCGAACGGCCGGAGTAGTCGACGCGCTTGCCCAGCAGGTTCTGCCGGAAGCGGCCCTGCTTGCCCTTCAGCATGTCGGAGATCGACTTCAGCGGACGGTTGCCCGGTCCGGTGACCGGACGGCCGCGGCGGCCGTTGTCGAACAGCGAGTCGACGGCCTCCTGCAGCATCCGCTTCTCGTTGTTCACGATGATCTCGGGCGCACCAAGATCAAGAAGCCGCTTCAGCCGGTTGTTCCGGTTGATCACCCGGCGGTACAGGTCGTTCAGGTCGGAGGTGGCGAACCGGCCACCGTCGAGCTGGACCATCGGCCGCAGATCCGGCGGGATGACCGGGACGGCGTCCAGCACCATCGCGTCGGCCGCGTTGCGGGTCTGCAGGAACGCCGAGACGACCTTCAGCCGCTTCAGCGCACGGGTCTTGCGCTGACCCTTGCCGGTCTGGATGGTCTCCTTCAGGTTGGCCGCCTCGGCGTCCAGATCGAAGGTCTGCAGACGCTTCTGGATCGCGTCGGCACCCATCGAACCGGCGAAATACTTGCCGAACCGGTTCTTCATCTCGCGGTAGAGGATCTCGTCGCCCTCGAGGTCCTGGACCTTGAGGTTCTTGAAGCGGTTCCAGACCGCGTCCAGCCGATCGAGCTCACGCTGCGCACGGTCACGCAACTGCTTGACCTCACGCTCGGCGCCCTCACGGGTCTTCCGCTTGACGTCGGACTTGGCACCCTCGGACTCGAGGGTCGCCATGTCCTCCTCGAGCTTCTTCATCCGGGTCTCGATGTCGGAGTCCCGGCGGCCCTCGAGCTGCTTGCGCTCGACCTCGATCTTGCCCTCCAGCGAGGACAGGTCGCGGTGCCGCGCATCCTCGTCGACCGAGGTGATCATGTACGCCGCGAAGTAGATGACCTTCTCCAGGTCCTTCGGGGCGATGTCCAGCAGGTAGCCGAGCCGGCTCGGGACACCCTTGAAGTACCAGATGTGGGTGACCGGGGCGGCCAGCTCGATGTGGCCCATCCGCTCACGGCGGACCTTGGACCGGGTCACCTCGACGCCACAGCGCTCACAGATGATGCCCTTGAACCGCACCCGCTTGTACTTACCGCAGTAGCACTCCCAGTCCCGGGTGGGACCGAAGATCTTTTCGCAGAACAGACCGTCACGCTCGGGCTTGAGCGTGCGGTAGTTGATGGTCTCGGGCTTCTTGACCTCGCCGAAGGACCAGGCCCGGATCTCGTCGGCGTTGGCCAAGCCGATCCGGATCGTGTCGAAGAAGTTCACATCGAGCACAGTGTCTGTCTCTCTTATCTCTTAATGCTGAGGAAGTTTGTTGGCTCTTGGGACTGACCCCACCGGAGTTGTCAGAAGGTAGTTGGGCTATAGCGCAACCACGTTCTGACAACTCTGCGGTTGGTCAGACTTCTTCGACTCCGAGGTCGGCGCCGGGACGGCGCGACAGGTCGATCCCGAACTCGTCGGAGGCACGGTAGGTGTCGTCCTCGGAATCGCGGAGCTCGACCTCGGTACCGTCCGAGCTGAGCACCTCGACATTCAGGCAGAGGGACTTCATCTCCTTCACCAGCACCTTGAACGATTCCGGGATCCCCGGTTCGGGGATGTTCTCGCCCTTGACGATCGCCTCGTAGACCTTGACCCGGCCCGGGATGTCGTCGGACTTGATGGTCAGCAACTCCTGCAGGGCCCAGGCGGCGCCGTACGCCTCCAGTGCCCAGACCTCCATCTCACCGAACCGCTGGCCACCGAACTGCGCCTTACCACCGAGCGGCTGCTGGGTGATCATCGAGTACGGGCCGGTTGACCGGGCGTGGATCTTGTCGTCGACCAGGTGGTGCAGCTTCAGCATGTAGATGTAGCCGACACCGACCGGGTCCGGGAACGGCTCGCCGGAGCGTCCGTCGAACAACCGTGCCTTGCCGTCGGAGTTGACCATCCGGTCGCCGTCCTGGTTGGGCAGCGTGTTGCCGAGCAGACCAGTGATCTCGTCCTCGGTCGCACCGTCGAACACCGGGGTGGCCAGCCGCGAGTTGCCGTCGACATGGCTCAGCCCGACCGACCGCAGCCGCTCGGCCCAGGGCTCGTCGACGCCTTCGACGTCCCAACCCTGCTTGCCGACCCAGCCGAGGTGGGTCTCCAGCACCTGGCCGACGTTCATCCGGCTCGGGACGCCCATCGGGTTCAGGATGATGTCGACCGGAGTGCCGTCCTCCAGGAACGGCATGTCCTCGCTCGGCAGGATCTTGGAGATGACGCCCTTGTTGCCGTGCCGGCCGGCGAGCTTGTCGCCGTCCTGGATCTTCCGCTTCTGGGCCACGTAGACCCGGACCAACTGGTTGACACCCGGGGACAGCTCGTCGTCGGACTCGCGGTCGAAGACCCGGACGCCGATGACGGTGCCGGACTCGCCGTGCGGGACCTTCAGCGAGGTGTCACGCACCTCGCGCGCCTTCTCACCGAAGATCGCGCGGAGCAGCCGCTCCTCCGGGGTCAGCTCGGTCTCGCCCTTCGGGGTGACCTTGCCGACCAGGATGTCGCCGGTGCCGACCTCGGCACCGATCCGGACGATGCCGCGCTCATCCAGGTCGGCCAGCATCTCTTCGCTGACGTTGGGGATGTCGCGGGTGATCTCCTCCGCACCCAGCTTGGTGTCGCGGGCGTCGACCTCGTGCTCCTCGATGTGGATCGAGGTGAGGACGTCGTCCTGGACCAGCCGCTGGTTGAGGATGATCGCGTCCTCGTAGTTCAGACCCTCCCAGGGCATGAACGCGACCAGCAGGTTGCGACCCAGCGACATCTCGCCACCGTCGGTGCAGGGACCGTCGGCGATCGGCGTACCGACCTCGACGCGCTGACCGGAGGTGACCAGCGGACGCTGGTTGATGCAGGTGGCGTGGTTGGACCGCTGGAACTTGTCCAGCTTGTAGGTGCGGTAGTTGCCGTCGTCCTGGGCGATCTCGATCAGATCGGCCGAGACCGACTGCACAACACCGGCCGCCTTGGCGGTGGTCACGTCGGCAGCATCGACCGCGCCGCGGTACTCCATCCCGGTGCCGACGAACGGCGCCTCGGACTTGACCAGCGGAACAGCCTGCCGCTGCATGTTGGAGCCCATCAACGCGCGGGAGGCGTCGTCGTGCTCCAGGAACGGGATCATCGCGGTCGCGACCGACACCATCTGGCGCGGCGAGACGTCGATGTAGTCGACCTCTTCGGCGCGGATCTCGTCGGTCTCACCGTGCCGCTTACGGACCAGCACCCGCTCCTCGACGAAGGTGCCGTCGTCGTCGACCTTGGCGTTGGCCTGGGCGACGTCGAAGCGGTCCTCCTCGTCGGCGGTCAGATAGTCGATCTGGTCGGTGACCTTGCCGTCGATGACCTTGCGGTACGGCGTCTCGATGAAGCCGAACGCGTTCACCCGGGCGAACGAGGCGAGCGAGCCGATCAGGCCGATGTTCGGGCCTTCCGGGGTCTCGATCGGGCACATCCGGCCGTAGTGCGAGGTGTGCACGTCACGGACTTCCATGCCGGCGCGGTCACGGGACAGACCGCCCGGGCCGAGCGCCGACAGCCGGCGCTTCTGGGTCAGCGCCGACAACGGGTTGGTGTTGTCCATGAACTGCGACATCTGCGAGGTGCCGAAGAACTCCCGCAGCGCCGCAGTCACCGGGCGGACGTTGATCAGCGTCTGCGGGGTGATGGCCTCCACGTCCTGGGTGGTCATCCGGTCGCGGACGACGCGTTCCATCCGGGACAGACCGGTCCGGAGCTGGTTCTGCACCAGCTCGCCGACGGTCCGCAGCCGGCGGTTGCCGAAGTGGTCGATGTCGTCCTCTTCGACCACCAGGTCGGTGCCGTTCGGCGCGGGCAGCGTCTCCTTGCCCTCGTGCAGCGCGACGATGAACTTGATCGTGTCGACGATGTCCTCGGTGGTCAACACCTGCTGGTCGAACGGCAGGTCAAGGCCGAGCTTCTTGTTGATCTTGTAGCGACCGACCTTGGCCAGGTCGTAGCGCTTGGGGTTGAAGTAGTAGTTCTCCAACAGGGTCTGGGCGGCCTCACGGGTCGGCGGCTCGCCCGGACGGAGCTTGCGGTAGATGTCGAGCAGGGCCTCGTCCTGGGTGGAGGTGTGGTCCTTCTCCAGGGTGAGCCGCATCGACTCGTAGTCGCCGAACTCCTCCAGGATCTGCGCGTCGGTCCAGCCGAGCGCCTTCAGCAGCACGGTGACGTTCTGCTTGCGCTTGCGGTCCAGACGGACACCGACGGTGTCCCGCTTGTCGATCTCGAACTCCAGCCAGGCGCCCCGGGACGGGATGATCTTGGCGGTGAAGATCTCCTTGTCGGAGGTCTTGTCCGGGGTCTGTTCGAAGTAGACGCCCGGGGACCGGACGAGCTGGGAGACCACGACACGCTCGGTGCCGTTGACGATGAAGGTGCCCTTCTCGGTCATCAGCGGGAAGTCGCCGATGAACACGGTCTGGCTCTTGATCTCGCCGGTCTCGTTGTTCATGAACTCGGCGGTCACGAACAGGGACGCGGCGTAGTTGACGTCGCGCTCCTTGCACTCCTCCACCGAATACTTCGGCGGCTCGAACCGGTAGTCACGGAACGACAGCGACATGGTCTGGGAGAAGTCCTCGATCGGGGACAGCTCCTCGAAGACCTCTTCGAGTCCGGACTTGGTGTTGACGTCGGTACGTCCAGCGGCCAGATCCGCCTCGACGCGTGCCTTCCACACGTCGTTCCCGACCAGCCAGTCGAAGGACCGGGTCTGCAGGTCGAGCAGATTCGGGACCTCGAGTGGTTCGTCGATCTTGGCGAAAGAGATACGGCCGGAAGCCGAGATAGGCGACTTCTTGGAGTGGGTTGAGGCAGTGCGCGAGGCGGCCAAGAGTGGTCCTTCCGAGGAGCTCGCGGGCGATTCGGAGTGTCGTAGCGGCTGTTCAGTTGAGTTGCGGGATCCTGCTGGCAGGTGCCATCGGTTGACCCGCGCCTATGCACGACAAACGACCCGAGTCAAGAGAACCGGGTCGAAGGTATGCATGGGCGAAATAACACACTACAACGCGATCGGCGGATTGTCAACCCCAGCGGGCACACCACGCGGGAACCGTCCCGGCCGAGTCGCCTCTGACCCGACCTCGAGGACACCGACTGCAGCGGTCCCCGCGGCTCAACGGGAACGAGCATACTCATCGACCCGGCGCGAGCAAGCGACGCGCGGGCAACATTCGCACGACCTGCAGAAGACTCCTGCACCGGGAACCCGGCGACCCCGCCACGCCGGCCCGACGGGGTCGCTACGATGACGGACATGTATAGGTCATATCGATCTTTACGACACTTCAATCGGCTCTGCCGATGATCAACCCGCTGCATCTGCGGGCCTTCAACGCGGTGGCGGAGGCCGGCAGCTTCACCGGCGCGGCGCGCCGCTCGGCGATCAGCCAGCCGACCCTGTCGGAGCAGGTCAAATCGCTGGAGGCACGGTTCGAGGTTTCGCTGTTCACGCGGTCGGGACGTTCGATCCGGCTCACCGCGCTGGGTGAACGGCTGTATCAGGTGACCCGTCGGCTGGCCCGACTGGAACTCGAGGCCGATCGGCTGCTCTCCGACGCCCAGGACCTGCACACCGGCGAGCTGCGGCTGGCGGCCTCGGCGCCGGTGCACGCGGTGCCGATCTTCGCCGAGCTGGAACGACAACATCCGGGACTGCGGGTGATGCTCAGCTCCGGCAACTCCGAACAGGTGGTCGCCGAGGTCCTCGACCAGCAGGCCGATGTCGCGATCACCGCGGACCCCGGGACGCATGCCGGACTGCATGCCGAGCCACTGATGCGCAACGACCTGGTCGCGATCGTCCCCACCGATCATCCACTCGCCCACCTCACCGCGCTGCCGGCCGCCCGGTTGGTCGCCGAACGCCTCGTGCTCCGCGAACCGCAGTCGATGACCCGGCGGCGCTTCACCACCGCCGTCGCGGCGGTGGAACTGGCGCTGGGCGACGTCTTGACCGTGGACACCCGCGAGGCCGTCCATGTCGCCGTACGGGAGGGCATCGGGATCGGGATCAGTGCCGAACGGGAGGTCCCCGACGACCCGCGGGTGGTCGCCCGACCGGTCGCCGACCTCGACCTGGCGATGACCGAATACCTGGTCTGCCTGCAGGACCGGCGCAACAGCGAGCCGGTCCGTACCGGCTTCGCCGTCGCGCACCAGGTGATCGGCGACACCCACTGATCCACCACTCAGACCTCAACCGTCACAACCAGACCGAGACGAACAGCACCAGACCGAGACAGCAGAACCAGACCGAGACGAGCAGAGGGACATCACCGATGAGTTCGCAGCAGCACTC